>NZ_CP046266.1:5237528-5602542 GCF_009720625.1 Metabacillus sediminilitoris
TTTAAAGTGGGATAAATAACTAACCCAACAGCTGAAATAAAAACTAACAATAAGTTTATAGTTGAGAGCGCAAAAGAATAAGTTCCGTATACTTCAACATTTTCAAATCTCTCTATTATAAATCGACCGAACCCCAAAACTAACATACCCGCTAGATTAGCTAACATCAATTTTATTCCGACCGAAATATTTTCAAATAATTCTTTATAGGCCGTTTTTATATTAATTCCTTTTCCATATAATATGTCCTTACATGAATAACACATTATAGCCAAAACTATAACTTTTGAAAAAGTATCAACTATGACCACTAAAATATACTGATCAGTTTTAAAAATGAATAATAAAATTATTATTAAAAGTACAATGATTTTATCAAGTATAGTATAGATACTATATTTTTTTATTTGATTAGTTACTTGTAAAATGTAAATCAAGACACCTGATAGACCTGTAATTGGAATGTTAATTGAAGCCCATAGCAGGGCTTTCTGTTTTTCTATATCAGGTTCAAGTAAAATTAATAAAGAAACAATCAACATAATGCATATTTGAATAGAAATGAAAACCCTAATACTTGATCTAAATACTTTTTTAGGCAAATCCTGATAATTATATTTTCCGTAGCGCAAGTATATTCCATCATTAAAACCTAGAGTAAATACACCTACATATGAAATATATAAAAGGTAAACTTGCCAGTATCCAAAGTTGGTTGTACCTAACATGATCGGTAAAATCAAAATCTTTAATATTCCGAGTACTAAACTAACCGATTGTGTTATAACTACAATAATCGAGTTTTTAAGCCCTGATTTTATAACTTCATTCTCCATCATAAACCTCAAATCTACTAATGATGAATATTATTAAATATTATTAGGTTATTACTTTATATTCACTTTTCTAAGCAATAGATTATAGATTTAAAAACACAAATTCTTCGACACTATAATCTGAACGTAATAAAACTGACCAATTATCAAATCTAAGTTGTCTAAGTCTATAGAATAACGTGACCTTGAGCTTTTCCATATATTCATATTGTGCTATCATATAATCGAAATTTTAAAGTGAGATGATTGTCTCCTACCATCGGAAAATTCACCATTTATTAGTATTACATTTTTATTAGATAAACTATAGAACAGAAATAAAAAAATCTGTGTAGGAAAAAAACAAATATATAATCCAATACCATTACATGAGTTTTTCCTTTAATAAATACTCTAGATTATTTGAATTAAATGGATCAAAATAATTCACATCACTATAATCCTCTAAAACCTCTCGAGAGAAACTGCAATCAGAAGCTAATATTGGTGTTCTGTGCATTCTTGCTTCTAGTAAAGGTAATCCAAAAGTTTCAATATATGATGGAAATACTAATATTGATTTTGTATATAAATCAAAAACCTTTTCCCTTGAAAGACTCCCAACAAATTCTATCGGAAGTTGATGTTGTTTTACCTCTCTATATAACTTTATGATATGGTCATTTTCATCACCAACTAAAGTGAAAATAACCTTAAAATCTGTAATATTTTCATCTTTCAACTTTTTGCATGCATTAACTATCAATTCATGATTTTTATAAACAAACTCACTTGCAGGGTAGAAAAAGGTTGAAAGAGACTTTTTATTTGGTTCAAAAAAATGCTTTATATCTAAATTTATTTTAGGAGGCATCACACTAATTTTATCACCTTTTACATATGTTCTTTCTATACAAGCTTCTTTCATCCACTTGGTTTGAACAATTACCTTATCAGCTTCCTTGATTGATTTTATAATCTTTTTAGAAATTATATTTTGATAAATCCAGAGAAGCCTATCTTCCTTTAAAGTAAATTTATAATTAATAAAAGGCAAGCAGTTATGAACATATAAGGTTTGATTTACATTTGTATGGGGAATAATAACGTTTTGAAACGAAACTACCTTATCTATTTTGTATTTCTTAATTAATTTTGGTGCGATAATATTATCAAAATATAACCTGTGAAACCAACTTTTCTTTAACCAAGGAAACCGCAGTACTTTAATATTATCAGTTTCTTTAAGGTTTGGTTTACTAAGAACAAAAAACCAATTAATACTCTTATCTTTACAGTACTTTGTGTCATCATAAAATTCATTTAAAATTGATAATGCTCCAACAGACTCTGCTGGAACATTAAAAACCATAATATTCATATGATTAACTTATCCTTTCCCCCAAACAACCCTATTAACTATCTGTGTATAACTTTGAATTATTTTTATAACCTTAACAGAAACATTAGTATCTTGATAATCGGTAACAGGAATGACTAATTCATTAGCCTCCCACATACTCCTACATAATTCAACAGACTGAATTACATCATTTTTTTTGATTCCACCAAGTATAATAACTCCTTTATCTAACGCCTCTGGACGTTCAGTAGATGTTCTAATTGATACAGCTGGAAATCCTAGTATAGAAGCCTCTTCAGGCACTGTCCCACTATCAGAAAGTACACAAAAAGCATTTAATTGAAGTTTATTATAATCAAAGAAACCAAATGGTTTTAGACTCTTAACTAATCGATGAAATTTAAAGTCTCTTTTCTCAATAATATTTTTACTTCTTGGATGGGTTGAATATATTACTGGAATTTGATAATATTCGGCTATCTCATTAATAGCATTCATAAGTGATAAAAAGTTTTCCTCATTATCAATATTTTCTTCTCTATGGGCAGAAACTAATATATATTTTCCTTTTTCTAGACCAAGGGTCTCAAGTACATTACTCTCTTGGATCTTATTTTCATATTTCTTCAACACTTCTGTCATAGGAGAACCAGTTACATAGATATGCTCTTTCCTAACTCCTTCAGCTATCAAATATCTCCTAGCATGCTCAGTATATGGCAAATTCACATCTGATATATGGTCAACAATTTTTCTATTAATTTCCTCAGGTAAGTTTTCATCAAAACAACGATTACCTGCTTCCATATGGAAAATCGGTATCTTTAGTCTTTTTGCAGATATTGCAGATAATGATGAATTAGTATCTCCTAAAATCAGTAATGCATCTGGTTTTTCTCTATTAAGAAGTTCATAGGCTTTAGAAATAATATTTCCCATTGTTTCACCTAGATTTCCCCCAACACTGTCTAAATAATAATCTGGCTCACGAATTTCTAATTCTTCAAAGAAAACTTGATTAAGTGTATAGTCCCAATTTTGACCGGTATGAACAAGTATATGATTAAAATATTTGTCCATTTTTTTAATTGTTTCACTTAATCTAATAATTTCAGGCCTAGTTCCAACGATCGTCATAACTTTAAGTTTGTTCATATACATCATCCTTTTACTCTAAATTAAAATAATGTGGATATAATTCTTTATGAGAAACAACCCATTCTTTCATTTCCATAATCATTTCTTCATATGAAGGAACGACAAAATCAAAATCATTCCTACTATTTATCAACGATTTATCTAATGATACTTTATCACTTTTATTTATTGTTAATTTATTATCTTTAAAATATTTATTAAAGAGTTTTAATAGTTCATACTTAGTAATTGAGTCATTATTAACTAAGTTATATAATCCAGCTAAATTATTTTCCATAGCCTTTTCCATTGCCTTTGCTAATGTTAAAGTAGTTACTCCAGTCCAAATAGCTTTAGTAAAACCATTAATTTCTCCATTTTGCTCCATAAACCAATTAAACAGTCCTATTCCATATTCATTAATATCGGGACCTATAATAGAGTTCCTGAAAGTTAAATCCTTTTCGTTTTCTAATTCTCCTAGTGCTTTTGATCGATCATAAAAGGTTTCTCCATCCCTAATGGAATTTTCATTATAATTTCCACTCTTACCTGAGAAAACACAATCTGTACTCATATGAATTATCTTTGTTTTTGATTCTCTAGTTTGATAACTTAGATAATGAGGTAAATAACTATTTAAGAATACAGCTTGATGTTTATTTTCCTCAGCAAATTCATTTAAAATTCCGATACAGTTTATAACAGCATCATATTTACCATTATTAATCGTTTCTGAAACTATTGGTAAATTAGTAATATCAGCAATGATATTTTCACAATACGGAAAAGGCCTTCTAGTTAGTGCTGTTACTTCATGGCCTTGCTCTTTTAAATATATAGCTATCACGTGACCAGCCATCCCAGTAGCACCTAATATTAAAAATCTCATACGAGCACCTTCCACTTGTCAAGTTCTTCTTTTATATACTCGAGTTGCATTAATTTCCCCTTAATTTGCTCGATGTTTAGACGATGTGTATTATGGGAATTGTATTCTTCATCAATTGAAAGTTTTTCATTACCTTGTTCAAAATATTTTCCATAGTTTAAATCACGATTATCAGCTGGAACCCTAAAGAAACCACCTAAATCTTCTGCTACAACATACTCTTCTCTTGTTAAGAGAGTCTCATATAATTTTTCTCCATGACGAGTACCAATAACTTTTATCTCATTATTTGCCTTAAAAAGTTCTTTTAAAGCTATAGCTAAATCCCCAATTAGGCTAGCCGGTGCTTTTTGAACCATAATATCTCCAGCCTCTGCATTTTGAAATGCAAATATAACTAACTCAACAGCCTCTTCAAGACTCATTAAATATCTAGTCATGTTTGGATCAGTGACTGTTAATGGCTGACCATTTTTTATTTGTTCGATAAATAATGGGATAACTGAACCACGTGAAGCCATAACATTTCCATATCTAGTCCCACAGATAAGTGTTTTATTTGGATCAACAGTTTTTGATTTAGCAACAAATACTTTTTCCATCATTGCTTTTGAAATACCCATAGCATTAATTGGATAAGCTGCTTTGTCTGTTGAAAGACAAATTACCTTTTTTACTCCATAATCTATTGCAGCTGTTAATACATTTTCAGTACCTAATACGTTCGTTTTTACAGCCTCTAGAGGGAAAAATTCACATGAAGGAACTTGTTTAAGAGCAGCTGCATGAAAAACATAATCAACCCCATGCATTGCGTTTTTTACACTTGCTAGGTCCCTTACATCACCAATGTAAAACTTCAATTTGTCATTCTTATACAATTTACGCATATCATCTTGCTTTTTTTCATCTCGTGAAAAGATACGGATTTCTTTTATATCACTATCTAAGAATCTTTCCATTACGGCATTACCGAAAGAGCCTGTACCACCTGTTATCAATAAAGTTTTATCTTTAAACATATTAGTTATCTCCATTCTATAAAATTAGTTTTTTTTGAAAAGTTCATCCATTCTATTTAACAACTTATTTTTATCAAAATTTTCCTTATAATAATCAATTGCGTTTCTTGACATCCTTTGTAATTCTTCCGAAGACATTAAAACCAAATTCCGAATATTTTCAGCAAGTTGCTTTGCATCTCCAGCATCACTACAAATACCTGCTTTAGCCTTATTTATAACATTTTGTATTTCTCCATCAGCCGAAACTATTACAGGGATCCCACAGGCTAAACAAGATTGTGTTTTTGCAGGTAAGGTTATAGAAAATACTTTACTTTTAGAAAGACTTATTAATGTTGCATCACATACTGCCATGAACTCTGGAATTCTCGTGGCAGGCTGTTTAGATATAAAATTAAACATATCTGAAACATCAAATTCGTTAACTAGATTTATTAATGAATTTTTATAACGTCCATCTCCAACTATATTAAATCGAACCTTCATGCTATTATTCTTTAAAATGTGTGCTACTTCAGGTAGTATATTCAAACCTTGTGCAACACCAATATTACCTGCAAAAATAATATTAAATGCATCATCTTGAGGAATTTCTGATACTGATACATTATCTTTATCAACAGGAACATAAAAATCCTCAGCATATTGAGGCCAAAATTCTAATTTATCTAGCTCCACACCACGCATATTAATAGCTTCTATAAAACTCTTTGAGGAAGTAAATATTCTATTACAACGTCTATATATATAATCAACCATTTTTCCGATTATATTTAAAATACGCTCATTTTTAATCCCCGCAACAATTTCTACGTTTTCAGGCCATAAGTCAGTAACATACAGATAACATGGTATCCTTCTGTTTTTTGCATACCATACACCCGGAAGTGCTTGAGTCATCGGAGAAACTTCATATATAAAAACAAAATCAGCCTTTATTTTTGTGAATAAACTCCAGAAAAAGCCAGAAGCTACAAAGGATAAATAATTTAATGCAAGCATTATTGGATTATTACCTCTTGGAATAAGTGGAATCCTAATAATCTCTATACCTTTATATATTTCTTTTCTTTTCTTAAATAATCCATATCCATCATAATACTTGCCTTGAGGGTAGTTTGGAATACCAGTAATCACTGTTACTTTATAACCTCTTTTAACCCATTCTGTACAAATATCATTAATACGAAATTGTTCAGGATAGAAATATTGTGCTACAACCAATATATGTTTTTTCAAATCCCTTTCACCCTTCATCTTTACTCCTCAGTTAATTCAATTGTTTTCTTAAGATTATTTATTTGATAATTTCCCTTATAATCACTCATACTTTTTTCATAAATTAAATTGCCAAAAACCTTATTTATTAACCCAATTTTCATCCCCGCAACTTTAAAAAAAGGATTGAAAACTTTCGTTAGTTTAATCTTCTTTCCATAAATCTCAGCAATCAATCTGACCATTTCACTTGTTTTAACATACTCCCGATTTTGTGGAAAGAATAATCCACTCTCTTCATTGTCAATCATTAGCCTAATAAATTCACAAAGATTATCTATATGAAGCATACTGCGTTGATTATCTATATCTGGAAAGATCGGTAGTTTTCGAGCAATTTTTGCCAACTTGGAATAATTCCCTTTAGATCCTTTACCATAAATCATTGGAGGTCTAATAATAGCGATTTTAAAATTATCACTCTCTAAAGGCTTGATAGCCTCTTCTGCCTGCAATTTACTATTACCATAAAAGTTACTTGGAGTAGGTACTGTATTTTTATCAATGACTTTTTTATCTCTACTACTATCACCATATACAATTATACTGCTCATAAAAATAAACTGCTTTACACCTTCACCTTTGGCCTTTTTAGCAAATTCTATTGTAAGGTCACGATTTACTTTGTAATACATCTCTTCCATTTTAGGATCTGAAGAAACATGTGCTATCCCTGCTACATGAAACACAACATCATATCCCGAGCAATCCTTTTCCTTCCATGAATCATCTCTTAAACTTATAGAATCTATTGAGTATTTTTCAGGATATTCGCCAAGCCATCTCTCCAAACTCATACCTACATAGCTGTTCTTTCCTGTAATAAGTATTTTTTTCATTTAGAAATGCTCTCCTTATTGCTCACAACTTCCTTTTTAGCTCCAGTTCCACCTTCAACAACCCCGTCACTTTTTAAAACACTAATTATAGTCCCAAAGAAGCACATAATATCCATTAAGAAGCCAATGCCCTTAACATACTCTCCATCCAACTTTGCCTTAATCTCAATAGGGAGTTCATCCCTTCCATTAATCTGTGCCCAACCAGTTAATCCAGGAGGCACATCATTAGCACCATATTTATCACGTTCTGCAATCAAATCATACTGATTCCATAAAGCAGGACGAGGACCGATAATGCTCATCTGACCAACAAAGATGTTCCAAATTTGAGGTAGTTCATCTAATGAAGTCTTTCTAAGGAACTTACCTACCCTAGTAATATATTGTTCAGGGTTCCCTAATAAATGAGTAGGAGTATCCTTGGGCGTATCTATTCTCATAGTACGGAACTTTAAAATTTTAAAATGAGTTTTATGAAGACCGACACGCTTTTGTTTAAATAACACCGGACCCCTTGAATCCAACTTAATAGCTATAATAAGAATTAATAATATCGGTGATAAAACAATTATTCCTATTAGAGAAAGAATGATATCTATCAATCTTTTTATCTTCAAATACATGCATGTAACACTCCTTGAATAGTTATTGAGTAAATTAGTGCTAAATGGATTTCTCCTTATCCAACCAACAATCTCACTTACTTCAAACTTTTAACTATATAATTTGTAGCGAATCCATCAATCACAAAAAGAGACACTCCTACTATCATCACGATTTAGTCTCCATCGTACAGGTAAGGAGATATCACCTAAATATACTACCACCACAAATCATGCCCTAATCCTTTTGGTACATTCTTACAAATATAATATATATCAACCTTTGAAGACTTATTAATCTCTTTCAAAAAAATTAAACCTTCTTTTGTGAACAAATCATACTCAAGCTCAAACGAGTTATCAAAATTATCTTCATTATCAACAATAGATAGTAACTCTTTAGGCTGTCGCAAATAAAAATCTGTCCCTAAGTCCTGCAGCTGAAATAATAGATATCCTTACCTTTTGCAACTAAAGAACAGCACAACAATTAATTCGCACTTTTTACTAACAAATCTTCATTTTTATTAGCTAACCCTAATACATACTCACGAATATATTCCACATCAAAACTTTCATAATTCTCAATCAAAGTCTTCACTCGCTCATACTCAAACCCAACCGTTTTCCCAACAAAAATCTTTGGAAACACAGCCTCACTATGAACTTCATTCTCACCAAGAAGCTCCTCAAACATCTTTTCACCTGGTCTAATCCCAGCAAACTTAATCCCAATTTCATCAACTGTATAACCTGATAGTTTAATAAGATTTTCCGCCAAATCAACAATCTTTACAGGCTCACCCATATCAAGGACAAAAATCTCGCCACCGCGGGCAAGTGCCCCAGCTTGCATCACTAAACGTGATGCTTCAGGAATTGTCATAAAATACCTCGTCATTTCAGGATGTGTCACTGTAACTGGTCCACCAGCATGTATTTGCTTTTTAAACAGCGGAATAACACTACCACGGCTACCAAGTACATTTCCAAATCGAACAGCAACAAATTTCGTATCACTATGCTTATTCAATTCCTGAATTACCATCTCCGCAATCCGCTTTGTAGAACCCATCACATTCGTTGGATTCACTGCTTTGTCAGATGAAACAAGTACAAAAGTACCAACTCCAAACGTATCCGCAGCCTCTGCCACATTCTTCGTCCCAATTACATTATTTTTTACAGCTTCCTTTGGATTATATTCCATCAAAGGTACATGTTTATGAGCCGCTGCATGATACACAACATCTGGTCTATGATATTCCATTACTTCAAATATTCTATTTCGATCTTGTACATCGGCAATAATTGGAATGATTTCAACTTCATCTTTAACTTGATTTCTTAACTCCATATCAATACTATAAATAGAATTTTCACCATGGCCTAAAAGCAATAATTTCTTCGGCTTAAATTTACTTACTTGCCTACAAATCTCCGAACCAATGGAGCCACCAGCTCCTGTCACAAGAATCGTCTTTCCAGTCAGTTTCTTCGAAATACTTTGAATATCTAATTCTACTGGATCACGCCCTAATAAATCTTCCACCTGAACATCACGGAATTGATTCACTGCTACTTTTCCTGTAACAATATCCTCAATCATTGGCATAATTTTCGTTTGTGCGTTAGTTTTACTACACTCTTGAAAAATTCTTTGAATTTCATGTTTACTAAGTGACGGAATCGCAATGATAATATGATCAATCTCATTGTTTTCAACAATTTTAGGAATATCCTCTGACTTCCCTAAAACTGTCACACCATATATTTGAAGCTTCTGCTTTGAAAAATCGTCATCAACAAAAGCAACTGGTTTTAGTTCACTATCGTTATTTTTTAACAATTGACGAACAAGCATTGTACCAGCTGAACCTGCTCCAACAATAAGTGCTTTCTTTTTCTTTACGTCCGACTTAATAATCCTTGCTCTAACAATTCTCCAAGAGAACCTTGACCCTCCTATTAAACACATATGTAAAAGCCATGTGATAAATAGAACTCGAACATAAATGTGACCATTTACAATTAACTGCACTCCAGCAGCTGTGACGATCGAGTAAGTTATAGCCTTTACAATCGTTACAAGTTCACCAACACTCGCATATTCCCATGCCTTATGGTATAAACGATAAATAAATGCAAACACATGATGACTAAAAAGTAAGGTTAAAGAACTAATAACCAGCAATTGTAAATTATAAAAACTAAAATAAGGATTTAAAATATAATAGCCGATATAGATTGAGAACAAGACAATGATTGAATCCATCCCCATCAGAAGTGACATCCGTTTAGAATAACTCAATTTTTACCCCTTCTTTACACAAATTTTTTTCAATGAAATATCTAATTAAAGCACACAATATTTATGTGTTTTAATTAGACATCTATCATAAAATGTCTAATTATTTTCATCTCTTATCCTTTTATTAATTACATCATTTATTATCTTTTGAATGGAGATCAATTTATCTAACGGTGCGTCTTGATAAATATAACGAATTGTTTTTTGTATCGTTTTTGGTAAATCTTTAAAGCTATTCATCTTTTACCCCACTCCACAATTAGTAATTAAAGAAGTTAGCTAAAATCACCTTATCAGTTCACATTTTACTAAAACTAAGTACAAGTGATTTTTGATTTGATACTAACTTAGAAATCACTAACCAAAAATCAGAAAAACCCTAAAAACTTCCTACGCTTAATTTGACTTGGCTCTTGATTATAAACAGCCTGTCCTTTAATTAGAAGTTCAGCATTTTCTTGAAAATAATACACCGCCTGACTACCAAACTCTTTCTCTATCTCAGAAATCGATTCCCTAATTTTAAAGCTTCTATTAGAAACATTGTGTGCATCTGAAGCTAAAAAATGAGTCAAGTTAGCGTCTATCAAATCTAGCGAAAATTTTTTAATCTTTTTTCCAAAGTGTCCTGTTATACTTCCTGCGGTAACTTGTGTTAGTGCACCTTTTTTTACAAGATTAAGCAGTTTGTTCGGATTCTCCATAATCTCTGCATTTCTTTCTGGATGCACGATCACTGGCGTCAATCCCTGCAACTGTACATCAAACAAGAGTTTCTCCGTATACCTTGGGACATGACCCGAAGGCAATTCCACAAAGATGTAGTTTAAGTTATTAAGAGTGAGGATTTCACCTTTTTCAAGATTCTCTAATAACTCACCAAAGATTCGTGTTTCTTGTCCCGGTAAAACTTCCAACGGTATTTTCTTATTCGAAAATAAACTATTAAGCTCTAATACTCTATCTATAATATCTTGCTTTTTATTAACATACTTCCCATTCTGATGATGAGGTGTTGCAATTATTTTCGTGATCCCTTCGTTTACAGCCTGTTTTGCCATCTCTATTGAATCTTCGATGGACTGAGCACCATCGTCTACACCAGGGAGAATATGACTATGAATATCGATCATTTTACCTACCCCAACTTGATAATTTTGGCATTTTATCGTACTTTTTACCCAAAAATTCGACATGAACTAAGCTTAACATCATGAATCCCCCAAGAAAAGGGGGGTAAATTGTCGAAACGTGACTATTTTCCCCCGTAGTAATAATAATACTGACTGTCTTGAACTTTCTTATTGTTTAATACAACACCTATTATTTTCGCTTTTGCACTTTCAAGAAGTTCCTTTGCTTTCTTCGCAGAATCGATTTCTGTTTTACCGCTGCTAACAACAAGTACAACCCCATCAGCTAGATTTGACAATACTTGCGCATCTGTTACAGCTAATACTGGTGGTGAATCAAGGATGATGACATCATACTCATTCTTTGCAAGCTCAAATAAAGCATTCATTCCTCTTGATCCAAGTAACTCTGAAGGATTTGGTGGAATCGGACCACTTGACAATACCCAAAGATTTTCTTGATCTGTAGTTTTCACTGCTTCATCAAGTGATGCTTGTCTTGTTAATACATTTGATAAACCAACGTGGTTCTCAGTACGGAACGTATAATGTACTGTTGGTTTCCTTAAATCTGCATCAATTAATAACACACGTTTACCCTGCTGCGCGAAGACAACGGCTAAGTTTGCTGTTGTTGTTGATTTCCCTTCAGCTGGACCAGCAGAGGTAACAATGATTGTTTGCAGCTCTTCATCAACACTGGAAAACTGGATATTCGTACGGACAGTACGGAATTGCTCTGCGATTGGTGATTTTGGATTTGTTAATGAGATTAAACTTCTGTTTTGCAATTGAAAAATCTTCTGTCTATCTTTACGAGCCAACTGACTCACCTCTTGTTCCATTAAACTTTACTTTAATAGCTTGCGGATTTAATTCGCCTTCCATATTAATCTTTGTAATCGCACCTAATACTGGAAGCCCTAGTTGATTTTCAATATCCTGCTCTGTTTTGATTGTGTTATCAAGGTATTCAAGTAAGAACGCTATACCTACACCTGCCATTAAACCAACGACTAATGCAATGGCCATATTTAACACTGGTTGTGGTTTGATTGGTGATGGATCCTCGCCAATTTGTGCTTGTGTTAAAACTGTTACATTATCTACATTCATAATTTTTGAAATTTCAGTTTGAAACGTTTTGGCAATTGCGTTAGCAATGTCTGCAGCTTTTTGTGGATCTTCATTTTGAACAGTTATATTTACAACCTGTGAGTCTTGTTCACTTCCTACTGTTATTAATTCATTAAGTGCTACAGCTGACATATCTAATTTTTCTTGGTTAATCACTTTATCTAAAATCGCTGGACTTTTAATAATCACGGTATATGTGTTAATTAATTGAAGGTTTGTTTGAACTTCACCTGGATTATATACTTGTTGATCACTTTTTGATTGATTGACAAGAATTTGCGTTGAAGATTGATACATAGGTGTTAGGAGAAAATAACTAACAATTCCACTAGTGGCAGTTGCAATGGCTGTGATGATGATGATAAGTGTGAGACGTTTCTTTAAAGTCTGAAACAGCTCCTTCAAGCTGATAGTTTCTTCCATGATGACCTCCAAAAATTTTAATCTATTATTTTAAGATGACTAGACTATTATAAAGAATAAATATGTTTATATCTACAAAAAAACAACATATTTTTACAAAAAAGGATGACTTTCTACTTGTTTTGTTTAACCGCTGAACTTATTCTATCACCTTTTTGTCAGTATTTTTACATTTTTTTTTGGGCAATTTGTACCAAATATTTCATGTAAACGCATTCTTATATGATATAAAGCAAAAAGACTGATTCAAACTTTTTTGAATCAGTCCTTTTTATTTTATTATCCATTCGTTGTTATCGTTACTAGTGCCCGTATGATGATTGCTAGAATCGGAAGTGAGTAAGTAATAAGTTTTTCTTTTGTTCTCTTTTCTTGCAATTTCTTCTGGTGTAATCCAATTTGCCATACCCTTTGTTCCCTTGAAAATATTTCGACATGTTTGTCGATACATTATTCTATATCTATATAATTTATCGACAAATAAATATTTTTGTTTAATAGATTGCATAACCTATAAAACTCCATGTTGCACAGAACAAATTGACTATAAGTTTTTTTAGTATATTGAAGTAATTGATAATTATTGGAAATCCTCCTTCGACACTCTTTACAATAATTTATAAATTATTGATTTCTTATAAAAAACAAAATATTTGATAAAAATTGAAAAATGTTGGTACGGAAAATGTATATTAAATAGGGCAAAAGATATGTCAAAAGAATGTTCGTTGATATTTTTTCAAAGAAGAATAGAGATAGTATTATTTTATGAAATAAATATTGATTAGGAGGCATTAGGTAACAGAGGACACTAATGCCTTTGTCATTGGATTATTAAGCATCATCTGTACGTTTATTTTAGATAGATCGCTAAATCCATACCGTTTACATGACTATTCCATATCTTTTTATCAATTTTCTTTGCTTCTTTAAATTCATCAATGAATATAAGATCTGCTCCTAATAAAGCCGTTAATTGCTCCAAATTAAGTCTTTTCTTCACAGCATGATCATCATGGTGAAAGATGACAGTGGTTTTTCCTGTGTTTGTGACACTTGTACCCATGTTACGCCCCCTATACTTTACTATTTAATTTTATAAAGTTAGTTTTGGCTATAAGTTACATATTTATTACAGGAATGACAGTTATTCTCTGACAGATAAACTTTCAAAAATGAAGCAAAAGGTTGGTTTCAGGTGCCGCCATATCATATAGCAGAAAATAATACTAAATAGGGATCAGTGAATCCAGCAAGCTTAGTAGTAATAATCCAAAATCACTGAAACCTAGCAGATCAAAACTAGTATATTAGTCTTAATTAGATAAATAATCCGAAAGACCCATATAAATCGACATTATTCCTCCCGATAATAAAACTACAAAGGCAAAATCACTGAAAAGCGATGACGCAAAGCTATAGGGGCTCCTTTCTTAGAAAAGCCAGCCAGCTACCATCATATCTAAAGGGGAAATTTTGATGTCAGATCATTTTTGGGCTACACCTGAAGAAATTGCTAGAGTGAAAAAGCGTAACAAAACGATTCTGTATGCTACACTCCCAGTTGTTACAGTTATTGTAACTGCACTGCTAACAATGTTATTAAACTAAAATGAATGAAGTGCCTTTCCGGTAGATGAATGATCATCACCTTTCGGACAGGCACTTTTAATTTTTGAACGTTAGAAATGTGAGAAAAATTGTCGCTTTCATTATGAAAGACATCTTACTTCCTTCTTATCTTATATGTGTCTTTGAGTAGTACTTGTTGAGGGGAATTGAGAGGAGTTAATCACAATGAATGTATTTACTAGAGGTCAAGTTGATTCCTCATCTTTGCTATTTCCCTTTCGTTTCTTACCGTCTTTTCCCATGTGTGTTCATGGTCTGCTTCTAATGAATCAAATTTCGCAATGATTTCTTCATAATGTTTTTCGTTTTCATAGCGCATTTCACTAAGTTCAAGGCGCATGGCAGATTGTTCTTCTTTCATCGACTTTTGCTCATTTTTTATTGTTGCAATATCTTGCTTCATCAATGTTTGTTCACTTTTTATTGACGCAATATCTTGCTTCATTGATGTTTGGTCGCTTTTTATTGTTGCGATATCTTGCTTCATCGATGTTTGATCGCTTTTTATTGTTGCGATATCTTGCTTCATCGATGTTTGTTCGCTTTTTATCGATGTGATATCTTGCTTCATCGATGTTTGGTCTTCATGCATATTTCCTACCATTTTTATGATCTTCGATAACATGTCTTCTATTCGGGTTAATCTTTCTTCCACCATTTTCACCTCCTTCAACATGATTTTACAATTTTTAATAGGGATTGGCGAATCAATAAAATTAATCTTTTGGCTGTCCCCAAAACACAACAAAATGCGAGCACCCCAGGCGCTCGCATTTTTATGATGCATATACTTTTTTTATTTGTGAGATTAAATCTTCGATCATGTCAATTGTTGTCATGTCAGTTGTTCTTTCGCCTTTATCGTGAGCGCGTAACAGAATTTGCAGCAGCTCTTCTTGATTTAGCTGACTATCTTTCATAGTTACAAATCCCTTTCTTTTTTTACAATTTCAGACAATATGAGACTATTATACTTGGTAATAGACAAACTTGCAACGTGGTAATTATTGAAAATTTCTGTCAACAGAATAGATACATTTTTATTATTTACATTATCTAAGTCATGATTGCCCAGTTGTCCATTTTAAAAACATTCACACATTTCGAAAATAACTTCCCTTTTATGTCCCCCGTTTTATCTCATGCTAAACCTTTTTGATCTAATTCGAATGCGGTATAATAGAAGAATTAGGTTTTTAGTAAATATAAAACGTATACATTCTTTGTATCTAATATATGTGTCTAGCTGCAGCGCCTAGCCCCTCGAGGTCATAAGCCACTCATGAATTGAAGGCATATTACACCTTCTATTCATGATCGTCTTATGCTTGTCAGGGCTGGACAAGGCGCTTCCGCTTTTCTTTGAAAGGGGGTACACGATGATGCTTGGTCGAGATCTTAGTAAAGAACTTGTACTTGGTGCCGGTGAGCAAATAAAAAAATTGCTTTCAAATAAGGATGAGGATGATCGGAATTTAATTAAAAAAGGTCTCATCTTATATCGGCAAGGCAGTATTTATAACGTAAGTACGACAAGTCATACGGTTTCAGCAAAGGTACAGGATGTGACAAGTGTTCAGGTTGAGCTTGATTTGGATGATTTTGTGATGAGTTCATGTACATGTCCATCACAGGAGATTTGCAGGCACCGGATTGCTGCTTTCCTTTATGTATATGCAAGTGTAGACCGAGTTGGCACTTTTGTAGACTATTGGAAAGAAGAGATGTCTGTTGATGATGTGTTAAAGAAACATGTTCGAAAAGCAAGCTCTTTTTATAAGCCTGATAAGGAGTATGAGGATTCATCCTTAGCAAGCTGGATTGTTTTTTTTGATCGTCAATATGATGAATGGTATGAACATGTGTCATCACCGCACCAGCTATTTCAAAGTCTTTTTCATCAGTACTATTCGACTCTTAAGCAAAAGGCACCGAAGTCTCCTGAGATGAAGCAGTTTTTTATTGTGCAAGCATCTGTGACCGTGTTTTTGAAGATTTTGAAGCTGCTTAATGAGACGAATCCAAGTGACTATATGTTGCAACATATTATTTATCCGTATATTGATCAACTTACAGACAATGTCGGGGCAGCGATTCGTGAGATGAAGCGGTATGCCTTGCCATTTGCGCTTGATCCGCTTTTGGTTGATAGTGTGGAACGGTTTCGGGAGCTGCTTTATACGAGTAAGCATTATCAGTATGAACGTAGTCATCTTTATCAGCTGCTTTGGATTGAGCTTTTGCGAAGAGACAAGTTTATCT
The DNA here is from genome assembly GCF_009720625.1 of Metabacillus sediminilitoris. Taxonomy (NCBI): domain Bacteria; kingdom Bacillati; phylum Bacillota; class Bacilli; order Caryophanales; family Bacillaceae; genus Metabacillus; species Metabacillus sediminilitoris. Next base: position 5,254,381 of record NZ_CP046266.1, read on the forward strand.
CGATTGAACGTGAGTGGCTTGAAGAACGTCTCCACGATGAATTGAAGCAGGAATCGCCTTATGCTGTGGAAATGGAAACAGCGTTAATGCATATGGATTTCCTTCAGTCACGTGATGAGCAGATTTTTACTACTTTACGGAAGCTGACTCCTGCGGCATTGCCATTTACGTTTAATTGGGTTGAAGATATTTTGAAAAAGAAAAATTGGAAACGGCTTTCTGGCTGGATTTCCTATTTGATGGACCATTCAACAGAGTATATTCATAGTTCGGTGCATTTTGATGAAAAACGGCAGACGATTCGTTATATGTTGAATTTAATTAAAGAGTATAGTGATGCAATGAAGGATGATCAGCTTTTTGAAAATGCCTGCCGGAACATGCTTCCGTTTAGTTATGCGGAGTATGATGACTATCTCTTACAGAAGGAAAAATACAAGAATTGGATTGAGCTACAGACTCTTTTAGGATTTTCATTATCAGAGCTTGATTCTTATGTTTTAAAGGATATTGAAAAAAATGAGCCTGGTGTCCTGCTGCCCATTTATGTGAAATCCGTACAGGATGAGATAAGGTTGAAGTCACGTGAAAACTATAAAAGGGCTGTTCGTTATTTGAAGCGCATTAAAGCACAGTATAAAAAGCTGAAACGCGAAGAAGTGTGGGAGAATTACATCTTGACATTAGCTGAGGAGCATAAGCGTCTGCGTGCCTTTAAAGAAGAACTGAAGAAAGGGAAATTGATTCATGATTAATATGGTCAACATTGTCGTTCATGCAGAACAAATCGAGGATTACTCTTTTTATGTGTATTGTACAGCCGAGCATGATGAACGCCCATTAGAGGTTGCTGAATTCTCACGCTCCCTTTTCACGTGGCATGAATCCTCCTTTTTCGGAACGAACCTGGAAGACATTACGTATATTGGAACGCCTGCTGTGCTGCTTTCCCCCTGGATGATGGTTGAGATGCTTGGAAAGGAAACGTTTAATTCGCTCGCAACGATTTCTTTCACAGAGGAAACCAAAAAGCTAGCAAAAACAGCGAAGGAAATCTATGAACTGATTGCAAGCGGAAGCTATGTTCCCGATTTTGCAAGCTGGAAACATGGTGTGACACGCTTTAAGGATGCAGCAAATAAGCTGGAAGGCTTTGCATTAGAATGGTTTTCAGCTGCCTTAGCTGACATGGTCGAAAAGGATACGGTACTCCGAAATGCCTGGGCTGATGTTGTGAACAGTTATCCTGTTTTAACAACCTTCCAAGGACATTTCATCGATGAAGGAGATTTTCTTGAAAAGATCGGCTGGCAGCTTGATGATACCCCATTCTCTGTTGGTCTCCGCTTAAATGAACCTGAGACAGATGGCGATGATTGGCAGCTTGAAATCCTGCTCCGCAGTAAGGTAGAAGAGGAAGAAGTTGTTCATTTTCAAGGCGAAGGTGAGCTGCCGAAAAAATGGCGTCCATATGTTCATAAAATTGAGCGTGAACAGGAGCGCTTTGCGAATGTTGTTCCATGGTTAAGCTTTCGAACAGGAACAACGTATGTCACAGAGGATGAAGCATGGTTATTTTTAACGGATGCGAGTGAAACATTGATCAATATGGGTGTGGAAATTTTACTTCCGTCATGGTGGCAGGTTGTCAAAGAGTCACAGCTGATGCTGAAGGCTAAGGTTTCATCTTCCCCACGCGGACAGTCCTTTGTCGGCATGAATTCACTGATTGATTTTAATTGGCGCTTTGCCACAAATGGGGTGGAAATGAGTGAAGAGGAATTTTTAGCACTTGTTTCCCAGCAGCGCCGACTCGTAAATTTTAAAGGGCAGTGGATCAAGCTTGACCCTGCTTTTATTAAGCAGGTACAGGCGATTTTAAAAAGAGCGGATCGCGAAGGCTTGCATCTGTCAGATATTTTACATCAGGAGCTGGGTGCTAAGGATCTTGATGCGGATTACGATGAGATCCTTGATACACGGGCATTTGCCAATATTCAAATTGAGCTCAATCAGCAAATGAAGAGCATGCTTAAAAAGCTGACTGACACAAGCGAGCTGCCAACACATGAGATTCCTGATGAATTTCTTGGCACCCTTCGTCCTTATCAGCAAAACGGTGTTGATTGGCTGTTATTTTTACGCAGTGTTTCCTTCGGCGCTTGTTTAGCTGATGACATGGGATTAGGGAAAACCATTCAAATGATTGCGTACTTTTCATATGTAAAAGACAGAGAGAAGCCTGAACAACCGGCACTGATCATTGCACCAACATCTGTTCTTGGCAACTGGCAGAAGGAATTTGAGAAATTTGCTCCACATTTTCGTGTGAAGCTCCATTATGGTGGTAATCGAAAATTTGCCGAATCGGTCAAGGATGCAGACGTTGTCTTAACATCCTACGGGTTATCACATGCTGATTTTGAGGACATCTCCTCGATTACTTGGAGCACGATCTGTCTTGATGAGGCGCAAAATATAAAAAATGCTCATACGAAGCAGTCGCGCGCGATTCGCAAGCTCCGCGGCCAGCATCATATCGCCTTGACTGGAACACCAATGGAAAATCGTCTTACTGAGCTCTGGTCGATCTATGATTTCTTAAACCGCGGTTATTTAGGAAGCTTGCACAGCTTTCATAAGCACTATGTGCTGCCGATTGAAAAGGAACGAGATGTCGAGCAAATTGAACAGCTGCAGCGTTATATTAAGCCATTTTTGCTGAGAAGAACGAAGCGTGATGAACAAGTTGCCTTGAACCTTCCTGATAAGCAGGAGCAAAAGGAATATGTTCCGCTTTCGATCGAGCAGGCATCTTTATATGAGCAGCTTGTTAAAGATACATTCGAACAAGTTAATTCCCTCGCAGGGATGCAGCGAAAGGCGTTAATTTTAAAAATGCTTGGCAAGCTCAAGCAAATCTGTAATCATCCAGCCTTATATTTAAAAGAGCAGGTACCGAAACAGCTCATGACACGCTCACATAAAATTGAAAAACTAATCGAGTTAACAACCAATATTCGTGAGCAGCAAGAAAGCTGCCTCATTTTTACGCAATATATCGGGATGGGCGAAATGATGAAAAGCCTGCTCGAAAAAGAATTTGGTGAGAGAGTCTTGTTTTTAAATGGCAGTGTGATGAAAAATGAGCGTGACCGCATGGTTGATGCTTTTCAAAATAAAGAGTTTCCAATCTTAATTTTGTCGTTAAAGGCCGGTGGAACAGGTTTAAATTTAACTGCCGCAAATCATGTCATCCACTATGACCGCTGGTGGAATCCAGCCGTTGAAAACCAAGCGACAGACAGGGCTTACCGCATTGGCCAGGACCGTTTTGTCCACGTTCATAAACTGATAACAACAGGCACGATCGAAGAAAAAATCGATGAAATGCTAGAGAAAAAACAAACCTTAAACGATGAAATTATTCAGAGTGAAAATTGGATCACAGAGCTTTCAGCAGATGAATTAGAAGAGCTCTTTACCTTGTCTATGAGTTAGGAAAGGGGTTCAAAGAATGGCAACAAAGAAGAAAAAGGGAAAGATAATGGAAGATAAAAAGGCCCCGCAGTGGGAGAAGCTTGTTAAACTAATTGAAAAGAAGGTTTTGAAGTAAAACGACAGTTTAGCAACTGTCGTTTTTTTGTTATTCATCCAACAAGCTTAAAACGAATGGCGAAAAGTCTTCACCTTATCCATAAATTCCTTTACTCGTCTAACATCAACATGATTCTCAAATTTCCCATCGTGTTTAAACGTGGTGCCAGTGACTGCGCCGTCAGCAATCGTTAACTGTTCCTCAAGGTTATCTAGTGTGACGCCTGTGTTTGCCAATACAACGGTTTCTGGAACGACCTCTTTTACGCGTCTTAGTAACTGTGCATCAGTTTGTGAGCCTGCTGTTAAGCCAGATACACATAATGCATCAGGTCGATTATTAAATACCGTTGATCTAGCAATACTTTCGATATCCCGATCAGCTAAATATTTGGCTGCTTCTGGGACAATGTTGAATAACAGCTTTACATCTTCAGCGCCAATTCGATGCTGATGTCTAATCGTTTCACCTGCATTTGTATCCCATGTTCCAAAATCGCTGGCATATACACCAGTGAAAATTTCTCTGACAAACTTCGCCCCTGTTGCAGCAGCTAAATCTAGTGATTTTTTTGCATCCCATAATACATTCACACCAAATGGAACTTTCATATCTGCCATCAATTCTCCAATAATTCGAGCCATCGCAGCAACCGTTTCCGTTTTTACATCTGTTAAATACGGCATGCTAAACTCGTTTGAAAACATGACAGCATCCACACCGCCCTCTTGAAGGGCATGCAAATCTTTTCTTGCCATTTCAACAACATATTCCATCCCCTTTTCTTTATTAAAATAAGGGTCTCCTGGCAGGGGCAATAAATGGCACATTGCAATAATTGCCTTTTCCGTTCCCAGTATTTCTTTTAACCAAGTCATTTTTATTCCTCCTGCTACAATAGGGATGATAAAGATAAACTCCCTCTACCTAAAAGGAGAAGGAGTTTTGCTTTTTATATGAACAAATCGAACAATAAAACAGTTCCAAATGCAATAAATGAAAGCATTGTCTCCAATACCGTCCACGTTTTAAATGTTTCGTTTACTGTTAAGCCCAGATATTCTTTTACCATCCAGAAACCAGCATCATTTACGTGTGATAACATTAGCGATCCTGCACCTGTTGCGATAACGAGCAATTCTAAGTTCACACCTGACATGTGTTCGATAATGGGCGACACAATACCAGCTGCTGTTGTTAATGCTACTGTCGCTGAACCTGTAGCAACTCGAATTAATCCGGCTACGATAAACGCCAAAACAATTGGAGATAGGGATAAATTCTCTGACATTTGAGCAATGGATGTACCTACGCCACTCTCAATAAGGATTTGTTTAAATCCACCGCCTGCACCGATGATTAAAATAATGGAAGCAACTGGCAGCAAGCACTCTTCTGATAACTTCTTAATGAAATTTTTATCCATACCTTGGCGAATTCCAAGGAAGTAAAATGCTGCGAAACAAGAAATGAGAAGGGCAATGACAGGACTTCCAATAAAGATAAATAATTTTAACACGCCATCAGGCAGTGCCATATACGGTGCAATAACTGATAATACCATTAATAGAACAGGTAATAAGATAATGAAGAATGATATTCCTGTACTTGGCAATTTTTCTGACGTCTTACTTACTCGAATGAGCTCTGGCTCTCTTTCAGGAATAACGCGATTATTCACCCACTTTGCAAACAATGGACCTGCGATGATTGCTGCTGGCAGTGCAATGATGAGTGAGTAGACCAGAACTTTTCCTATATTGGCATTATAGATACCAATTGCAGTCATTGCCCCTGGGTGCGGAGGTACAAGACCATGTACAATGGATAACCCAGCAAGAACAGGTATTGCAATTAATAAAATGTTTTGTTTCGTCGTTCGATAAATTGAAATAACTAGAGGTAATAACATGACAATCCCTACGTCAAAAAATACCGGGATCCCAATGATAAAGCCTGAGAGCAACATCGCCCATGGCAATTTCTTTACACCAAAGATGCGAATGAAGAAATCTGCAACTTGCATTCCAGCACCTGAATCTGACATCAACTTTCCTAAAATCGTACCTAACGCTAAGATTCCTACTAAATGGCCTAAGACGCTCCCAACTCCGGTTTCATAAGCAACAACGATTTTATCCATTGATAATCCGGACATAACCGCTAAGAACAAACTCGCCACGGTTAAACTAATGAACGCATGCCATTTCCACCATGCTACTCCTAAAATGACAATCACAATCGCAAGCAATGTAACCGCTAATAAATATAATTCCATCCTTCTTCCCCCTACTCCCTAAAGTAAACGTTTTCAAATCCTTGGCGAGAAAAGGAGTTTTTCCCATTTCTCGTATTTTCTCTAGTCTTTATCATTCACAAATTGGTATTTTCTTGTTGAAAGTACCTTATTAATCCATAAGAGAGTAGCAACTGTACATAACCACAAAACGTTTCTACCTTTCTATATCGCCCACTGATTCTGTCATCGTCCGCAGTATTTCACTCTCCGATGACATCGGGGTATCGCCTACAATTGTATGTGCAAGCATTCCTGCTGCTGCGGCAAATTCAACTGTTTTCTCAGGTGAAAACCCTTCCATTTCACCATGTATAATTCCACTTGTATAAGCATCTCCTGCGCCTATTCTGTCATAGACAGAAAACGTGAGTCTTTTTGAAAATGTGAATGTTTGATTCTTAAAGATAAAACCGCTCAAAGAATGTGTATTGTTACCGTTGATTGAACGGTGCGTACCAGCAATGACAGAAATCGTGTATTTTTTCGCTACGGCTGGAATCAAATCCATGAGCTGCTCCCGGCGATCTTCCATCTCGGTTTTCATACCAAGGACAAACATTGCGTCTTTTTCATTCATCATGACAATATCCGCCAAATGAAGCATCTCTTCATAATGTGGCTTCGCTTTTTCATATCCGTCTTCACCCCAGAGGGATGGACGATAGTTACAGTCAAAAACAACTGTACCTCCATTTTCTTTAACAGCTTTGGCGAATGTTTTCATGTGATGACGAACAGAATCATTCATCGCAAGCGTGATTCCGCAAAAATGAACAACATCGATTTTCTTTGCCATATTATGAAAATCATACGTCCCCTCAGAGGATGTATTGAAACTGCTCTCAAGTCGATTGGAATAAGTAACCCGACTAGGCCGCGCACCGAATCCATTTTCTAAAAAGTACATTCCAACGTAAGTCCCATCTCGTCTAATGAATGATTGTGTAATCCCTAGTTTTTGAAGGTACGATACTGCTGCATCGCCAACTGCATTCGCTGGCAATGTGGACACGAGATACCCTGTATGCCCAAAGCGTGCTAAAGCTGCGGTTACATTTACTCCCGTACCGGAGAAAGAATAGTTTAATGTGCTTGCTTGTGACAGGAGTTCATATCCCGGCACCTGCAAGCGCATCATAACCTCTCCAAATGCTGCAACATGTTTAGACATGTTGATCCACCAATTTCTTGATCGTTTCAAGTAATTCGCGGACATCTTCGACATTTGTTTTTCCTGTTTCTTTGTCGATAATCGATGAATACACGTGAGGAATGACTTGCGGCACATTAGCCTCTAAAGCAATACGCAAGATTGTTTCAAAATTCTCCTTGTCAATCCCTCCTGTTGGTTCTAACGCGAATCCTTCTTCCCCGCATGCTTGTGCAACTGCACGGAACTCGTTTTCACTGCTTAACCCGTTCATTGGGAAGTATTTTAATGCATTGCCGCCCATATCCCGTACAAGCGCAATTGCCGTTTTGATCGGTACAATCGCATGCTCGTCCTGTGCAGCACTAACCGGACCTGTTGAGATATTTACATATCCTGCGCGTCCTGTCGGAGACACTAAACTATTGATCCAGCTATCTTTTTCACCAAGGTTTGCACGTGTTGCTCCTACAGAAGGAAATACTTGGTTAATATGACTGCCAGGGTAGTATTTCGCAATCTCTGCTACTACAGCAGCTTGACGATTGTCACCAGCGCCCAATCCAATTGATACGGCTTCATCAATTTCTTTTCCGTATTCTTTCATTGCTGCTACTGCTTCTTCTACTGTTGGGTAATCTTTTGAAAGAACACCGACTAAAACATATCCTTCAGCTGCTTCGAATACCTCTTTGGCATTCTCGACACTATTTGCTAAAACATTTAATGAAACACGGTCCTTGTAAAAACGTTTTTTAATGGTTGTCATTTTATTTTCCTCCTACTAATTCACGTATCTTAGATTCAATTACCTCAATATCATCATTTTGCAGCGGACGGGGATCGATATCGAAATAGCCCTGTCTCACACCATAATCACGTGTGTAGATGGCAATTTCACCTTCGCGCAGTCCTGTATTGACTTCTTTTGCAGTTATGTGTGCTAGTTTTGGATCAATTTGAATCCGTGCACGGAATATCGCACGACCCGCTTCATCCTGAACAACCGTAACATTGACGCCCTCAAGTTCATTCAATGGCATTAAAGCTTGTAATAATTCTTTCTCTTGTTCACTTTTATCTTCTTTTTTGCCGTATTCATCGAGAGCTTGAAGTAATCCAAATGTTGTTTCTTTCCCGACTTTCATACTGCGTCCAATACAATGTAATTGAACTTTTACCCACTCAATATAGTTTCGCTTACCACCGATAATCCCTGATGTTGGACCTTCAATGGCCTTTGAACCGCTATAGATCGCTAGGTCTGAATATTTCACATACTTTTGAATGTCTTCTTCTGCCGCAGCATCGACGATGAGTGGAACTCCATTTCGCTGGGCAATTTCCCAAGCTTCCTCAACGGAAATCATATTTTTTTGGACTGCATGGTGTGATTTGACGTAAAGAATGGCTGCTGTGTTTTCAGAAATCGCATCCTCTATATGTTCCGCTCTTCCTTCATTGGCGTAGCCAACTTCAACAAGCTTTCCACCGCCTAAATAAATCATCGTTTCAACAGGTGCTCCGTATTGGACGTTGTGGCCTTTCAGTATGATGATTTCACTTTTGGGAATATCTTCTTGGTGAAGACGCTCACTTTTACGGCGATTCCCCTGTGTCACTATTGCGGCAACAGAAAGGGCAATACCGCTTGATGCCGAGTTAACGACGACTGCTGCCTCTGAACCTAGAATGCTCGCTACATAGTCACCTGCTTTATCGACTAAATCAGCAATCTCAACATAATTTTGTCCACCTTGTTTCATCGCTTCCATAACCGTATCAGTCGGAGCTGATACACCTAAGATACTCATTCGTCCACTTGCATTTATCACACGTTTAAGCCCATATTTAGCATTCAATGAATTCGCCATTTGCAACCACTCCTTTTGTTACTATTCTTCGGTCCGCTACTCGCTTTTCTCCTTCAGAATCAGTGAGTATAATCGGTTCATTTTGAACTGTAAAAAGTGTTATATTCGCAACGTCCCCAACCTTTATGCGGCCAAGCTCAAGTTTTTTAAGCCAGTTTGCTGCATTTGTCGTAACCGCTGCGATCACCTCTTCCAGCGAATATCCTAAGGAAAGAAATTTTGTCAGTACATTTGCCATGCTATATACTGGACCGTTCATTCGGTTCTTTCGGTATATATCAGTACTGATCGTATTTAAACCGATGTGATGTCGTTTTGCCGCTTCAGCAACTTTAAATGAAAAGCTTGCCGTACCATGACCAACATCCAAATGCACACCGCGTTCAATCGCATCCTTGAACACTTGGAGGGGATTCCCTTTTGCATCAAAAAGATTATTTTGTTTCCCATTGAGATAATGGGTAATGATATCTCTTTTTTCCAAGAGTGGAATGATTTCATCGATAGTTGGCGGCCCAGAACCAATGTGGACCATTAACGGCAATGATGTTTCAGTAGAAAGAGCACGCGCGATCCTTAAAGGCTCGATACCGCTTTCACAAACAACACTTTTGCTAATCCGTGCCTTTAATCCAACGATTACCTCTTTATAATCCTTTACTGCTTGTACAACCTTCCCTTTATCTATCCATTCTAAATTGGATAATTCATCCACCCTTTTTAACCCAATACGTGAAATATTCAAAAATGCATATAAGTTCGTTTTAGCTTTTTTTCTGCTTGCTGCCAAATCTGAAATTCGGTCAGCTCCGCAGCTTCCTGCATCTACGATTGTCGTTACACCTTGCTTGACTCCTATTTCATCGATTTCATCGCCATACGGATCAAATTCAGGAAATGCATGGACATGTAAATCAATCCAACCACTTGATACATAAGCACCCGAGTAATCTAATACATGCTTTCCGCGTCCATACCCAGCCTTTTCTATCTGAGCAATTTTGCCATCCTCAATGACAATATCGATCTCTTCTCCATTTACTCGTTTTACATTACGTATTACGAAGTCTTTCATTCCATTTTCACCTTTTCCGTACTCTATTTAACCACGCTTACAATTCATATCATGCAGTCTTATTTCTTTCTCATACACATAGGATCGTATAGAAAAACAATTAATGTTCATAACGTTATAATGTTTGTTGGTGCAAGAAGTTGTTTAAGATTGATACAACGTAAAGATAACACAGAAAATCACCAATGTAAACATAACGTTATAATGTTTGTTAGCTAAATTTAGATGTAAAATATTCCATTCTCCAACAAGGAACATTGAATAAAAGAAAAAAAGCTAAGAACTTATTGGGTAAACTTAGCTATTTCTCCTATACATTTAAATTTACAACATATTTATGAATATCGGTATTATAGTATCCGATCGAATATTCGATTAATTGTTCATTGATATCATAAGAATAACGAGTTCTTTGAAAAAGTGGTTTTGATTCGATCTTTAGCAGCTTAACAATTTTTTCATTTGGCGTCTCTACACCAAATTCATCTTGAAATCTGTTAAAGTATACTCCCTTTTCATACAATAGTTCATATAAGGAATTTTTAAACGCTTCAGGGTCTAACGAAAGTGAAAATCGATCTGGAATATAGTGCGTAAAATGAATATATGGTTGATCATTTAACGTATAGATCCGCTCAATGCAATAGCACTCTCGTTCAAAATAGGTAGATAAAATTGGATGGCTTGAAACATCAACTTTAGTGATCGTTACGCTGCCCTTCCTTAAGGTATATCCTGTCGATAATAAATATTCAGAAAATCCCTGCCCCTTTGATAATTTCGAGATTGCTCGATTAGCCAATACTTTCGTACCGATACCGCTATGTTTTTCCACATAGCCTTCAATTGTCAATTGTTCGACAGCTTTGCGTATCGTGATTTTACTAACGCCGAATTCCTTTTCTAAAACGGGTTCAGGCGGAATTAACGAATTTTTTGGATAGTCTCCTTTTATGATCCGTTCTTTTAATTCATTTTTCACTTGAATATAAAATGGTCCCTTATTCCGTGACAATCTCATAAAGATCTACCTTTCCAACGTTTCTAATCTTTGATTTCGCATGGTTGCTTACCTTTCCATGTTCTCCCTTATTGTATCAATAATCTTTTTGAAAGTGTAGGAATCAATTTCTCTCTTACGACCTAAGAGGGCTGTATTCTTTTCACGGATAAATTTACTTTTACAGAAAAAGAGGCTGACACTTGTAAAGGGTTCTGTTTTGAAGTGCTTTTCTAAAAAAACGTACCGAAATGACAGTTGTTTTGGCATTCGTAATGGCTTATAAAAAAAGCAAAACTCGCCACAGTCAGTATTGGCGAATTTTCTTTATTAAAATACCGGGTCCTTATTAAACTTAAGCACCCATTAGAATTCCTGTAGATTATTAATTATCAACTTTGAAAAAAACAGGGCCCCTCAGTAAGATTTGAGTATAGACACCACTCTAACTCAAAACCTTAAGGAGGAAGCCCTTATATGAAGTTTAAAATGCAAGACAAACAAAATCAACTAATTGAGAGAATTTCTGATAAACACCTTGTTGTTGGTGTTGATATTGCCCAAGAATTACACGTAGCTAGAGCTGTGAATTTCCGTGGAATAGTAGTCGGAGACCCTCTTACATTTGAAAATAATGAAGATGGTTTTGCAAGATTACTACAATGGATTAACCAATTAATAACCAAAAAAGGATTTGATTCTACAATAGTTGGTATGGAACCTACAGGACATTATTGGATTAACCTATCAAAATGGCTATTTGCTCAAGATATTGAAGCTGTAACTGTTAACCCCCATCTAGTGAAAAAAAACAAGGAAAACAGGGATAATACCCAATCCAAAAGTGATAAAAAAGATGCTCTTGTTATTGCTGATATGGTCAAAAATGGTTACTATTCCTTTATTCGTCCTACTTCAGAAGCCTTTGAAAAACTCAGAGTGCTAATGTCCAACCGGGATATGACGGTTAAAAGACTAGTCAGTACTATCAATCAAATTAACCGATGGGTAGATATTGTATTCCCTGAACTTCGACAGGTATTCAAAGATATTAAAGGGAAAGGTGCAATCGCCACTCTTCGCTTATTCCCTACACCAAATGAACTTCGTTCAATGAAGGCACCAGATATCGTTAAAGGTTGGAAAACTCAAATGAAGAGACAACCTGGGTTAAAAAAAGCACATCAATTAATTGAATTAGCTAAGCATTCAGTGGGAACGCGACAAGCACTTGATGCTTATAAACTACACCTTGAACAATTAATTGAAGAGTTTGATCTAGCAACAGCTCAACTTGAACGAGTTGAAAAGGAAGTCACTGACGTTCTTAAACGAATTCCTTACGCAAGAAAGTTACTTGCCATTAAGGGGATTAGCGAAATTGCACTTGCAGGTATTTTAGGAGAAGCAGGAGATTTAAGTGGATTTGCACACGGTAATTCCTTATTGCGTCATGCAGGATTACATCTGGCAGAGGCTAGTTCAGGTAAATGGAAAGGTCAAATTGTCCTCTCAAAACGTGGGAGATCTCGTTTACGTCGATTTTTGTACTTAGCAACTATGAGTCTAGTCATGAACAACCCTGATTTTAAAGAGCTGCACGCTAACAATGTTAAAGTGAAAAAAATGAAGAAAATGAAATCGATTATGAAATTAGTTCATAAACTCGCAAGAGTTTTAGTTGGAATGGCCCAAAAAAATGAATCTTATCGTCCCCACAAAGTACAACCAATAGCTCAAATGGCTGCATAACTTAAACCAGAATACATTATTTAATGTACTAATATATAAACTAATAGCTTTAAGATTAATATTTTCGAATATTGGCTTATTCGTAGGATCTCAAAGAAAGTACGAAGTACCGGATTTATTGTGCAAAAGGGCTCTGACCCGTTCCGTTAGAAAGACCGGCCTCTACCACTTGGATAGGTGTGACGAAGGAATGAGAGGGCAATTGACCCGTTGAGACATGGGAGCGAAAACCTCCAAGGGGAGCGTGGAGAATGCGTACATTATATGGAAATTATTGGAGTTATTACTACCTCCTTTATTTAAGTACGCCTTCATGTAGCCAAAATGGTCAAAACTCATTCAATTAATCCCCTACTATTCTTTCAAGTGATTTGAAATCCTGCGAATAAGTGAGTATTCGAGAGATAATCGTATCTAACTGAGGGAGCACAATAAGGAGCAATTCCTTAGTAACGTTTTGACAAAACAACAAATGAAGAAAATACAGTTATTATTGTTAATGTTGCTAACAAACTAACTGTCTGATATCCATTTAAGTTAATGATTTCAAATTGAAAAAGCGGCATGAGAATAACCATATAACATAAAATAAAGAAATAACTAAAAAACATTCCTCTTTCTCGTATTCTTTTTGAACGTTCATCATTTTCTTTAAATTGCGGATATAGATATGCTAGACAAAAAGACATAACTGTTGTACCTAAAAAAACAAGTTCATGACCAACAAAGAAAGCCCCTGTTGATATGCTCGAAAAACCTATTAGCAGACTATAAAATAAGAATATAAAGCCACTTATTAAGAAAAACCTTCTCCCTGCTTTACTACTCATTTACATAAAAATAACCTCCTATCAAGGCAAATATAATCTTGTTAAACTATTCTTTTTCTACATCTTCTAAAAGAAAAACTTTTTCTACAATTGTGTTAAAACAACGAGCAATTTGAATAGCAAGAGGCAATGAAGGATTGTAACGCCCCTTTTCAATTGAAATAATTGTCTGGCGAGACACACCTAACATTTTTGCCATTTGTTCCTGAGAAATTCCATTCTCCTGCCTAAATTGTTTCATTCGATTTTTCATATAAGTAAACATTCCTCTCTATACATTATTAGAATGTAAAGGAAACTTTACTGTAAAGGGTACTTTACATAAGCTCCAAAAGGATCGAATGAATACTTTATACATTTTTATTTTACATAATGAAGTATTATAGGCACTGAAAAAAGGATCTTCGAAGATCCTTTTTTACTGCTTATTGGAGTACGTCAATAATTTAAGGTATGCTAAGGAGCTATAAACAAATTAAGTTAGTTGAGTCACTGATACAACTAAAAATTATACTTATATACCGGGTCATTTAATCGTTTCTAAAGTAAGCTAGTAGAATAAAATAAATAGATAAGAGAACAAATTTTTTTAGGTCTCTACTAAAAATGGAACTAACCTATTATGAGAATGAGGTTTAATCTTTTATTCTCATTTTGTTGTCCTATTTACGGAAAGGAGGGAATATAAATGCCTATTGTCAAACCATTCATGGCGGGAAGAAGATTTACAACCACAGCATCAACAGGTACAGCTGCAGCTGCTGATTTAACATTTGCTAATACAGACTTTACCGATGATGCTGGTGTTACTACTTCAACATTTCCTGCTTCACCTGCGGTTGTAAATTTATATATTAATGGTGTACTTCAAACAAGTGATAATGTAACAGGTCTTTCCACTACTGCAGTAACTATTGTAGGCGGTGCTTCACTTGCTACTGATTCTCCTACTATGCCAATTATACTTGAATTTATTATAAATTAGTTATTTGAATCAATTATAAAAATAGCTATTAAAAAACAGTATCCATAAAAAATTTCGCATTTTATTGACTTTTTTATGGATACTAGCTTTTTTAAAGATTAATCAGGATAAACTGAAGCGTTATCGGTACACCCGCTTCAGGTGCTGTTGGTGTTAACAAGGTTAATACTCCTGTTTGCACAAGGTAAGCAGTTTGGGGTTGAATTATACCATTAATAAACAAATTAATATAGGAAACTTCGCTTGGTGATAATATCTGAGTTGTTCCGAATTCCGCTAAGCCATCAGCATTTGTATATATAAGTTTTTGACCGTCAGAAAAAGTAAAGTACAATAAATTAGTTGTAGGGATTGGACCTAGAATTGGAGGTCCTTGTTCACCCTGAGGTCCTTGAGGCCCTCTTGGTCCTCGTGGACCGATTATTCTTTGCTTCGGCGGTTTTGGAATTGGAACCATAGGACAGCATCCCTGAAAAGATCGATTATTGTTAACTATATAAATCACCTCATAAAATTTAACTTATAAAATAATATATGTTAGTGATTTTAGAAAACATTGGGCAAGTATTAACTTTCCATTATTGCCTACCCACTCAGGTTATCTATGTAGTAAGTTCCTTTTATATCAGGTTTATAGCTTTAACATACAATTTTTCCGAATTACTGTCTGTGCCCCTTAAAAAATGTATAGAGTATGCAGAGTCAGTTTACATAATCGCAACTTTAGGAAGTTACAAAAGCGCCAAACCCTTGTATATCAAGGGTTTGGCGCTTTTGTGTTTTTTATCGTTTATGCATGATTTTATACATGGTTGATTTATCAATGTTTTTAGCTTCGAAAGGAGCTTGGAAACTGCATAAAAAAGTGGGATTTTATACAACAAACAAACATACTAAGAATCAACAATTAATTTATATTGTTATATGAATTCATATACACCTATAGCCGTACAATAAAATTTATTCATTTTTATCCATATAATCATTTAAAGCTTTTTCAACAATCTCAACCATCGTTGTATCATTCATTGCAGCAAAAGTACGTAATCTTTTTTGTAAGTCCACATCCAATTGAAATGTAACCTTTTTAAATTCTTTTCTTCTTTTATAGCTGTATTTACATCTTTGTGTATTACTGTATTTACATTTACCTGTACTTCTGCAACCTTCCTCACTTAAAGCGCCTTTAATTGAACAATACAGCTGAAGTTTAAGGGTCAAAAGAAAAACCCTATATTAACAGGGTTTTATCAAACTTTGTTTTAATCTTTTTTATAAATT
The DNA here is from genome assembly GCF_009720625.1 of Metabacillus sediminilitoris. Taxonomy (NCBI): domain Bacteria; kingdom Bacillati; phylum Bacillota; class Bacilli; order Caryophanales; family Bacillaceae; genus Metabacillus; species Metabacillus sediminilitoris. The sequence continues at coordinate 5,270,225 of NZ_CP046266.1, forward strand.
ATCGAACTTTTTTATATTATCAAACTTTATTTTAAATCAACACTTACTTTTACGACAACCGTCGTTAAAGGTTCGATTGTAATGGAATCTTTTTTCAGCTTAAATCCGGATTCTTTTTTAACCTTTTCAGCGCCTGCTTCGTCATTATCGACAACGACTTCGCCTTTCCTCAAATCCTCAGAAAGAGTTAGGGTCCTTTCTTTCATATCCGCATTTACGAACACAAAGTAGGCTTTTTTTCCATCTGTCGATACATTTTTATAGCCAATCACAAGGTCAGACACGTTCATTTCCGGTGCTTCAATTAAAGTAACATTAGAATCAACAAGTTCCTTGCTTCCTAATCTGAAAGCATCCGTTGATTTTCTTAGTTCAATCAGACCTGCTGTGTATTCACGAGTCGTGTTGTTGACTGGATATGCACTCGCATCCGTTGCCTTCTTCCAGTCGAATTTATTGATTGCATCTGAAGAATCATAGGAATCGTGAATGAAGTAACCGAACACTTTTCTAGCTTCATCTTGGAGCGTATGAAATTTTTGCTCAGGCAGGCCTTCGCCAAGCCACTGTTTTGTTCTGCCATGCTCCTGTCCTGCATGCAGGAATGCTGTGCCTTGAGATGTTAACACAAGTGAGTTTCCTAACCGGATTCTTTCATGAATTTCTTCATTGTTTTCAGGGATAGATGGATCCTTTTTGATGGATTGGGCAATTACATCATATAACGGCAAATTGTCATGCGCCGCAATATATTGCACCATATCACCAGGATCATCTGCAGCTGTATTGGTAGGCTGCCCTTTAATATTTTTCAGAATAAGATCAAGGCTTCTTGCTCCGCCTGTTAGAAATCGTGGTTCCCCTTCTGATCCAAAACCAGATTTCAGCTCATTGCGGATTTCATCTGAGAAGACTCCGACATCATCCGTTTTGTTCATCCAGTCCTGATCGGCACCTTTGCCTGCAAGTGATGGATCTGAAAGATGACCGCCGAACGTTCTCCAGCCTTCGCCGATGAATAAGGCATTTTCATTAATCTCTGAAGCAGCATTATAGGCATTCTGGATGGAATCGTACGTAGCATCACCCATCATATCAAAACGCATGCCGTCTATTTTGTATTCTTCAAACCAGTACTTAACGGAATCAACCATTAGCTTTTCAGCCATAACGTGATTTGTTGCAAGGTTGTTTCCAAACCCGCCGATAAAGTTTCCATTAGCATCCTGGAAAGCATAATAGTTCGGGACAATATCATTCAGCATGCTTGCTTTTGCCATATGGGTATACACAACATCAAGCACAACACCCATTCCTGAATCATGCACCGCGTCAATGAGACCCTTTAATTCTTTAATTCTGAGCTCCGGATCTTTCGGGTTCATCGAATAAGCTCCGTCCGGTGAAAAATAGCTGTGAGGATCGTAGCCCCAGTTATATTCATTGTTCGCCGCAGAATACTCAAGCTCACGTTCTCTCATGTTCGTCTCATCACCGTAATACCAAGCCATCACTGGCAGCAATTGAACGTGAGTCACACCAAGAGATTTGATATATTCAAGCTTATCTTTAAACGCGTCATAAGTACCCCAGTCAGCTGTTAAATCCCCTTCAATTGAAGGATCAGACGTAAAATCTCTGACGTGCACTTCCCAGATGACTGCATCCTCTCTTTTTTCATAGCCGTCAATCTTCGCAAAATCAAGTCCTGCTGGGTCTGTTCCTGCAAGGTCAACAATTGCTGCTTTCCCCACCATATCGCCATCAAGACCTGCTTCACCTTTTGTATTTACAGTGAAAGGAGCCATTGATTTTGCATAAGGATCGAGAACTTTCTTTGTTTCGCCGCCATTTGTTACCTCATACTGATAATAATATCCTTTAAGATCAGTGATTCCGAGATCTTCAGGCTTGACTTCTATTGACCAAACCCCTTTTTCTCCCATAGCTAAATCTAGCTTGCCAATCTCTTTTACTGCATCATTTTTATCATAAATAACCGCTGTAACCTTGCTTGCTTTAGGCGCCCATAATTTCAGCACAGCTTTGCCAGATTGATAGACAGCACCAAGATCATCGCCATCATACGAATAAAGCTCATCAATCATTCTCCATCCTTTAGTTGCCGCAATTGATTTACCGGCGTATGTAACGGAGTAAGAATCATTCGTCAATTCTGCAGAAGTACTGACTTCCACTGTTGAATCCGATGTAATTTTTACACTTTCAACTTGAATGTCCGCGCCGTTTTCATCCTGTATTTTAATAGAAGAAAGCAGTTCCTCTTCCGTTAAACCTTCTGTTCTTGTCAGTCCAAGCAGAAGCTTTTGCTTTGAAACAATTTCTGCGCTGACAATGCCAATCGGATTTTCCCATTTAGATGAAGTATAAACCGTGTCATCCGCATTTTTAATCCATAAATGATTGTAGTCTTCAAGCATTGTGAAAACTTTGTCTCCGCCTATTTTCTCGCCAGTCACGCGATTCACAACAAGGAAACCGAGTTTCTTCGCGCCTTCTTTTACTTTCACATCTATATAGCAGCCGTGTTCATCAGTTTGCTCCTCTGTAAATGGCAAAGCATCCTTCGGCCATTCTTTTGGTGCTTCCGCTACATCCTCCCATAACCATAATCCAAGGTCTTTGTAGTTTTTATCGTCTTTCACATAGTGAATTCTGACCGTGTGTTCAGGAAGATCAGGATCCTTTTCTGCTGCGTTTGCTGCTAGCAGCTGTAATGATGGAAATACCATTGTAATAAATAAAATAAAAACAAGTGCACTTTTCAATAATCTTGGCATCTTTCAACCTCCATTTTATTAGCTTCTCCTCAATGAAACTTTGAAACTGGTAAGAGTGTGTAATGCGTGGATTGTTTTTGCGTGGATGCGCAAACGATTGCATAAAGCGTTTACATTTACAATTAAAAGGAAAAATATGCTTTCTGTCAACATTTATTTTTGAAAATTCTACATACTTTGTTGCTGTTAAATAAAGATTGATTAAAAATTCCTCACAAACCAGCATTTTACGATAAATAAAAAGAATCCATTTTGAAAAAAGTTTGATCATTTTCTACCTGTGTTGCTCCACAATCGCGCCCTTTAACGGAATAACACCTGAGCTTCTATTAGCTAGTTTTGCTGAAGATTGATCTTTAATTTCTTATTGATCATTAATAGGCCCCAGTTCGTGAAAAGAAACTGAAATAATAATCAATCTAAAAGCAGTATTGGATTTTATTTTGAATCAATTGTTCATACTAATATAAAATATCTGTTTCAGAAGGAGATTATATGCCAAATCAAAAAAATAATCACCATAATCCAGTCCTACATAAAAATCAAGTTAATCGATTAAATAAAGAAGATGATATATATGACATACTTAAACAAACAATGGAAGTGGATACAGATGTCAATGAAGACCCAAATCGGGAAAGATTATTGGATGAATCAGTCGATGCTTTTCTAGAATCAAAAGAAGAACAGTAATATAAGTGATGAATAACAATAAAGTTGTTTAATTCTGCTGCCATAAATACGCAAAACACCATTTTAAAAATTCAAATGGTGTTAAAATAGTTGTTTATTATTCTTTGACATGTACTTATTTTACTCGAAATTAGTAACAATAAAGTCATTTAATAATCAGGTCTTAAAAGGTGTTGTTCAACAATCGGGCCCTGATTCTTGAATAAGCTACTACATAATATTTGCGAACTACGACATTAATCACAATTCTTGCTGCAGAATTGCGCCCTATTCTGGAATAGTCCATTACTAATATTACCTCGTGAAACCCTTTTTACCTTTTCTCTTTTTTTTACTTTTTGTCTCCAGAATAGTAGTTGAATACCGAACAGTTAGGTTAGCATAACATAATTCGAGACAGCCACTGTACAAATAATTGCTACGCCACACTGCTACTTTCCAAACCTCGGCGAACTTGTGATTGCCGACGTCTAGGTCACACTTTTCTGGTCGAACCTAGAACCTCCAAATAGTGTTGATTGTACATAATGCCTAGGATATTCCCAAATGGATCTACTACGGAAGCAGTGATGAACCCCTCGCCGCGCTCTGTTGGCGCCTCATACTCTTTCGCTCCCATAGACAGCAACTTCTTGAAAGTTGCTGTTACATCGTCGACGTGCCAGTACACTACAGCACCGGCCGGGCAGGTCGCTGAACTATCAGGCGCGTAGCTGCTATCTATCAGACCCAGTTCGTGCTGGTAATCGCCGAGGCGAAACTCAGCATATCCTGGACGTTCGAAGTATGGTTCGATTCCCAATAGCTCGGCGTACCACTTCTTTGCTGCTGCAAGATCATCCGTCCAAAAACTAACTGTGGTGAGTCCTCGTAATGTCTGTGTATCGCTCATAATCGATTTCCTCCTTAATGTTGAGTAGTATGTCTTGATACTCAACTAAATAACATCTTCTAATTAACTTCGATTTACTTACGATTAATCCTTTCTCTTATTAAGGAAAATGGATATTAACAAAAAGAAAGAGCGTAATTCTTGCTGCAGAATTGCGCCCTTTAATTGAATAATCAAATTCTGACCTCTCTCATAAAATCACATAATTCTTCTTCAACTAAACCAGCTAATAGGATGTCAACATTTTTCAATAAAAATCCTATAAACAAAATGATATACTAAAAATATTCATGCCAAATAACCTTCCTCATTTATATTGGAAGGTTTTTCATGTTTTGCCTAATTGTTTTTGTTAAGCTAAATCCAGGAAAGCTTCTTTACGTTTTAGTAAGGCATAAATCCAATGAATAAGCTTATTTACACATGCAATCATTGCGACTTTAAAAGGTTTTCCTTCTTCTCGCTTTCGATCATAGAACTCTTTTAGCTTCTTATTACGAGAGGATCTGATCCCACAGAGAACAGCCATATATAAGGCATGTCGCAGTCTGCTTGAGCCTCTCTTGGTGATTCGATTAATCGTCGCTGTAAATTTCCCCGATGAATGTACACTTGGATCGATTCCAGAGAAGGCAACCAATTTTTTAGGGTGATTAAACCGTTCGATTTCTCCAATTTCAGAAATAATCGTTGCCGCGATTTTTTCTCCGATACCGGGAATCGACTGGATAATCTTATATTCTTCTATTTCTCCTGCCAGGGCATCTATTTGATCATCTAACTTTGCTAGATGCTCTTGGTATTGGAGAAGCAGTTGAATATACATTTCAAGGCTTATCAAATGACTTTGATAGACTATGCTCTTAAATGGGTTACGCTGAGCTGCTTCATAAAGCTTCTTTGCCCTTTCTTGTGCCCAACGTTCCGAACGACTCATACATAAACTCGCTATTTTATCGGTTACCTTGTTTTCTCCAGCCTGTACCACAGATTCTGACGTACTAAATTCCAGGAGTATGTTTAGAGAAACTTTTGAATACAAATCTCCAAATACCCCTTTATATTCAGGAAACACTTGATCTAAAATCGCATGAAACTGTAACTTAGCTTGAACATACAAACCCGTAAGGGTTTCATGTTGTCTAGTAAGATGACGAAGGTTTAAACGTTGGATACCCCTTTTTTTATAGGGTTCAAGCTCTTCTTTGTAATACAGTTCACACAAGCGAAAAGCATCTATTTCATCTGTTTTCACATTTCGCAAACTCGATTTTTTTGCCTGATAAGACAGTAAAGGATTGATCATAATGTATAAATAATTCTGTTCCTCTAAAAACTGAATGACAGGAGTGTGATAATGTCCCGTCGATTCTAATATTACACTTGGTTTTATACCAGTCTCATTTTCTACCACTTTCAAATAATGAAGTAAGGCATCTAGTCCCTCAGTCGTGTGTGATACACTAAAACTTTTTCCAAACGGCTTTCGTTTATCTAAAAATGCTTGAACCTGGCTTTCCCCTTTTGAAACATCCAGACCGATTACTGGATTCATTCTTTATCTCTTCCTCTCCATTTGTTTTGCCAGTAGCCCCTATTCCTCTTGCAGTATCATAGCTTCGCTTGTTATACGAGATCGTTGTCCCAACCAGCCTCAAACATGTTTCTTCAAGTAGGGGGCGGACAGTTTAGTTGACGAGATCATGGTCCCACGCACCCGTACGTCCTACCCTGGCTACCGATATAATAGGTCCTATATAAAAAAGGTCAACCAGTAAAAACTGGTTAACCTCATAATACGAACGCACCCGTTAATTCAACAAGTACCCAAAAAATCCAATGTATACTTTACAAGATTAGTTTACTTAAGCGATGTTATAGGTATGTAAAAAAGAGTTTAAAAGCAAACCTTACTCTACTTAGCTCTTTTTATCATTTTATATAATTCCTTTACTGTCCAACTTACAAAGGCAAGAGATAGTCCTAATAATAATAAAATAACTAAAATAGCAACAAAAGTTTCCACTGTAACTCACCTCTTTCATATATTTATTACGTATTACCCTTAAAAAAGTTTCTTTTTATTCACAATCTTTTTTGTAATATCTATTGGTTTATACGTTCGTTGAACAAGACAATAAAATAACTTTTATAGTAAAATATTAGTATTTGCAAAAGGAGCCTCATTCTTATGAATATTTTAATTTTAGGTGCAACTGGACGAGTTGGAAGTCAAATAGTTACTTATGCCCTTCATGAAAGTCATCATGTTACTGTATTAGTTCGCACTCCAGAGAAGATTCAAATAAATAATGAAAATTTAACCATTATTAAAGGGAATGTTTTAAATAAAGATGATATCGTACGTGCAATGCATGGGATTGATGTAGTTATTAGTGCACTAAATACTGATGGCACAACCACTCTATCAGAAAGTATGCCACTTATTATCGAAGCAATGGAAAACGAAGGTATAAAACGAATAATAACTATAGGAACTGCGGGTATTCTGCAAAGTAGAACCACGCCAAATTCTCTGCGTTATCAATCAAGTGAATCAAAGCAGAAGTCAACCCGTGCAGCGAAAGAACATCATAAAGTTTACGATATGCTCAAACAATCAACCCTCGAATGGACGATTGTCTGTCCTACGTACTTGCCGTATGGAGAAAGGGTAGGCAAATATCGAATAGACCGGAATTTTTTGCCGGAGGGTGGAGCTGAAATATCCGTACCGGATACAGCAGAATTTTCATTTAAACAGATAAAAGCAAGCGATTATATAAAATCACGTGTAGGTATCGCCTACTAATAATATTCTTATACTACTTTCATCTTGGATTAACCCGTTTGTTGAAAAAGAAAATGTGATTCGGCAACAATGCCCACTCTTCAACTAAAGCACCCTTTCTGGAATATCTAAAATATGAATTAGAGTCTAAAAATCACAAGAAATTAAAAGTAAAGGAGATGTTGTAAAATTAACATCTCTTTTTTTACTAAACGCTCCATTAGTTGAAGAACAAAAAAGCCTTACTCCATATTGAAGTAAAGCACCCGTTACTTTAAGTATATATTTTCACAAACTAAACATTTTTATATTTCAGTAAATATATTTTGAAAAATATTCCTCTTAAGAGTAAGCCTACCATCACACCAGGAATAACAGAAATGATTGGAAGCCAAACAGGACCTAATAGTACACCAAATAGTTTAAATTTTGAAGAATAAATACATCCAACTGTAACGAAATATGCAGAAAAAACAAATGGCAGAAAGGAAAAGCAATCTTGTTCTCCTCCTGAATCTTTATACGCATCCCACATTGCAAAAAAATACAAACATGGATAAAACATTAACCACTGATAATCTGCCTTTGAAATTGCATTTTCAATATCTCCTTGAAAACTTAAAATAATGATTTCATTAAAATTTGCCTGGACATTCACCAAGAACTCTAAAAAAACAAAAACAATACCTTTTAAATATTTTTTATTTAAAAATTGACCAAATCCTGGAAGAGCAATACTCCACAATAACCTTTCTTTGGGGTTCACCACATTTTTCTTCCCCCCTTTAAAATTAAGTTTTTCAATTAATAGGCAATTCTTGACGGTCATTTGCCTTGGTAGTTTACTTTTCCTTAATTTCACAAAGAGATGTAGAAACTACTCAAAGTATTCCTTTAAACCTCGTTTTGATTTTTATTAATCGATTTTTCTACTATATTCTGATACCCATAAATAATAATTGCTAATGACACACATATAAAATACCATATAGTATGATTCAACTTTTTAAATTTAAATACTCCTACCTTTTCCCATATTTCAGCAAAAGGATAAGCACAAATAGCATCTATTACCAAATTTGTAATTAAATATTTGAGAAAACTGCCGTATGTTAGTTTAAATACCCATAGTGTGGTTACAAAAAAAGGACCTAATATATATGTAAAATCTACAAAACCGGGAGATAAAGGATTTTTATTTACCCACCATTTTTTCTTATTAGCAATTACACCTAACACACTTAAGAATAAATTAACAAAACTTGCTACAGGTAAAAACCTAAAAAATGATTTTTTCCCCATGAACGGAACAGTTAGCCAAGGAACGATTAACATCGCTAAAGCGAATGTCTTTTTTTTATCCATATAAATCAACTTCCTTCAGATATGTTTTTTATATCATTCCTCTAACTGAATCTTATTATTATTATTTTTTCTTGTTCAACTACCCTGCCCGTTAGCCATCCATGAAGCGCAAAATCGGCGCTTCACCACAAAGAATGAAAATGTATTGAATCCGTCCATACTGCTTCTAAGGCTGGGAGAGGAAGGTCGATAAACTATGGTGCCTTAGAGCCCATCCGTTAGTCTGACTCCAACGACCACGGTGCACCACAAACTGTCGCTCCCTTACGGGAAGCACTCATGGTAGATTAATCCTTATTCTGATTGTTGCACCAGCCTCCAATTTACAAGCCTAGAAAGGAAGAATTTCAATGGATGTAATCATTGAAAGAGCATGTGGTATGGATGTTCATAAGGACAATATCACTGCATGTATTATGACACCTGATGGAAAGGAGATTCAAACGTTTCCTACCAAAACAGTTTTTCTGCTTAAGTTAATCGACTGGATTAAGGAACATGACTGTACTCATGTCGCAATGAAAGCACGAGTGTTTATTGGAAACCTATCGTTAACCTACTAGAATCTGAAGGGATTGAGTTTCTAGTAGTAAACGCCCAACACATGAAGGCACTCCCCGGTCGTAAGACCGACGTTAAAGATGCCGAATGGATTGCCCAACTTCTTCGCCATGGTTTACTCAAAGCGAGTTTCATTCCAAACCGTATTCAAAGAGAGCTGAGGGAACTTGTCCGTTATCGCCGCAGTATTATCGAAGAACGTGCAAGACAACATAATCGAATTCAAAAAGTTTTAGAAGGAGCCAATATCAAACTAGGCTCTGTCGTTTCAGATATTATGGGGGTTTCCTCGAAGGATATGCTTCGAGCTATCGCTGACGGCGAGGATGATCCTGAGAAACTAGCAAACTTCGCTCGTCGTACAATGAAAAAGAAAAAAGCAGAACTTGAATTAGCACTTCAGGGCTATGTTAACCCACATCAACGCTTAATGCTCAAAACGATTTTAACTCACATTGATTTTCTAACTGAGCAAATTGAAATGTTAGATCAAGAGATAGCCCAACGAGTAAACTCGTATGAAGAAGATATTGAAAGACTAGATTCGATTCCTGGAATCGCCAGAAGAATGGCTGAACAAATCCTAGCTGAAATCGGTACTGATGTTCAAAATCAATTTCCAACTGCGGCACATCTTTGTTCATGGGCAGCTCTCGTACCTGGACATAATGAAAGTGCTGGGAAAAGAAAATCAACTAAATCTAAAAAAGGAAATAAGTATTTAAGATCAGCATTAACTGAAGCAGCTCAATCAGTCAGAGGGTCAAAAAACTATCTTGGTGCATTGTATCGACGAACAGCAGGACGAAAAGGCAACAAAAGAGCAGCTATAGTAGTTGCCCATGCGATATTACGGATCGCATATTACCTGTTAACTAGAAAAGAAATGTATGTAGACTTAGGCGAAGACTACTTTGATAAACAAAGACAGGTATCAATTGTACGCCATTCGGTTCGAAGACTAGAAAACTTAGGCTATACGGTTACAATAACAGAAGCTTCATAATCCATTAAACAAGTAAATAAACACCAATGATCAGACGCTCTCCCCTTTTAAAAAGATGAATGAGCTGCGTCTATTTAAGTATTGCCATTTTTCGGATCTAACAGAAGTTAATTTTCATGGTAGTTGAAGAAGGATGTCATAATACCGACACAACAAACGGTACTAAAATTGACAGTAGTTTTGACCTTGTTTTTAAATTGTACAATACATATTGTCCACCATAAAAAATGATGTCAATGGGTATGTCAAAATTCATTATAAACTCCCAATAACCTTGATAAATAAAGAAAATGACGTATGCCAGTTCATACGTCATTTCCTATGTCATTTATTCAAAATGCACCTCAAAACGGAACCCTTTAACTTTTATGTCAGCCTCTTAAATATGATCCTCTTTTATTCATTTAATCTCAACTTACTTTTTCCTTCGTCTCTTCATCTAAAGCTGTATAAGCATCTTCTATATGTTGTTCCAATTCTTTTTGATAGTTGCAAGTTTGTTCCCCATTCCATTCCAAAGCAGCAGCCATATAGGTAACGACTTTATCCTTCCATTCCCTTGCCCAATGAATATCAAATAATAATGTGCCTGTTCTGCGATTGAAAAAGTCGATAGGTTTTGTTGTCATTTCTTCGTTGATCGAATAGATGAGTTGTAAAAACACATAAAGCGGCAATTCCATATCTGACGAATTTTCCAAATGAAATTTACTATATTTAAATACTTCGTCAACATTTGATCCATATCTTTTAACAAGCTTTTCGGCTTCTTCCCTTGATAGTCCGATTTTAATACCTTTCTTCACCTTTTCTTCTACAAAGGCAGGGAACTGTTTCGAGCCGCCCACATTTCCTCCTGAGATCGGCAGTGTTTTTGTTATGCAATCGGAAAATGTTCTTCCGTCTTCCTCTTTGAATTTTTTCACAAGTAGATCAACAACGATTTCTGCCATTTTACGGTAGCCTGTCAGCTTCCCGCCTGCAATCGTGATAAGCCCTGAATCAGATGTCCATATTTCGTCTTTGCGCGATATTTCCGATGGATCTTTCCCATCTTCATGAATCAATGGGCGCAATCCTGTCCAGCTCGATTCAACGTCTTTGACAGTGATATTTAAGAAAGGGAACATGTAATTAATCGCATCTATGACATATTCCCGATCCTCTGTTGTCATTCTTGGATGGGCAAGATCTCCTTTATAGACAGTATCTGTTGTTCCGACATAGGTTTTTCCGTCTCTTGGGATCGCAAACACCATGCGACCATCAGGTGTGTCAAAGTAAACAGCTTGGTTGAGCGGAAACCGGCTTTGATCAATGACAAGGTGAATTCCTTTTGTTAATTGCAAGGACTTTCCTTGTTTGGAGTTGTCTTTTTCCCGCAATGTATCGACCCAAGGACCTGCGGCATTGACGATTTTTTTTGCATAGATGGAAATTGACTTGTTTGTTACTTGGTCAACAACAATGACTCCTTTTACGACGCCGTTTTCATAGATAAATTGTTCGACCTTTGTATAATTTATCGCAGTGGCTCCTTGCTTAACAGCTTCTTTTACAACCTCAATGGTTAACCGTGCATCATCTGTTTTGTATTCCACATAATATCCGCCGCCTTTTAAACCTTCCTTTTTTAATAGAGGCTCACGTTTTAGCGTTTCTTCGATACTTAACATGGAGCGGCGTTCACTGCTTTTTACTCCTGCTAAAAAATCGTATACTAAGAGACCAATCGAAGTAGAGAACTTTCCAAACGTCCCTCCCTCATGGATCGGAAGAAGCATCCACTCTGGTGTTGTAACGTGTGGACCATTTTCGTAAACAATGGCTCTCTCTTTACCAACCTCGGCCACCATTTTCACTTCGAATTGTTTTAGATAACGCAGCCCGCCATGTACGAGTTTCGTTGATCGACTTGATGTCCCAGCGGCAAAGTCCTGCATTTCCACTAATGCTGTTTTCATTCCCCGCGTTTGAGCATCCAGCGCGATTCCGCAGCCTGTAATGCCACCTCCGATGACAAGTACATCATAATTCACAGCTTCTAGCTGCTGCAAAACTTCGTTTCGTTTTTCACTTGAAAAACTCATTTGTCTCCCTCATTTCACTTTATTCCAAGTTCGTTCGATTATTTAAAAACACTTGCTGCATGAACGGCCTTTTTCCAGCCACAATATAACTGGTCTCTTGTTGATTCTTCCATTTGCGGTTTGATCGAGATATCTCGATTCCATTTTTGTGATATCTCTGCTTGATCCTTCCAGTAGCCTACAGCTAATCCAGCTAGATAGGCCGCTCCTAATGCTGTTGTTTCATTTATTGCTGGCCTTTCAACTGGAACATTTAAGATATCGCTTTGAAATTGCATAAGGAAATCATTTTTGACGGCCCCGCCATCGACACGCAATGTCTTTAGCTTAATCCCAGAATCCTGCTCCATCGCTCCCACTACGTCTTTTGTCTGGTAAGCGAGCGATTCTAAAGTAGCCCTAATAAAATGTTCTTTTGTTGTGCCGCGTGTTAACCCAAAAACTGCTCCCCTTACATCACTATCCCAATAAGGGGTGCCCAAGCCGACAAATGCCGGAACAACATACACGCCATCAGCTGATATAACCCTTGAAGCGTATTCTTCGCTATGCTTGGCATCCTTGATCATTCGTAAGCCATCACGCAGCCACTGAATTGCAGAGCCTGCGACAAAAATGCTTCCCTCTAATGCGTACTCTACTTTCCCATTCATTCCCCAAGCAATCGTCGTTAATAAACCATGATCAGAGGAGACGGCTTTTTCTCCTGTATTCATTAACATAAAACAGCCTGTGCCATATGTGTTTTTGGCCATTCCTTTTTCATAACACGCCTGACCAAATAAAGCTGCTTGCTGATCGCCTGCTACACCTGCAATCGGCACAGATTCCCCAAAAAAGTGATAGGCAACCGTATGAGCATACACCTCTGAAGAAGACTTCACTTTCGGCAGCATGGACTTAGGTATATCAAGAATGCCGAGAAGCTCGTCATCCCACGTTAAATCATAGATATTAAACATTAACGTTCTCGAAGCATTCGAGTAATCTGTTATATGGGCATTTCCTCCCGTCAATTTCCAAATCAGCCATGTATCGATTGTTCCGAATAATAGTTGTCCTTTTTCCGCTCTTTCTCTTGCTCCCTCGATATGGTCTAATATCCATTTCACTTTCGTTCCAGAAAAATAAGGGTCAATCAAGAGCCCTGTTTTTTGATGAAACATGTCATGATAGCCTTTATCCTTTAACTCTTCACAAATTTCATCTGTTTGACGGGATTGCCAGACAATCGCATTGTAAACAGGCCTTCCTGTTTCTTTATCCCAGACAACCGTTGTTTCACGTTGATTTGTGATGCCAATGCCAGCAATTTGATTCGCTTTCACACCTGATTCTGATAAACAAGACGCGATGACTGCTAAAATAGAGCTCCAAATTTCGTCCGGATTATGCTCTACCCAGCCTGGCTTCGGAAAGTATTGCTTGAACTCAGCCTGTGACTGATAGAAAACCTCGCCTTTTTTGTTAAAAAGAATTGCTCTGGAACTAGTTGTTCCTTGATCTAGCGCCAATATATATTTTTCCATATAAAACTCCGTCCTTTGGTTATCGATGAGTTTTTAGTAAATCCTTCTTCTATCTTCTTTGCTTTAGCTTTCTATTGAATCTTACTGCCCGTTAAGATGCATAGCGAGACTTATCACGCTCAAAGCGCCACATCGCATGTCTCGCCTGACTTGGATGTCCTGTCCTTCATCGGATTCTTTTATGGACAGTTTTCCACACCTAATTTCATTGTTTCTCTTGAATCTTGAGGTAGGAGTTAAGATAAAACTTTACAAAAGAATCCCATTAACGAATTAATGAGATTCTTTTGTATTTCTTATCATCCGTTCAGACGATTTTCTTGCCCTTTTTCTTCTGTGAAGAAGAAAAAGGATCAAAGAACAATCATAAAAATGACTGGCAATGTCGCTAAACTTAGCGAGGTGCTAATAAGCGTCGCACTCGAAACGAATTCTGGTTCTGTATTATACTGCAGGGCGTACATTGTCGTATTCGCTGCTGTCGGCATCGCTGCCATAATAATCATGATTTGCTTGACCATTTCGTCAACAGGCAAAAACAATGTAAGCAGATAAGCGATTCCTGGTGAAATTGCTAATTTCGTTAGAAGAGAGAGAGAAACTTTTTCCCTCTCAAGGTTTTTCACCGATATTTTTGCGAGCTGCATGCCCAAGACAATCATAACGGTTGGAATGGCTGCATCCGCCACCATATTTACTGCCTCTGTAATGGAATTTCCCAATTTGACATGAAAGGCTTGAAGCACAAACCCTAATGCTGCCCCATAAACCATAGGCATCCGCTGCACCGCCCGGATAGCAGAGCGCACCCCATCTCCTTCAGGGCTTCCTTTTGCAGCATAATAGACACCTACCGTACACATGACAAGCTGTTGGATCACCATTAAAACAATCGCATAATCGAGACCTACTGCTCCGAATAGCAATAGAACAACAGGGGTTCCGTAATTTCCATTATTCATAAACGAGGAAGCCAGGATCATGCCGCATGTTTCCTTAACCGAGTATTTGCGTATAAATGCAATGATATAGACAACCGCAATTAAACAAAAACAAAGGGCAAATGTATAAAGTGTCATATAAAAATAGGTCAGATCAAACTTCGTTGTATAAAAGGTTCGGAAGACTAAAACAGGTGACATTAAATAAAGAGCCATTGTCGATATCGTTTTCGTATCGAATCCAATTTTCTTTTGACCTATAAAGCCGAGTGCAAAGATGCCGAATATTGGAATAAGGATAAGGAAGAAATCCACTCGTTCACCTTCATTCCTAGAAAATAGATGTTTACCATTTCATTTTTCAAGATTATAAGTTTAAGACAATAATACGTTCTTCCGTCATTTCCTCAATTGCATACTTCGGACCTTCCTTGCCATTGCCGCTGTTTTTCACTCCGCCATATGGCATATGATCTACTCGGTACGCAGAAGCATCATTGACAATCAGACCGCCAACCTCGATTTCTCGAGCTGCTTTCATGGCAAACTGCAAATTATTTGTGAAAAGGCCAGCCTGTAAGCCATAGTCAGAATCATTTACTTTTGCAATCACTTCATCGATTTCCTGATATGTCGCAACTGACACCACTGGACCAAATACTTCTTGGCGGCACACTTTCATATCGTCATGTACATTTGTAAGAATGGTAGGTTCATATAATGCACCATCGCGCTTACCGCCCAATGCGATAACAGCTCCTTGCTCAACTGCTTCACCTACCCAGCTTTCAACACGCTCTGCCTCACGAAGGCGAATCATCGGCCCAATATCTGTTGCTTCACTTGATGGGTCACCTACTACAAGCTTTTCTGTGTTTTCTTTTAATAATTCGATAAATGATGCAAAAATCTCCTCTTGCACGTACACACGCTGTACAGATATACACACTTGACCAGCATTATTAAAGCTCTTTTGAGCAATCAAAGCTGCAGCTTGCTCTAGGTTTGCATCCTTGTGCACAATCGTTGCCGAGTTGTTGCCCAGTTCCAATGCCACCTTGCGCAATCCCGCTTTCGAGCGAATGTATTCTCCTACGCGAGGGCTTCCTGTAAATGTAAACATATTGACATCCTTGTTTTCTAGCAGCCATTCTCCAATTGTTGCACCCTCACCAGTCAAGACTTGAAGGCGGCCTTTTGGAAGACCTGCTTCTTCCAATAATTCTGCTAACATCAGGGCACAAATCGGTGTCACTTCTGCCGGCTTTAACACAACACTGTTCCCAGCCGCTAAAGCAGGACCAATTTTATGGCAAACGAGATTAACAGGTACATTGAATGGTGTAATGGCAGCAATGACTCCTACTGGTACGCGAACTGTAAAAGCCATGCGGTTCTCAGAGCCTTGCGCCGACTCAACTGGAATCCCTTCTCCATGAATGCGTTTCGCTTCTTCCGCTGAAATCACTAACGTTTGCGCAGCACGTTCAATTTCTCCGCGGGATTCGCGGATCGGCTTTCCAACCTCTACCGCAAGCACTTGGGCAAATTCGTCGCGGCGCTCAACTAATAACTGAGCTGCTTTCATTAATACCTCATAGCGGGCATAAGGGGAGAATGGACTTTTTAATGCTTCCTTTGCGCCTTGTACAGCTGCATCGACATGCTCCTTTTCGGCTACTGAAATATGTGCAGCCACCTCTTGAGTATATTTATTCACGACCTCCATCATGTCAGCCGTTTGCTCCCACTTCCCATTAATATATAATCCATATTGTTTATCTGTTGTAATTGTTGACATTTTCTCCACTCCTATCCGTTTTTTCTTATCTCACAAGTTCAATAAAATATTGATAGTTATCACTGCAGAATTTTGTTGTTGTAAACTCAATTGGTTTGTTTTCCTGTCCAAAACTAAGCCTTTCCATTTGCAGCAGCGCCTGACCGCCTCTGATGCCGAGCAAATCAGCCTCAATTAGCGATGCATTAATCGCTTTGATTTTCTCATTCGCGGTTTTTAGGACGATATTTTTTTCTTCCAATATGTCATAAAAATTTGCACCATTTAAATCCTGATGGAGCAGCATCCTTCCAATATGATACGGCCAGCATGTACGCTCAATGGCAACAGGTGTCTGATTTGCAAAACGCAGGCGTTCAATGACAACAACTTCTTCCTCTAAAGGTACTTGGAGCAAAGACTTTTCTTTGCGAAATTCTCGGCTTGTTTTAACAGATAACAATTTAGAGCTTGGGAAGATGCCATTCTCCAATGCTTCTTCCGCAAATCCCTTTAGCTTTCCTAAGCTTCCCACAAAGACTTGAGGCTTTACGATTGTCCCTTTCCCCTGTTTTTTCTCCAGAATCCCTTCCTGAACAAGAATCGAAACAGCCTGCCGTATCGTCGTTCGGCTGACATTGAATTCGCTCATCAATTCATTTTCTGTCGGAATCATTGAATAAGGTGCCCATTCCTTTTCTTGGATCCGTTTGATCATCGTGTCCTTTACTTGTAAATAGAGGGACGTGCTTTTGGAAGGCTCGAAACGACTTGCCACTTATTCAACACTCCCTTCAGTCACATTCCAGTCCAAAGCAGGAGCAACAACCGGTCTTTTATACAAACACATTCGTTTCCAGCTTAAGCAGACGCCCAAGTTCAATTAATTGTTTCGTTACGTCGCCATATACGAGGGCAAAGTGAGGCTCATAGCCTGCATTCATCAGCTCATAAAGTGTGCTTGTCACATCTGTTGTTAATTCCACTTCGACTGAGGTTCCACTAAAAGGCTGTTCGACATCAAGTGCATGTCCTTTCATAACGAGTAATCGGTACCCGTCTGGGGTATGGCTTACTCGGAATATAGTGACTTCCCCAGCCTTTAAGCCAAAATCCATCGCAAGCCCGATTTTTCGGTTAGGATGCACGCCAGCTGTCGCACCTGTAGCAGGATGGGCAAGCGAGTATGCCCCAGCTCCGCAATGCCAAAATACAACTGAATTTTTCCCTTCATCAACATGAACCAAGTCGCCTAAATATGGTGCACTTCCACCTGTTAACTCACGCAAAATATACATTGAAATCGAGCCATGTATATCGGATTCACAGGAAGAAACCATTCCATCCTCCGTAAACTGCGAAAGAACCGAGCATGGTGCCGCGCCTAAATCATTGAAAAAGTCCGGCCAGCATCTCATCGCAATTGACTTAATCTCTTCTTCCTTAATCTGTTTCTTAATGTATGTGGAGAACTGTGCGAACTTATGAACTGTCTCATCCTCGCGATTCAAGCCAATGACTTGTTGTTCAGCCCGATCAATTTCACCGATCCATTCTTCTTCAGGAAGTTCCACACACTTCTTAAACGCTTCTTGTAAATCCATCTTATGAAGCGTCACGCCGAGCGCATGTTTGAGTTCCTCTTCGTTTGCATCTGAGAAAAAGAATCCCGGAGGATAGTCGCCGACAACTCCTATTTTCATTTGTTGTAAAGATTTTAGAACACGCATGACATCAAATTTCTCAAGCAATTCCGTTTGCAGCTTCTCTTCATCAGGATTTCCAAATACGAATGCAAATGGGTGCTGATGATTGCGCAGAACATTGCTTGTGCTATTGCCGCCAGTCAATGAATTCAAGCGCAGGCGCCCGCCTACACTTGGCTCGCGTACAGACCAGACAATAACTGGTACTTTAAAATACTCCAGTGCCTTCACCATAAATTCACCATCTGCAAATGTGACACTCTGATATAAAACCGTATCAATTTCAGTTGTTGCTACTGATTGCAGAAATTGTTCAAGCTCCTCTACTGATGTAAGGATTTCATTTGGTGCAACAACACGATGACCACTTTGTTCAAGCCTACTCATGCTTTGACTGCGGTACATTTCTGCTGTTTCAAGATCAAATGTTTTTCTTCCAATTGGAAGATATAAAATTGCTGTATTTGCCATCGTTTTTCTCCTTTAACATGTTATGCTGCAAACTTAATTCATCACTACAATAAATCAATAGATAACTACCTTTCGTTCCATAAAAAAATCATATACTTCGCTTTCCTTAGTATTTCCCTTGTACTCTATGAAAATTCAACTTTTATTACTAGGTTTCTTTAGAGTAAGCCCACCTGAAACATAATTACCTTTAGATAAAAAGTAGGTATCTTTAATACTATAATATGAAAACGTCTACAGGATTTCAAGTGTTTTTTTCATATTTTTTGCAAATACGTCTCCTGCTAGATCATTAAATAAGCATCACTACCATTAAGAGCCCTTTTCCAAACCTTCTTTCATCATGATATGCCCTTTCATACAGGAAGATTGAAAGCATTCGTGAGCGGAAAATATTTTTCTGAATTTTTCGTTTACATTTATTTTTCAATATGCTACCTTAAGGTTGTAACCTTTGTTTAATCATAGTGATGTAATTTATTTTTGGGAGGGACAATATGAATCTACTAGGTAAGAAAGTAAAAAACCGTTATATGTCACGTAATCCAAAATTCGATTATTTGCCAGATCAAGACAGGTATTTCTCTTATCGAGAGCAGCCGTCTTACAAATTCAACATCATTGGTTGCGGCAATATTGGAAGAGAGCACATGAAGGTGACGATGATGGAAGAAAGAGCAACAATATACGGTGTTTATGATCAGAATCCGTCTAGTATTGAGGAAGCGGAAAGATTATTTTCGACTCTTTCAGACCATTCATTAGTTAAATATGATTCTTTACAGGCAGCTTGCCATGATCCCGAGGCAGATGGATTGATCATCTGCACACCCAATTACACCCATATTGATGTGATACGAGAGGCTGTTAAATCGGGAAAACATATTCTATTAGAAAAGCCGATGGCCACGACATTACGAGACGCCTATGAAATCATGCAATTGGCTAAAGACTATGAATCTGTTTTTCAAATAGGTCTGCAATACCGTTATAAGGCCATATATGCCGAATCGATTCATGAAACCCTGGAAAGAAAAGCAATAGGTGACGTAAAAACAATTAGCATGACGGAACATCGAATTCCATTTTTAGATAAAGTCAATCAGTGGAATAAGTTCTCCAAGTATTCTGGAGGTACATTAGTCGAAAAGTGCTGCCATTACTTTGATTTAATGAATTTATTTGCACAGTCCAAACCCGTTCAAGTATATGCGAGCGGTAACATGGCCGTTAATTTTACTGATTTTACGTATAACAATGAGCAGGCAGATATTATCGACAATGCATTTGTTACCGTTATCTACGAAAATGATGTACGAGCAAATTTTAATTTATGTATGTTTTCACCAACTTTTTATGAAGAGCTTGTCATTTGTGGAGATAAAGGCCGGTTAAAGGCTTCTGAAAATGAGGATTTTCTTTCAGCAAAACGCCCTAGAAATCATCTTGAGATTTTATGCGGGGAAGAGAAGCCGTCAAGGCTCATGACTCCTGCTTATCCTGATCATATCGAGACTAGCGGCCATGGCGGTGCCACTTATTATGAGCATGTTTATTTCATTGATAATATCGAAAACAAACAGACGACGACTGCAACAGTAGAGGATGGATTATGGTCTGTCTTGGTTGGACTGGCAGCAGAACAATCGATCAAGCTTGGGAAGGCTGTCATGATTGAAGAGATCCTAAAGGAGAGCCAAGTGACGATTTAACAGCAGTATAAAAAAAGAAGCGTACTGAGATTGATTGAAAAGCTCTTATTCCCATCATTCAAAATGAAAGCGTTTTAGTTCATTCGGTTAAGCATCTCTTTTCCATGTCTCACCCGAACAAAAACATCATGATGTTCCAATTAATAATTACAACATCAGGATGAAAATCATGTCTATATTTTAAGAGGGGGTATTACAATTGAAGAGAATATCGATTCTTTCCTTATCTTTTGTCTTGTTTCTAAGTATGGCACTTGTTGGATGTGCTTCTAAAGATTCAGCATCAAATTCAGAAGAAGGTGCAACAACGATTAATTTCCTGCATTGGCGCGGTGAGGATACAGAGGTTTTTAACGGTCTTATCGAAAAGTTTGAACAGGAAAATCCAAGTATCAATGTTGAGATGAATGTTTTGCCTTCTGATTCTTATATTGCCAATGCTTCTGCCACATTATTATCAGGAGAAGGAGCCGATGTTTTTGCAAGCTTCCCGGGAAGTCAATTTGAAGCATTACAGGAATCAGGCGCATATGTTGATCTATCAAATGAAGCATTTATCGATCGCTTTTCTGAAAGCTTGCTAGGTGCGGGAGTTAAGGATGGGAAACAATTAGCTGTTCCTTACCAGCTTGTCTATAATATTCCTGTCTATAACAAAGGGATTTTTGAGAAATTAGGACTTGAGCCGCCAACAGACTGGGAAGGCTTCCTAAAAGTAAGCGAAGTATTAAAAGAAAATGGTTATGATCCAATTTTGTTTGCCGGAGATATTAGCCCAGGCCAATTTATTAATCCAATGGTCATGAACAATCAGCCATCTGATGACACGTTTGCAAAATTAGAAAAGGGCGAAGAAAAATTAACAAATGAATGGTTTGTTAAAACATTGTCACAGATTCAAGAATTAAATGATAAGGGCTATTTTCAAAAAGACCCGCTTGGCACGAAAAAAGAAGGAGCAGCCGCATTATTTGCTCAGGAAAAAGGAGCGATCCTTGCACTCGGTTCTTATATGATGTCAACGGTAAAACAACAAAATCCAGAAATTGAACAAGGACTGATTTCCCCGATTACGGTTCCTGAAGGGGAAATGAAATACGAAGGCATTCATACGTCAACCTTCATGCTTGGTGTTAATGCTAAATCTGAACATCAGGAAGAGGCTTTGAAGTTCATTGAATTTCTAACACAACCTGACATTGCAGCAGAGTATGCGAATGGTACTGGTCAGATGCTTACACTAAATGATATTCAATATGATTCTCCAGAATTAACTGAAACAGCAAAATGGCTTGAAAAGAAAACATTGTTCCAACCTCGTTATACGATTTCAAAGGAGCAAGTAAGCAAGGCGATTGAAATAGCAGTTCAGGATGTTCTATCGGGAGTGGAACCGAAAGAAGCTGCGAAAAAAGCACAAGAAGAGGTTAGTCGTGCAATCAAATAATAAAGCAATCAAAGCAACAGGAGCGAAATTCGCTCCCTCCTTTTCTTCTAAACTTGAAAAGAGGAGAAAATTACAATGGAATTGGTCTTTGTTTTTCTTTATACTCCCGGGATTTTTAATTTATAGCATTTTCTTTGCAGGTCCTACAATATCTGCTCTTTATTTAAGTCTGACGGATTGGAATGGAGTTGCGAATGCCTACAATTTTGTTGGGCTTGCCAATTACAAAGAAATGCTGACTGATAGCCCAACTTTTATCCAGTCTTTGGGCAACAATTTAAAATTCACGCTAACGGTGCTCATTTGCCAAACGATTCTTAGTTTATTTTTTGCGATGCTTCTTGTCAAAAACACGAAAGTAAACGTCTTTTATCGAGCCCTTTACTTTTTCCCGACAATTGTAGCATCTGTTTCTATCGCATTTGTTTGGACATTTATGTATGATCCGAACATCGGTGTGATCAATAATCTGCTCAGTCAGCTTGGGTTGGAGAATATAGCTAAGTCCTGGCTCGGAGACCGCAACATCGCAATCTATAGCTTAGCTTTTGTACAATTTTGGGCACATACCGGCCAAATGCTGATCATTTTTATTGCAGGCTTACATGCGATTCCTAAAGAACTGTATGAAGCTGTTAGTATTGAGGGTGCCAGCAAGTGGCAAACGTTTCGCTATATTACATGGCCGCTTTTAGCACCATCCGCGACCATTGTCATCGCCTATACGACCATTCAAAGCTTTAAAGCCTTTGATTTAGTCATCGCAATGACTGGAGGCGGACCATCACATTCAACTGAAATCTTATCTACCTTCTTGTATCACGAAGCGTTTATTAACTTTCGATTTGGCTATGCATCAGCAGCCGCTGTCATCTTTATGCTGATCATTGCCATTGTGACAATTATTCAATTCAAAATGCTTAAATCGAATGAGGTTAACTACTAGGTACTACTAGAGAGGAGGGCGATCCCTTGAGACAAATATCAAAGAATATGACGCTATTCATCTATGCCGCGATTATTATATTGCCTTTTAGCATGGTGTTGTTTACAACCTTCAAAACAACGCCAGAGTTATACAAAAACCCGCTGGGTCTTCCAGAAAGCTGGTCATTTGTAAATTATAAAGAGTTATTTATGAAAGAGTCAATGACGACCTATTTTTTTAATAGCGTGACCGTAACACTTGTTAGTGTCGCTTGCATTTTACTGTTTGCAAGTCTTATCGCTTATTCGGTTATCAGAATGCCTAAAAAGCTTGGCTACCTCTTCTTTGGTTTTTTTGTTATCGGAATGATGGTGCCAACACAAGTAAATATGATCCCAATCTATCTATTAATTAATAAATTAGGATTATTGAATACCCTTCCAGGTGTGATTGTGGTGACGATCGCATCGCTTATCCCAATTGCTGTGTTTATCTTAACAGGATTTATGAAAACATTACCTGGCGAACTAATTGAAGCAGCCAAAATTGATGGGGCCAATGAATGGCAAACGTATTTAAGAATTGTGATGCCTTTATCCCTTCCATCGATTGCAACTGTTACCATTTTTGCATTCGTGATTGTCTGGAATGACCTGCTGCATCCTTTATTACTGTTAAAATCTGATGGTGTCAAAACATTGCCGATTGCCCTTCTAAGCTTCCAAGGACAATACTTAACAAATTATCCGATGATCTTTGCTGGCGTTATTATTGCATCGATTCCAATGATTTGTGCATATGTCTTCCTTCAGCGGTATTTTATTGCTGGAATGACGGCAGGCTCTATCAAATAATCCTATTCTATAGGCAAATCCACTTTGTGGGTTTGTCTTTTTTATTTAAGACTGATTTCGAAACTTAGTTGCTATATAACAAGTTTTGGGAATGGTTGATTTCCAATACAGGATATATCTTGAATTCTGCTGTTATATCTTTGGATTCCCGCTGATATATCTTGGATTTCGCTGATATATCTTGGATTCCCGCTGATATATCTCGATTTCCGCTGATATATCTCGATTTCCGCTGATATATCTCGATTTCGCTGATATATCTTGGATTCCGCTGATATATCTCGAATTCCGCTGATATATCTCCGATTTCGCTGATATATCTCCGATTTCGCTGATATATCTTGGATTCCGCTGATATATCAGCGATTCCGCTGTAGCTCGCTTTCTGTGGGGCGGGCGGTGTGCCTCCTCGGAGCTAACGCCTGAATAAGTCTCAGTGCCCCGCTGCTCCCACTGGAGTCTCGCATATCCGTTTCAATCAACCTAAATCGTTTTCCCATTTAAAAGCAACAATCTTTTAAATAAACCTAAATAAAAAAGGACAGTGATGAAAATCACTGTCTCGTTTGCAACATTATCTCGTAAGCTCAATATTATAATGGTATTTATCACTGCGAAACTTGATTGTAGAAAATTCAATCGGTCTATCATCAAGTCCAAAGCTTAATCGTTCC
This sequence comes from Metabacillus sediminilitoris, assembly GCF_009720625.1. Taxonomy (NCBI): domain Bacteria; kingdom Bacillati; phylum Bacillota; class Bacilli; order Caryophanales; family Bacillaceae; genus Metabacillus; species Metabacillus sediminilitoris. Next base: position 5,294,466 of record NZ_CP046266.1, read on the forward strand.
GTCTCCAGCATTGCTTCCCCGCCACGTATTCCAAGTAAGTCAGCTTCAAATAAGGTCGCATTAATCGCCGAAATCTTCTCTTTTGCACGCTTCAAAATAATGTCATTGCTTTCTAAAATTTCGTAAAACTTCGCACGATCTAAATCCTCATTAATAAACAGCTTTCCAATATGGGAAGGCCAGCAAGTGCGCTCAATCGCAATTGGGGTCTGGTCAGCAAAACGAATCCGTTCAATCACTAAAACTTCTTCATCTTCCGGGATATTAAGCATTGATTTTTCGTGGTACAAATCATGTTTAAATTCGGCACGCAGTAACTTTGATTTAGGAGTCAGCCCTTTTTCAGTAACCTCTTCTGCAAAGCCCTTCAGCCTTCCATTTCCCGTTAGCTGCTGTGACTTTACAATCGTCCCCTTCCCTTGCCTTTTCTCTAATAGCCCATCCTGAACAAGAATTGAAATAGCCTGTCGTAACGTTGTGCGACTTACATTAAATTCGTCCATCAATTCTTGTTCTGTAGGAATCAGCGTATTAGGAGCCCATACTTTTTCTTGAATCCGTTTAATAAGGATATCTTTTACTTGAAGATATAAAGAAATATTCTTGTTTGGATCAACCATACTTGCCAATTGTAAATCTCCTTTCAGCTAAGATCTGAATGTTTAACAGTCATTTTTTTCCTGATTGTATCTTACAATCACTTACATTTATCTATATAAATGAAACTTGATGGAAGTAAAAAGCAACGAACGATCAATTCCCTTTTATTTCACATACATCATAACTATTATAACATACATTACTATCTTATCGAGACTTCAACCCTTTAGATCATTGAACTGGCAGAATAGATGTAAAAAAGGTTGTTGAAAAATGTTTCAACAACCTTTTGAACGTATGAATGACCACATTAGATGTTCGATAATGCTAAAAACAACTCTTTCCACTCTGAGTTTTTACGGTAAAATACAGGTGGATATCCGATTGGAGCTTGCACAGTCACAGATCCGCCCTTGTATTCTTGGCCGCTCCAAACATGGATCCACTCATCCTCAGGCAAGTAAACTTCCCATTCTGTTTGGCTTTCTTGATGAACTGGAGCCACCAGTAAATCCTTACCATATAAATACTGGTATTGGATGTCGTATGCTTTTTCATCCTTTTCGTAATGCATAAATAATGGACGTTGAACCGGAATGCCGCGCTTTGCATTTTCTTTTACAATTGCTTTCGTATAAGGAGCAAGCGTCACAAAGATGTTCGACATTCTTGCTAAATGCTCTAATGACTCCTCATCACCATCAAATTGGAAGCAATCATCTGGTCGATTTCCTTCATGTGTTCTCATCATTGGTGTGAAGGCGCCCATTTCTGACCATCTCATTAACAATTCCTTCGAGCGTTTATTGCCGTGCAGGCTTGTATATCCGCCAATATCACTGTGATGCAAGCCACATCCGATCATGCCCGATGATAATGCTGCAGGAATAACGGATGCTAGACCGTCATCCAGCGTCCAGTCCACACTTTGGTCACCGCCCCAGAGGAGGGTGCAATATTTTTGTACACCTGTATATCCAGCACGCATGAAATAAACAACTTCACCTAATTTTCCAGCTTCACTCACTGCCTCGTAGTTGATTTTCGCCCACATCGTTGGCCATGCATTATGCATGATTAGTGCATCCACACCATTTTTAAGGACGACATCTGTTGGCAGGTATTCACCGAAGTCTGCCATCCAGCCATCAATACCAAAGTCAATCATGTTTTCTTTAATGACTCCTTTATACCAAACACATGCCTCTTCATTTGTAAAATCAACAACGCCGCAATAAAACTCGCCAAAATCAACTAAATAGATGTCACCTTGCTCGTTTAATGCCAAGTACCCTTTTTCTTCCGCTTCCTTATATAAATAGCCTTCTATCGCTACATATGGATTGATATAGCCTAAAAAGCGAATTCCGTTTTCTTTCCATTCTGGAATCTTTTTATCAAGCTCAGGGTATTCATTTTCATTCCATTTCCAGTTCCACATTAAGCGTTTACCAAAGGAAGTGATACGCTTGCCTTGCCAGTCCTGACACCATACGCCGGCAACCTTCATGCCTCTATCCAATGCTCGTGAAACCTTTTCCTCCACAACCTCTGTTCCGCCTTGAATGCCTAAAATCACGCCATTGTATACCCATTCTGGAAGCTCAGGCTGTCTGCCAAACAAGTTCGTAATCTTTTCGACGAGGTCAATATACGTTTCTGCTGTCTCAAATAAGACATATTTTGGAACTTCCCAAATTTGCAGCTCATGAAAATTTGGATTCCGGAAGTCAAAATCAGCATAAGCCGTTGTCTCAACATGGCAATAATACTTTTTCGTTGATACAAAGGTCGGCTGCGGAAAGTTTGTATTGTAATAGTCGCCGCCAGCCTTATCCTTCACATCGGCTTGCCATGTCACATAGGTGTTTTTATTTCTTCCTACCCCCGGCTCAGACGTCCATAGCGGGAAATTTTTCCCTCTCATATTAAAATGAGAAAGCTGTTCACCACACCCATATACCTTTTCAGTTTGATCTGCTGCTACTCGCAGCCAGAAACGGTTGATCGCAGAATCAACTTGTGTATATTCAACTTTTAAACGGCTATCTTCTTCTTTAATTGTCAGAAGAAGCACGGCCTGCCCGCCTTCAGACTTCGCAAGTTCAACCATATATTCATTGTTCTTTTCTTCAACCCGCGCATATTTAAGCGGTGTGCGCTCCATCACATAATCCTTGATATCAAAGTTGCCGCGGTACATATCGATTGTTTCCTCACCTTGTCCAACAAATAGCATCGGTTGTTGGACCGTGTGACGAAGCAAAAGGACATGATTAAATGAGACTTCAAATCCATCTTCTAACGTTTTGACAGCTAGTCCTTTATTTACCTTCATTGTTTCTACCATTCTTTCACTTCTCCTATCTGTGCTTTTTCCGTCATCCAACCTAATAGATAAAGGCTAAGCCCATTTATTCATCTATCTATCGGCCTTAAGAGTTAACTAAAAGACCCATCAACTAACCGATTTATTTGTGATTCCACTCTGACTTGTTGATCCGCCCCAGAGTTTATCATATTTATAGCCTGTTAAGCTTTCACATACTTTTCTTGTTTCAGGTGTTACGTGCTCGGCCTTGCCGCCATTTTTCCTTCTCGCAATCTCTTCAAGCAGGATCTTATGATTTTTAGGACTGATCTTGAATCCTAATGTAGAGAGGATACCTAGTAAAATTAACACGGGAGGCACGATCATAAATAACTTTTGCAAACCTTGTAATGTAGCAAGCGATTGCTCAGCATTTGGTACATATCCAATCCCATTTAAGGCTAGTCCTACAAGGAAGATCGCCAATGCCTGAGAAGATTTTCGAATGAACGACATCAAGCCGGCATAAACCCCTTCTCTTCGCTTCATGGTGATCATTTCATCAACATCTGAGACGAATGGCAGAACGTTCCACGGAATCATGACTGCACCTGAATGTCCGCTTCCTAAGAAAAAGGCTGCAAGATAGATTAAAAAGATCGAACTGTCTTGTGTTAATAGACTGAATAACACGATACCAGCGCCCCAAATAAACATACTGAGATTATAAGTCAGCTTGTTCCCTAGTTTAATCGCTATATAGGTTACTAACGGAATGAACAATACCTGTGTAATTTGGACAAAACTTAACGTATCTGCATAAATACCTTCTCGAAGCATATAGTATGCGACAAAATAAAAGAACAAAGCATTGAATACATCCATGGCAACGTATGAGCCAAGATACATAGCCAAATAAACATTAAACGATTTATTTTTAAAAGCAGTTCCAAAATTCAAGAAAAGCTCTTTAAATTCTTGCAAGAATGGTTTCTTCACTCTTTTCTCAACCGTTCTTTCACTTTCCCAAGTCCCTTTATATACAAGGATCCATGGAATGGCAAATAATAGACCAAATACAATACCCATAACAAGGTACCCTTGTCCATCTGGGAAAGCGTCTACAATTCTTTTAGGAAAGAACGCACCTAAGAAGGAAGCACCTTGAGAGAATGCCATTCGGACTCCCGTCATTTTCGATCTCGTATTATAATCTGTTGTCATTTCAGCAGCTAACGTGTTGTAAGGAACCATAACCATTCCAAACGCGGTATTGAATAACAAATAAGCAAAAACAAAATACGCATACTTAAATGCATGAGTTCCCTCAATCGGTATCCACAGCATACTAAAACTTATCGCAACCGGAATAATCCCCAATAGGAAAAAGATCCGTCTTCTTCCGCGCTTTGTTGTAAGATTATCGGAAATATACCCAATTGTCGGATCCAGCAAAGCATCCCAAATTTTCCCTAACGCTACTATGGTTCCTGCTTCAATAGGTGATAGTCCAACAACATCGGTCAGGAAAACCATGAATAATGTTCCGATGATAAAGAAGGACCCGCCTCCAAATAAATCCCCAATTCCATATGCAAACATGTTCCTTTTACGAACTTTCCTTAATCCTTGTGTGTCTCGCATAGCAACTCTCCCCTTACTTTAATGTATGATTGTATCAGATTTATGAAAGACGATCCGCTTCCAAATAAAATCAGGAGATTTTCGTTTGGTCTACGATTCCTCTCAATCCCCTAGATGACCTAAACTCATGATGCGTTCGAAAGGAGTATCACACCTTACTAGAAAGGTAACATCCATATTAGAACAAATGAATGGAACGCGCAGGAGGTAAATAGGACACCTTGATTTAAGACGCCTCAAAGAGGGAAGCGTTTTCATATATTTCACTACTGTGTTTAACTTTAGAATTTTTCATTGTTGATGTGTAAAATTTGTACGTTTTCTCCCAATATTCCCGGATAAGCGCCTCGGTTGATTAGTACTTCCCTGTCTGGATGTGCAAGCAGCCATTTGTTTTTCATAAATAACAGCTCATCTTCCTCTGACTTTTTTTCGACCGCTTTCTCAAGGGGCTCATTCGTGCCTGCAGGTAAAATAACAACGGCTTTAAAGCCTTGATCATCCACTTTACAAGGGGCAAAATGTAACGTTGTCGCATATAGCTCAACAGCTGTTCCTTTAGGAAAAAAGAATGCGTCTACATTTTTAGCGTCATACTGATTGCTCTCAATATCTTGCACTCTTCCTAAAAGAAGGACAAGATCAGTCATCATAACATTAATTTCACTGCTTTTATGGTACTCAAGACCATTTAGCGTACTATTTGGACCATTACAATACCCGATTTGAATAGGCATTCCACCATAAAAGTTTGCTTGGATCTCTTCTTTGACTTTTGTTTGCTCCATTTCAGTCACAGATGCTACATACTCATTACTATCTATTGGGATGATCGTTTGATCCATATAAGGCTTTAACTCTTCAAAATCGTAGGAATCAACTAAATTTCCATATTGCTTAAACAAAGAATCCTCAACATGATAAATAGATATATGGCGGTTTATTTCTTTCAATAAATCATATTTAGACAAGTACCTGCACACCCTTTTTCATTCTTCTTAAAAAAATGCCCCTCCAAGCTGGAGATTATTAATTCTAAGAGGGACATTTAGTATAACAGTCATGTTTTATTTAATAACTGGCACTTCTTTTGCTGTATTATCCCATGCATTGCGAAATACACCTAAACCATAATCTGTAAACGCATGATAAAAACTGTTTTTATAAACATCAAAGCCACATGTTACGATGTTTGCCCCTGCTTTGGCAGCATCGACAATTTGCTTGCCATTACGTAACGCAGCTACAATAATTTCTGTTTCATAACCGTAAGTTTTATAGATATCTACAATGTCTTTAATATATTGAGTTGTATCGTCCCCGCTATTTTCCTTCCAACCCACGAATGGGGAAACAAATTTTGCCCCGATTCTTGCTGGCTGCAATGCTTGTGAAGGTGAGAATACAAGAGTAACATTTGTAGGAATACCCTCTTGCTCAAACTCTTTTGCAGCAATTAAGCCAGGCTCTGTGCAAGGAATTTTTATGACAAAGTTTGAAGACAGTGCTGCAATTTTCTTTCCTTCTTCCACCATCTCTTTAGCATTATCTAAATGTGGATTAATTTCAGCTGAAATTGGGAAATTCTCTACCCCTCTGAATTCACTTGCCATTTCATCAAGAACCGTTAAAAATGGTTTCCCGCTATTCATAATGTGACGCGGGTTTGTTGTTACCCCATCAATTGCCCAATTTTCATAAGCGTAACGTATCTCCTCAAGAATTGCACTGTCTAAAAAATATTTCATGTCTTATTCCTCCTATTTTATCGTAATGTTTATCAATAACATCATAACATAGTGATCTTTAACTAAAAGTAGGTACCTTTATTAATATAATATGTAAACGCCCACAAAATTTCAAGCTTTTTTTATAATTAAAATAATTTGTCAATTTATAGACTTCACTTATTTTGCTTCTGCGATACTTAGGATGGTATGTTTATCTACCATAATAAGATTTCTATAGTGGCCTAATTTAGAACCATTGTCATATATTTTTGCAAATCTATACAAAAAAATCGGCTGGTTACTCAAGGTACTTTGAGCAACCAGCCTAAAAACGGGGAGGTAAGGGGATACCATTGATTCTTTCTTATGAAGAAATAGCGGAAAAATTAACTTTCTTGCTCAACTAACTCTCGTGGTTTTCCGCTCATGAAACGAACGGAGTCAGCTACAACTTCGGTGACATAGACACGGACGCGCTCTGCATTTTCATAACTTCGTGTCTGGATTCTACCTGTGACACCGACGATTGAGCCTTTTCGGCAGTAATTTGCCGTGTTCTCTGCTGTTCGTCTCCAGACCGTGCAGTTTACGAAATCTGTGTCAATTTCTCCTGCGGCATTGCGAAATTGACGACTTACAGCAAGGGTAATATTAGCTACAGGAGCACCGTCTGCTGTATAGCGGATTTCTGGGTCTTTCGTTAACCTGCCTACTAAAATGACTTGATTGATCACTTCGTTCCTCCTTTCTGTCATGCACATTCGTATTGTAATCGATTTGCTCAAATTGGAAAAATGAGTAAATTTTTGTTTTACTTTGATAGGATTTGTCGAATCTATTTTTTCATTTAGGTATTTTTTCCTTTTATCATCGATTTTTGTTTATAAAATTATTTTCTATCTTTTTTGCTGATATTTTTATGTCTTTGTAAGGGAGACAGACCTTAAGACGTGGTAAAGGTGGGGCAATGAAAAGAAAATAGGAATAAACCCCATAAAGCCCTCTTTATCACCGTAATTTATGTGATGAAATGGAGGAAGATAATGAATAGCTATAAAATTGTTTATTATTTTGATAATGGATTTTCAGTATCACAAATAATCCAATCCAATTCTAGAGAAAATGTCTATAAGAGTTTAATTAATGAAAGTATAATAAATTTCACTGATGAAAATGACATTTATTATATTTTCAAAATGTCAGATGTAAAGTTAATCAAGGTAATTAGTATGAAATCTGAAGTACAAACAACTTGTTAGTATTTCTAGTAAACTTTTAACGTAACTATTGAAAAGCATGTATTGGAGCATTTGACCTTTCTGAATCTGAGGATTTCACAAGTGTTTGCTTAGAATTTCCTCTTGATACTGGAAAGGTTTTTACTTTGTCACATGTATGATCCTGCAAAAGCTTTTAGGTTAGTAAAGGATCTGGAAAGTTACGGATTTATTTTGCAAGTAGGAAGGCGGGGACCATTAACATTAATTTCAGCACTTAGGGACCCTTATTGAACATTCAAGAAGGCTATCTGATTAGCTTCGGGTTGTACATATGTTACAATAGAAACAAATACTAAAAAATGGATGGCAAGAGATACTCGGACGTCCAGATAATAGTGAAAAAATAAGCGGATGAGGGTGATGAATTTGAAAACGTTCAAGCTTGTAGGCTTAAAAGTTGAGCAGGAAGTCAAGCAAGAGAAAACACTCCGAGAAATTCCCTTAAAAGATGGGTTAGTTATTAACATGGAAGATGGCGAAAACTCATGGTTAATTGAAGCGTTAATACCGGTAGAATTCCATTCTTTTTTTGAAAAGTTAGTAGAAACCGAGGAGCAGATGAGACTTTTTGTCACCATTACGAAAAAAAGCAATGCCCCCGCACAAATTATTGCCAAAATTAAAACCATCACATCACTTGAAAAACACACATCAATCCTAATTGAAGGAAGACTCATCACCTCAAAACCAATCTATGATCCAGAGGTGCTGCTTCGTACATTAATGGGGCAGGGTTTAACTGGAGATCCTCTCATCAAAGCCTTTACAGAAAATGTTCATCAGCGAAAAGAAACGACAAAATTATAGGTAGAAAAGCGGAAGGGCCTGTACAGCCCCGACAGGCTTAAGACGATCATGAATAGAAGGCGTACTTTGCCTTCAATTCATGAGTGGCTTATGACTCCGAGGGGCTAAGTGCTGCAGCTAAACACCAAAACGATGTACAAGGACCTTATATCTACTTTAAAAAGGCACGGAACAAAGCGTTCCGTGCCTTTTCATTAGAATATTTTCTTACGATCACGTTCATCTTTTAATATTTCAACCGCTTCTCTAAAACGTTGTGAATGGATAATTTCACGTTCTCTTAAGAAGGCAAGACCATCATTTAGATCAGGGTCGTCAGAAAGATTAATGATCCACTGATATGTAGCTCTTGCTTTTTCTTCGGCAGCGATATCCTCGTAAAGGTCAGCAATTGGGTCCCCTTTCGCTTGAATATAGCTTGCTGTAAATGGTACGCCATCAGCATTGTGATAAAAAAGAGCTGAATCATGATTTACATAGTGTGGAGCGATTCCTGCTGCTTTTAATTGCTCAGGTGTTGCATCCTTTGTAAGCTTATAAATCATTGTGGCAATCATTTCCAAATGAGCCAATTCCTCTGTGCCGATATCATTTAATAATCCGATGACTTTCTTTGGAATGGTATACCGCTGATTTAAGTACCGTAATGCCGCAGCTAATTCACCGTCTGCGCCGCCGTATTGCTCAATTAGATATTTCGCTAAAGTTGGATTACATGTACTAACCCTTACCGGATATTGGAGCTTTTTTTCATAAACCCACATAGTGTCACATTCTCCTTTCTTTTAAAGCGAGAGACTTATCCGACATTTATGGGCAGTTATCCGCCGCCTCCAGTACTTTTATGACTCAAGCTTAATCCAGCGGATATGACTGTCCATTCATGCAGGAAGGAAAGGATCGGTAACGGCCGATCCTTTTTTCATTTTTCATTACACTTCCCAAGGCCATGGAGCCGTTCCCCAGCTCCAATTTGCATCTGCAAAGCTGTTTCCATATTGCTGGAGCATGCCGAACTTTGATTCAAATGATTGTTTGAGCTGCTTGCTGTACATAGCAAATTGGTTAAATTGCTGGAGCGCTTGGACGTCATTTGGGTGTGTATCCAAATAAAGTGTTAACTCAACAAGGACAAAATCAGTGGCTTGAATTTCCTCAAGCAGCTGATAATATTCATCAGGTAATTGCTTCACAGCTATCTCCCTCCTTTACCTTCATAAGGATTCCTATAGGGATCATATAATGCCGGCCAGAGAGTCCCTTTTCGCAATGCCACCCTAGGCGAAAACTGTTGAAGGTTAGGCGGCTGGAATCCCATATATAAATTTGGAGGCGTAGAATAGAATTTCAATCCAATTGGTCGGCAAGGGTCAAAACGGCTATGAAACGGTTGATACGCCTTCATTCTGGTGAATGCTGCTTGCTGTTCATGAGGAATGTTCATATCTTTCACCTATATCACACCTCTTTTTTATTATGGTAATGGTGTCCACTTATTTTTCTAAAAATTAAGGACAAAAAAGTCTTGTCGTCTTCTACATCATCATATTCGTATTAGGATCATACTTATGAATGATTTATTGAAAATCTGGGTTTTAATTTTTGGGAAAGTGTTTTGGAGAATTGGATTGAACGCTTAATATTGAACCATTTTTCACGGGGAATGAACCTGCTTTTCATTTTATTGAACATCTTTCCTGTTTGATTTTGAACCACTTCTTAAAAGAAATGACCCCTTCCAACTTTTCCACCACTAAAAACGACTAACCAAGGTTAGCCGCTTCTCTATCATATCAATTATTCTTTAGGTTCTTCATCAGGGGTCATGTCGCCCTCTTCCGTTCCAGCGTTATTCCCTTCTTCTGTCTTACCGTTTTCAGGGTCCTCTGTTCCTTCTTCTTCCATTAACTCATCGTTTTCGTTTCCTTCTTCAGTACCCTCTTCCGTTCCTTGAGGGTCCATGTTTTCATCTAGGTTTTCATCTACTGGTGATCCACCGTTTTCGTCCGGTAGTTGGTCATCTGTTTCTTCTTGTGGTGCAGGATCTCCGTCATCTGCACAGCCTGTTACGATCATTGCTGCTAATAGAGAACCAGACAATGTTAAAAGCCATTTTTTAGTCATAATTATTGCTCCTTTCAATGTGGGCCATATATTTTGGCATAGATCTTTGTATATGTTGCCCGACTATGTAGGCATTATTCACCATCTTTTACTATTTAGACATTTTTTTATAGCCTAAAACATCCTCAACAAAAAAAGAGACAAACGACCTAGACGGGTCAATTTGTCTCCTTTTTTATACTTCATCTTTCTTATCGCCCAAAGCAAACATAATTTCTGCTTCACAAGCGATTTCGCCATCAACAGTTGCGGTTGCTTTTCCTTTACCAAGTGAGCCTCTTAAGCGGATAATTTCAACCTCAAGGCGTAATTGATCACCTGGGACAACTTGTCTTTTAAAACGGCAGCTGTCAATTCCTGCGAAAAAGGCCAGCCGGCCGCGGTTTTCTTCTTTTTTGAGCATCGCAACGGCACCGACCTGTGCTAGTGCTTCTACAATTAACACACCAGGCATAACAGGATATTCTGGGAAATGACCGTTAAAAAACTCTTCGTTCGCTGACACATTTTTAATGCCAACTGCACGTTTGCCTTCCTCTACCTCTAAAACTCGATCAACTAATAAGAATGGGTAACGATGTGGAATGATGTCTTTAATTTGTTGGATATCTAACATATGTATGAACTCCTTTTTTTCAGTAATGAACGTATTAATGGTAACTGCCTGGAAGTCAAAGTGCTTCCGCTTTTCTAATTATATACGACAAAGGGAAGGTTTTCACCTTCCCTCATGATTTATTCTTTTTCAACTAAATCTATTATATGCTGCCATGTTGATTTATCAAATGCGTCTGCTGGATTGCCGCTGCCGATAACGCCGTACCCAACAACAATCCCAACAATCGTACTAACGACCATAAAAAACAGAACAAGCAGGACTCTAGCCCATATTGGTATTAAGCGGACTCGAATCCTCATGGTTGTTTTTTCTTGTTCATTGTTTTCCTTTTTGGCTTTTTTTACATCTTCTCGAGTAGCTGCCTTCGATGTTTGTTTTGCATCCAATCGTCTAAGCCCCTATCTTACACCATTTATTAATCCCAACATCTGGTCACCCATCGAAACGGATTTTGCGTTCATTTGATAAGAACGCTGTGAGATTAATAAATCGGTCATTTCCTTTGATAAATCAACATTTGACATTTCAAGTGAGCCTTGCTGAATTGAAACTTCACCGCGATTTGCTCCATCTAAGTAGGTGATTTGTGCTGCACCTGCATCAGTAAGGCTGTAACGGTTATTTCCATTTTGGACAAGTAATTCAGGGCGGTCAAATTGTACAACACCTAACCCATAAATTTGCGGTTGATCAGCATCGTTTTTCGGAACAGCTGTAATGGTCCCGTCATTTGATATCTGCAGTTCTTTGAATGTATCATCAAAAATAATCGGATTTTGATTTTCATCAAAGACAGAATGACCTTCCGCTGTCGCAAGCATCAATCGGTTACTTCCATCTGGTGTTGGAGATAAATACAAGGCACCATCTCTTGTATACTGTGTTTCCCCATTCACATTCATTTGTAAAAACTGATTTGGTTCAGTAAATGCAAGATCCAATGCTCTGCCCGTTTGTTTTAAGCTGCCTTGAGAAAAAACGAGACTTTTACCAAGCTTTGCACCTGTTCCTTGTCGGATTCCTAATTCTCCAAAACGTCCAGTTTCATCACGTTCACTTGTTCCGTTGTTGAATGCTTGACGAACTAGCTCTGAAAAGGTTGTTTCTGTTCGCTTATAACCTTGTGTATCAATATTGGCTAAATTATGGCCAATTGTATCAAGTTGTTTTTGAAGCTGGCCCATTGTATTAGTCGCTGTAATCATTGAGCGTAACATATTCTGTTCCCCCTATTATAAGCGGCCAATTTCGTTCACGGCCTTATCCATACTTTTATCATATGCTTGCAATACTTTTTGATTTGCTTCAAATGAACGATATGCTGTCATCATATCTGTATATGAACGTCCAACATCTACTGTAGAGTTTTCAACGTATTTTTGTTTTAAGCTGTACCCAACTGCTCCATTATTCGTTGCAGAAGGGATTGCCTGACCATCGACTGCTCGATACAAGCCATTTCCTTCTTTTACGATATTACGGACATCATCCTCAAAGCGGACATCAATTTGCGCAATAAACTCTCCATCTGCAAAAATATCGCCATCATCTGAAATTTGATAATTGCTCGATGCAATCGTAATCGGCTGACCAGTTGTTGATAACATTGGATTTCCTTCAGAAAGCAATGTTCCATTTTCATCAAGAGTGAAATGGCCATTTCGAGTATAACGCTCTTCACCTGCTCCGTTTTCAACAGCAAAAAAGAGCGCTCCTTTTACATTTGTTTCTTGGTGAATCGGGACATTACGTTCAATAAGTGCTACATCACTCATTAATCCCGTTTCTCTTAGTTCACCTTGCTGGTTTGAACTAGTAAGCTCTTGCAAATAAACGCCCGTATTTAAGGTTCCAACCGTTTTAGATACCTTACCATTTTCCATTTTGCTTAACAGCATCTCTGGAAACGCACGAATTGTTGCCTGGTCTGCTTTATAGCCGGGAGTATTTGCGTTGGCAATATTATTTGAAAGCATCTCTGTTCGTTTTTGTTGTGTTAGCATTCCTGCTGTAGCCGTATATAATCCTCTTAACATCATTTCACCCACTTATTCATGTTTTTCCGCACAATCTGAATTCTTTCGACAGAATCCCCTATTATTTATTATAAATGAGTATAATCGTTTTCTCATTACATTTTTTCAGGAAAAGTATGTTAGATTTTTAATTCTTTCTGAAAAATGGAAAAAGAGCCCCAAAAATGAGACTCTTCTTCGTATAGTTTATTAGATAAGTTTTTTATGACGTGGAAGACGATCCATGTTGTCTAACATAATTCCTGTTCCAATCGCTACACAATCCATTGGTGCTTCTGCAACTAAGACTGGTACTTTTAGTTCATCAGCTAAAAGTTGATCTAAGCCATTAATAAGGGCTCCGCCACCTGTTAGGATAACGCCGCGATCAATGATATCTGCAGAAAGCTCTGGAGGAGTACGTTCTAACACACTTTTAGCGGCTTGTACGATAGCAGCAACTGATTCACGAAGTGCTTCTTCCACTTCGTTAGAATTCACTGTAATTGTGCGAGGTAGACCTGTTACCATATCGCGGCCGCGAATGTCGATTTCTTCATAACGTCCGCCTGGGAATACCGTTGCAACATTTATTTTGATGTCTTCAGCTGTACGTTCACCGATTAGGAGCTTGTACTCACGTTTAATGTAGTTTAAAATTTCCAGGTCAAATTTGTCCCCAGCCATTTTAATTGAAGAGGCGGTGACAATATCGCCCATTGATAACACTGCGATATCCGTCGTTCCACCGCCAATATCAACTACCATATTTCCATATGGTTGGAAGATGTCCATACCAGCACCAATCGCTGCTACTTTTGGTTCTTCCTCAAGAAATACGTTTTTTCCGCCGCTTTTTTCAGCTGCTTCTCTAATTGCCTTTTGCTCAACTGAAGTAATATTAGTTGGACAACAAATCAGCATGCGCGGCTTTGAAAACAAACCTTTTACATTTAACTTGTTAATAAAGTGCTTTAACATCGCTTCTGTTACTTCAAAGTCTGCAATTACCCCATCTTTAAGAGGGCGAATTGCAACAATATTCCCAGGAGTACGTCCTACCATTCGTCTAGCTTCTTCGCCAACCGCAAGAACCTTTCCTGTATTCTTGTCTAACGCAACAACAGATGGCTCGTTTAGCACAATACCTTTTCCCTTAACATGAATCAGTACATTTGCCGTACCTAGATCTATACCAATATCCCTCGCAAACATTCTATCTATATCCTCCTTGCAAATCTTCATTCCCAGAATTACTGCCCTAATTTTATATTTTAGCATAAAATCAAAAAAATAGTATGATTTTGTAAAATAAATTAACTGGCTTTTGTAGGAATTTGTCGATTTACATCGAAATAGATAGTTTTTTTATTTTACTGGCTGTTCTTCTAAAATCTCGTCCTTCTTATACTTAAGCTTTGTTGCTTCCCCACCACGAAGATGCCTTATTGATTTATGATAATCAAGTATCTCCTTTACTTCATTCGCAAGATCAGGATTAATTTCAGGTAGCCTCTCCGTTAAATCTTTATGGACGGTACTTTTGGAAACTCCAAATTCCTTCGCAATGACGCGAACTGTTTTCTTTGTCTCCACGATATACTTCCCAATCTTGATTGTGCGTTCTTTGATGTAATCGTGCACACCACTCGACCTCCCTAATATGGATGTGAGAAGTGTGAAATGAGACTCGCATACCAAGACTTGGCTGACTCTCTCTTAGATGATCGTATGATGCCTCCATTACTGCGTATATAATGTACACTCACGATCCCTCACCTCAAACACTCTCTTTGATAGGTTTGTAACATTTTATTAGCTTGGGTTAGGGAATATGCACGAAATGTCAAGAGGGACAAGGGATTTCTTAATTTTTTTTTATTTTTATGTGAATTTCAAGAAATATGACTGCTTTTTGAGGGGTTTTTTATATGATGGATTGATGTGGGATGATCAATATTTCCCGAGAAATTTGTCGAGTTGTGTGAGGATGGATGTGCATGGTACCCGTTTCAATAAAAGGCTGTTTTCGCAAACTTTGTTGCTATTTACCAAGTAGTGGGTTGATTTCCGCTGCAGATGCACGATGACCGCGGGGCGGGCGGTGAGCCTCCTCGGCGTATACGCCTGCATGAGACTCACCTGTTCCGCTGCTCCCTTGTCTTGCTCCAGCGCCTAGCCCTCGATGTCATAAGCCACTCTTGAATTGAAGACAAAAAACGTCTTCTATTCAAGAGCGTCTTATTTGCCCTAGGCTAAACAGGCGCTTCCGCATTTCTAAGCAGGAGTCTCGCAATCTGCTCCAATCAACCTTAAATAGGTTTCGTTTTAAAAGCCGCAATCTCTTAAAAAAAGCCAAACAAAAAAATCGAGGCTGCTCTCACAAATGTGAGTTCAGCCTCGTATCTGTTTTATCCTTATGAATTCAATGATTGATTTGAAGCTTCAGGCTCGCTAGATTGTTCTGCACCTTCAGTTTCTCCCTTTTCAGCATCTTTTTCTGCTTCTGGAGATTCTTCAGTTTCTGAACCAGTGTCTTCTTTTGGTGCTTCAGCATCTTCTTTCGGTGCTTCTTCGCTTGTTTCAGCTTCTTCTTGGATCATTTCCTCATTTGCTGCTTCTTCTTGTGTAGCCTCTTCAATGGATGTTACCGGCTTATCCATAAATGTTAGAGGGTTAATTGCTGTTCCATTTTGACGGATTTCAAAATGTACGTGAATGCCATCCTCTTCATTGAAAAGGTTTTTACCAGCTTTACCAATTAATTCCTTTTGTTCAACTTTATCACCAGCTTGTACACTTGCTTCAGCTAATGATTGGTAAACAGTCACAAGATCGTTTTCATGCTCAATTTCTACAACATATCCTAAGATTGGATCTTTTTCAGCTTTTGTTACTGTTCCACTTAATGATGCAACAACATCAAATTCTGTTTGATCTTCTTTCGCAATGTCGATCCCTTTGTTCATACGATACGAATTGTCATAGAATACTAGTGCTGCTTCTTGATCTTCTGTTGACGCATTTGGATCATAGAACTTTTTGACAACATTCACTGCATCTGGATCTAAAGCAGGCATTGCTACGTTTTCTTTTAATGCATTTACTTCAACTGCTTCTGGATCATTCATTGCATCTTCTTCAGAAGTATTTAAATCCTCTGCAACATTGTTGCTAATGCTTTGATACCATAATACTGCTGTAAGGATAACTGCTGCACTCATTAGGTAAATTGCCGGAAATACCCAACGTTTTCTAAAAAATTGTTGAATTTTTGAATTTTGAGAAGTACGTTTCTTTTCTTCCTCTCTCATTGTATCATCACCTCAGCAATCAGTCTGAACAGATTATCTGAATTATATACACATCTTTAAAAAAATTTTTTTAAATTTAGTATGTGCTTTGTTTATAATAATATGTATTGTTTTGAAAAATTTTTTTAAAGGAGTTCTTCCGTGAAAAAATTCATCCTTACCATTCTTCCTCTCATATATATGGCGCTTATTTGGTTTTTATCGAGCAATCCAGCAGATGCCTTCGTTAAAACTCCATTTTCCTTTGATGCCTTATTGAAGGAATCGTTGCATTTAATTGAATTTGCCATTCTTTATTGGTTAATTGCCATTGCGTTTATGGCACATCATAAATGGAGTGAGAGAGCAAGCATACTAGCAGGGGTCTTCGCAATACTATATGGCCTTACAGACGAAATACACCAATCCTTCGTACCATATCGAACGGCAACAGTGATTGATTTTGTTAAAGATACAATTGGGGTTGCCGTTTCATATTGGATTGCAAAGCGAAAGTTTTTCAAAAAAAATAAAAGGAGCTCATAAGCCCCTTTTATCCTGCATTAACAGATCCCCCACATTATAGAACACAAAGAAGCCAATGTGGGGGTAACTGCCAGTACAATATTCGATATGTCTCGCAGTGGGAGATAAATCTCTCCACTAATAGCAGGTAATCTCAACTTTATTTGTTCGCTGTATATTTCGATAAAAATGGCTCTGCTTCAGATATCTTTGTACCATTATAATAATAAGAAACGATCTCTGAATAGGATTTCCCGTCCTCAGCCATAAAGTTTGCCCCATATTGGCTCATCCCGACGCCGTGTCCAAATCCTTTTGTTTCGATGACGACAGAGTCGCCCTTCATTTCCCATGTAAAGTCGGATGATCTTAATCCTAGTTTTTCTCGTATTTCTCTACCGGTAAACTCTTTCCCGCCAACCTCAACTTTCGCAACTCGCTTTCCAGGTGTCAACTCCGTTATTTTTCCGACTGATCCATTATCGTTTATGTTAACCCCCAATTTGTTCTCAAAATCTTGAATGGAAATAACCATTTGATCGTAAAATTTAGGAGATTTTTCATCCCATGTGCTTGCTACACTTTTTAAATATGGAATGGATTCTTTCCAATATGCTTCAGAATTCTCAGTATAGCCATTACTTGTCGAAAAGAATTGAGCCTCGATTGGCTGGTTATCATATGTAAGAATTTTGCCTTGTGTTGCAGCAACAGCTTCTGTAATCTTGCTCATTTTTTCAGTATACCCGTTCCCCCACAGCTTTTTTAGCTCCTCAGGGTTCTTATAAACTTGATGCATTTGCGTATCTGACACAATGGATCCTTTTGGTACGCCTAATGCTTGATCATTCATTAATTGTTTTGTGATATACGTTCTAGCGGCAAGGGCCTGTGCTTTTAAAGCTTCTGACGCAAATTCAGCTGGCATTTCGGATGCAACGACTCCAATGACATACTCTTCTAATGGGATGTTCTCAATTTCCTTTGTTTGGCTTCTATATACAGGGACAGCGACAGGTGATTCTGCTAAAACAGGTGCATCACTTTTAGCAACAGAAAGTTCCTCACCTAATTTCCCTTTTGATTGATCCATAAATGGTGCAACTAACAGAGTGGGAATTAACAGGATAATGAAAAATAACGCTCCAAGTGCAAAGAGAACTGGCTTAATTGGTTTCATGTTTAAGGCCTCCAATTGAATAGGTTGAGTGGAATATCTATAGTTCATCTTATGGGCGTGGACAAGCAATTATGACTGAAAAAACGTAGACAATCGATTATTTTATGTAGATTGAACAAGCAGTGAAAGTATTTGTAGAGCTTAGAATTTTTTCATTTTTTTATGTATAAACTTCTACTATTATAGGTATTCTAGTAAAGTCCTGTTACATACATATACTTTAATTATTCTTTTAAGAGAATATGGAGAATGGACAATAAATTCGGTTAAATCGGCCAATATATGCAAAGAATTGGCTGATATGTTACAAAGAATAATCCGAAAAAAGGCAAAAATAAAAGAAGCAGCTGCCACAGGTGACTACTACTTCTTTTATTGAAGGCATATTTACTCTGATACAGCAGCTTGCTGTTCAGATTTAATTGTTATTTCTTCGTTGACGCGTTCAATGTCAGCACCGATTCCAGCAAGTTTTGTGTGGAAGTTTACGTAGCCTCTATCGAGATGTTTTAATTCTGTTACACGTGTATGACCTTCAGCACGTAAGCCAGCAAGGATTAGAGCTGCACCAGCACGTAAATCTGTTGCTGCAACTTCTGCGCCTTGCAAGTCCATAGGGCCATTGATAATGACAGAACGACCTTCAATTTTAATATCTCCATTCATGCGACGGAATTCTTCAACATGCATGAAGCGATTTTCGAAGACTGTTTCTGTAATCATACTTGTTCCCTCAGCTTGTAAAAGCAAGGCCATCATTTGTGATTGCATATCTGTAGGAAAACCAGGATGTGGCATTGTTTTGATGTCAATTGGTTTTAATTTGTCTGGTCCAATTACTCGCAAGCCATCTTTTTCTTCGATTATTGTAACTCCCATTTCTTCCATCTTTGCAACAAGTGATGATAAATGTTCAGGTACTGCACCTTGAACTAAAACATTTCCACCAGTAATAGCAGCAGCAACCATAAATGTACCTGCTTCAATACGGTCAGGAATGATTGTATGATGTGCACCTTTTAAATAGGCAACTCCTTCAATGCGGATCGTTCCTGTACCCGCACCGCGGATAATTCCACCCATTGCATTAATGTAGTTAGCTAAATCCACAATTTCAGGCTCTTTTGCGACGTTTTCTATGATAGTAGTTCCTTCAGCAAGAGAAGCGGCCATAATGATGTTTTCAGTTGCGCCAACACTTGGGAAATCAAGGTAAATCTTAGCACCTTTCAATCTTCCGTTTACTTCTGCTTCAATAAAGCCGTTACCAACTTTAATTGTAGCTCCCATTGCTTCAAAACCTTTTAAATGCTGGTCAATTGGTCTAGAACCTATTGCACAACCGCCTGGCAATGCCACACGTGCACGACCATTACGTGCTAAAAGTGCGCCCATTACTAAAACTGAGGCACGCATTTTTCTTACATATTCAAATGGTGCTTCTGTTGTTAGCTCTTTTGATGCATCTACAATCACTTGATTATTTTCAAAATGGACATCTGCGCCTAAATGTCGCAGAACTTCATTAATTGTATACACATCGGAGAGCGTAGGTACATCACTGATAATACTTTTTTCTTCACTTGCTAACAAAGATGCAGCGATAACAGGTAAAACGGCATTTTTTGCTCCCTCAACTTTGACAGTACCGTTTAACTTACGACCGCCGCGGACGATGATTTTTTCCAAAGTATTCCCCTCCGCGTCCCAATTTCTCTATATTAATATTCAGACGTAATGATTGGTGTTCCTATTACAACTGTAGTTTTGTCGCCCATTCCGTCCGTTCTTAATGCAATTTGTATGTTCATTTCATTGTTGTTTGTTGGTATAAAATCTTCCCATAATGGGGTTTTTGCTGATACCGAAAGAAAATCTTGTTCCTGTAAATTTTCGACCGGATTTGCTTGAAATTCTTTTAATAATTGTTTTGATTTTTGGACCAAACTAAGATTGATCTTATCATCAATTACTCCACTCACACAAGCGAAACTTGTTACATTTTCTTGAAAAATGTCGAAAGATCTCTTGCCAAAATATTCATCCGCTGTTTTCCAGCTTGAGTGCTCACCTACTCCTTTAACACCATAAAGGATATACGATTGTGAATAATCGTTTGTGAGGGTCGTTAAAATTTGTAGTTTCTCGGTTATTTTTTCTTTTTTATTCTCAAAGTAACCGATCGCCTTAAACACTTCACCGTCTTCTTCAAACGTCCATTTGAACCCGCGATATTGACCCGCCATTTGTTTCACTTCATTGATTGATTTTCGATCGACATTTTTTTTAGCGTATAAAGACCATTCATCAATTTGTATGCCTTGTTGTTTCATCCCATCAGCTATGCGGGAAATGTTGGAATCGATCCCTGCGGCTCCTATATGATTCGACACTAACGTAATAATGATAAACATAGTAAAGGCTAAAATTGCTATTTCTTTTTTTCTCATTTTCGACCACTTCCTCTCCTTAGTAACATTGTTACCGGATTAGAGGTAGTCATACGTGGAAATAGTCGTCAATATTAGACTTTCTTTTTGTTTATGTAGTTTTATTACCCAATCAAAAGACCTATAAACCAGGTAATACACAGATTTAGCGATATTTTTTTAGTTAAAATAACATAGGAAGCTGTTGAGACCATAAAAAATAATCAAGGAAAAAACTACTAACCATAGAACCAATTGCGATTGTTAATAAGATTAAAAGCAATCTCGCTTGTATTACTTTGCCCGGTTTAATCAATTTTTCAATGTTGAATGCTTGTAAAGCCCACCAGGTAACAATCATAAAGGCAAGATTTACAACCATACTAATAAGAGCGATCTGGCTGTAGTCGGGCATTCGTACATCCCTCCATTTTGCTTTACTAAAGACACAAAGCAACTTAAATCATACAACATTTTTGCAAAAATACAAGCTCATTTTTACCTATAATGTAATAAATAAATTCGCCAAAATATCCAATTAATGGATGATGATCTATACCCTTGAACATTATATAAAAAAATGACTGTAACATGATTAATTTTCAGTTTTAACAAAAATTTATTGTTTGAAGGTTATATTTTACAGTTCCAACATGTTTACTTACCTTTCATCATCTTACATATATTGGGATGAATATCATCTACAGGTCGTTTAGAGGCTTCTAGAGTTGTGGGTATGGTTAGGTGTAGGGATATCGATTAAAACCCTTAAAAAAGCCAACAGAGGCCTTTAAAGCTCAATACATATTAATGTAATCATGTTATCGATAAAAGGAGTATAAAGAGACAGTTTCCGGTTATATAACCTCTAAGTACTTTAAAAATAAAAAAGGATGGAAGCTAATGATCCATCCTTTTTTTGTGATTTATTTCGTTACATTTAAACGGTTGATTGCACGACGAAGTGCTAATTCAGCACGTTTAAAATCGATATCGTCTGTTTTTTGATTTAGACGTTGTTCAGCACGTTTTTTTGCTTCTTCTGCACGAACCACATCAATTGACTCTGCTAATTCAGCTGCTTGTGCTAAAATCGTCACTTTGTCAGGTCGTACTTCGATAAAGCCGCCGCTAACTGCAACAAGTTCAGTGCTGCTCCCTTTCTTAAGGCGAACTGCTCCAATTTGCAATGGAGCAACCATAGGAATATGACCTGGCAAAATACCAAGCTCACCACTTTGAGCTTTTACACTCACCATTTCTACGTCTGCATCGTAAACTGGGCCATCGGGAGTAACGACATTGACTAATACTGTCTTCATACTCATACCCTCCTAGGTCCCAATATTAGGCTTCTACGCCCATTTGTTTTGCACTTTCGATTACTTCTTCGATACGACCAACTAAGCGGAACGCATCTTCTGGAAGGTGATCGTACTTACCTTCAAGAATCTCTTTGAAACCACGTACTGTTTCTTTAACAGGAACATATGAACCAGCTTGGCCAGTAAATTGTTCTGCAACGTGGAAGTTTTGAGATAAGAAGAATTGAATACGACGAGCACGAGCAACTGTAAGCTTGTCTTCATCGTTTAACTCATCCATACCAAGGATTGCAATGATATCTTGAAGCTCTCTGTAACGTTGTAAAGTTTGTTGTACTTGACGAGCTACATTGTAGTGCTCTTCTCCAACGATTTCAGGTGATAAGGCACGTGAAGTTGAAGCAAGAGGATCCACCGCAGGGTAAATACCCATTTCAGATAATTTACGCTCTAGGTTTGTTGTTGCATCTAAGTGAGCAAATGTAGTTGCTGGAGCCGGATCCGTATAGTCATCGGCTGGAACGTAAATTGCTTGAATAGATGTAACAGAACCTACATTAGTAGAAGTGATACGCTCTTGTAGCTGACCCATTTCTGTTGCTAATGTTGGTTGGTAACCAACAGCAGATGGCATACGTCCAAGTAGGGCAGAAACCTCTGAACCTGCTTGTGTGAAACGGAAGATATTATCCATGAAGAAAAGTACGTCCTGTCCTTGATCATCACGGAAATATTCAGCCATTGTAAGACCTGTTAAGGCAACACGCATACGTGCACCAGGCGGCTCATTCATTTGCCCGAATACCATTGCTGTTTTCTTAATAACGCCAGAGTCAGTCATCTCATGGTAAAGGTCATTACCTTCACGAGTACGCTCACCAACACCTGCGAATACAGAAATACCACCGTGCTCCTGTGCGATGTTATTGATTAACTCCTGGATTAAAACCGTTTTACCTACACCGGCACCACCGAAGAGACCGATCTTACCACCTTTAATATATGGTGCAAGTAAGTCTACTACTTTGATTCCTGTTTCTAAAATTTCAACTTCAGTTGAAAGTTGATCAAATTTAGGTGCTTCTCTGTGAATTGGATCACGACGAGCTCCTGCAGCGATTGGCTCATCTAAGTCAATGTTTTCTCCTAATACGTTAAATACACGACCTAATGTCACATCACCAACAGGTACAGAGATTGGTGCACCTGTATCAGTTACTTCTGTTCCACGAACAAGACCGTCAGTAGAAGACATTGCAACTGTACGTACAGTATCGTCACCTAAATGTAGGGCAACTTCTAACGTTAATTCAATACCGACTTGAGTTTCAGTAGCATCGGTTTTAATTGTAAGGGCATTATAAATGTCTGGTAATTGACCGCTTTCGAACTTTACGTCAACAACCGGACCCATAATTTGAGTAATGCGTCCTTTATTCATCTCGTTTTCCCTCCTATCTGAAATGCGTAAGCGCCTTGCTAAATACCCCACATGCATAAGACGAGCAGGAAAAGAAGGTGTTCTTTGCCTTCATTTCCTGATTGACTTAGACTTTTGGGTCTAGGCGCTGCAGCTAGACACTAATACTAAGTAAAGACCGTTACTTAGACTTGTTAAAAAACCTATTCTAACGCCGCAGCTCCGCCAACGATTTCTGTGATTTCTTGTGTAATCGCAGCTTGACGTGCACGGTTGTATGTTAAAGTAAGTCCATTTATTAACTCTTTTGCATTATCGGTTGCGTTTTTCATCGCTTGCATACGTGCCGAATGCTCAGAAGCCTTACTATCAAGCAATGCTCCATAGATGAGACTTTCAGCATACTGTGGCAGCAACACTTTTAAAATTTCTTCTTGTTCTGGCTCAAATTCATATGATGTTATTTGCTTACCAGAAGAAATATTCGTTAACGGAAGAAGCTTCTTCTCAGTAACTTCTTGTTGTATTGCACTTACGAAGTGATTGTAATACATATATAATTCATCAAACGCTTCATCAGCGAACATGTTCACTGCATTACTTGCAATATCCTTAATCATTGAGAATGATAAATCATCACCCATACCAATGATTTCTGAAATTACGTTCATATCACGTTTTTTGAAAAAGTCGCGGCCCATTCTACCAATTGCAATCACAACAAATTCATCATTCGATTTATGTCGCTTTTGAATCGCTTGGTACGCAGCACGGATAACATTACTGTTAAAGGCTCCTGCTAAACCACGGTCAGATGTTATCACTAAATAGGCAGTACGTTTAACAGGTCTGCTTACTAGCATTGGATGACTTGCATCAGAACTACCATTTGCAATGCTGGCAACAACCTCTTGAATTTTTTCCATGTAAGGAACAAATGCCTTCGCAGTTGCTTCTGCACGGTTTTTCTTCGAAGCAGATACCATTTCCATTGCTTTTGTAATTTGACTAGTCTTTTTCGTTGAATTAATTCTGTTTTTTATGTCACGTAATGATGCCAAAGGTTCTCACCACCTTCGATTATTCTCTACTTAAACATGCTCGGTGAAAGCATTAGAAAGCCTTCACCTTTGCACAATTATTTATTATTCAGATACAGCAAACGTCTTTTTGAACGCTTCAATTGCTGCTACCATTTCTTCATCTTTTGGAAGTCCGCCAGTTGTACGAATTTCTTCAAGAAGTGCTTTGTTATTTTGTTCTGTATATGCATGGAATTCATCTTCAAAACGAGTGATATCAACTACAGGGATATCATCTAAGAACCCTTTTGTTAATGCATATAGGATCATAACCTGTTTTTCAACTTTTAATGGTTTGTTTAATCCTTGTTTCAGTACTTCAACAGTACGAGCACCACGGTTAAGTTTCGCTTGTGTTGCTTTATCAAGGTCAGAACCGAATTGAGCAAATGATTCAAGTTCACGATAAGAAGCAAGATCTAGACGTAATGTACCAGCAACCTTCTTCATCGCTTTAATTTGTGCTGAACCACCAACACGAGATACAGATAAACCTGCATTAATCGCTGGACGTACGCCAGAGAAGAAGAGGTCAGACTGAAGGAAGATTTGTCCATCAGTGATTGAGATAACGTTTGTTGGGATATAAGCTGAAACGTCACCTGCTTGTGTCTCAATGAATGGTAATGCAGTTAATGAACCTGCACCTTTTGCATCACTTAATTTTGCAGCTCGCTCTAAGAGACGGGAATGCAAGTAGAATACGTCACCAGGGTATGCTTCACGACCTGGAGGACGGCGAAGTAATAATGAAAGCTCACGGTATGCCGAAGCTTGTTTAGTAAGATCATCATATACAACAAGAACATGTTTGCCGTTATACATGAATTCTTCACCCATTGTTACCCCAGCATAAGGAGCTAAGAATAACATTGGAGCTGGTGATGATGCAGAAGCCGTTACTACGATTGTGTAATCTAATGCACCATGCTTACGTAATGTTTCAACAACACCACGAACCGTTGATTCTTTTTGACCGATTGCAACATAGATACAAACCATATCTTGATCTTTTTGATTCAAGATTGTATCGATTGCTACAGAAGTTTTACCAGTTTGGCGGTCACCGATGATTAACTCACGTTGTCCGCGTCCAATTGGTACAAGCGCGTCAATCGCTTTAATACCTGTTTGAAGTGGTTCATGAACTGATTTACGATCCATAACACCAGGTGCTGGACTTTCAATCGGTCTTGTTTTTGTTGTTTCAATCGGACCAAGTCCATCAACTGGTTGTCCTAATGAATTTACTACACGTCCGATTAATGCTTCACCTACAGGAACCTCCATGATGCGTCCTGTACGACGAACTTCGTCACCTTCACGGATTTCTGTGAATGGTCCTAAAATAATAATACCAACGTTATTTTCCTCAAGGTTCTGAGCCATACCCATAACGCCGTTTGAGAATTCTAAAAGTTCTCCAGCCATGACATTGTCGAGGCCATGAGCACGAGCGATACCATCCCCAACTTGGATTACAGTACCGACATCGCTAACTTTTATATCAGACTGATAATTTTCGATTTGCTTTTTGATCAGCGCACTAATTTCTTCAGCTTTGATGCTCATGAGTGTCACCCCTATCTACAATCTATTCGCGACTAATTGTCGCTCTATACGTTCAAGCTTACCGCTAATACTTCCATCATAAATACGATTGCCTATTCGAAGCTTTAAACCGCCTAATAGCGCTTTATCCACAACGTTTTGTAATCGAAGTGAAGTCTTGCCAATTTTCTTTGCAAATGAAGTAGAAATTGATGTTAATTCCGCATCAGTAAGTGGACGAACAGAATATACAACTGCATCTTCTATACCGCTTGCTTCATTAGCACTCTGTATGAAATGATTCACTACTTCTGTTACAATATCTACACGATGACGTTCAACAAGGAGTAAAAGTGTATTTAGCACCTGCGGAGACAGGCTGGCAAATGATTCTTTTATGATTGTCTTCTTTGCTTCATTTGTCACTTTAGGATGTTTAAGAACATCGATCAATTCTTTATTTGTTGTAAAAACTTCTTTTACAATGTTCAATTCTTTCTCAAATTGAGCAATTGTGTTTTGTTCCTTTGCAAGTTGAAAAAGAGCTACTGCATAACGTTTTGCAACAATACCGTTACTCATCGACCTTCTCCTACCTCATTAATGTAGTCGTTGATCAATTTCTCCTGCTCTTGTTCGTTCAACTCTTTTTCGATTACTTTAGATGCAATTAAAACAGATAAAGATGCCACTTGTTCGCGTAGTGCTGCAACAGCTTGTTCTTTTTCTCTTTCAATTTCTTGTAAAGCTCCATCTTTTAATCGGCCAGCTTCAGCACGTGCAGCTTGAATAATTTCTTCTTTTTGTTGATCACCAAGCTTTTTCGCATTTTCAACTAAGCTTTGAGCCTCTAAACGAGCTTGTTTTAAAAGATCGCGTTGCTCTTCAACGAGTTTTTGTGCTTCTTTGTTTCTTTCTTCCGAATTAGCAATCTCATTTGCAATGTGTTCTTCACGTTGCTTCATCATGTTCATAACCGGACCTAATGCATATTTCTTTAATAATGCAAGTAGAATTAAGAATATGACAAGCTGGAATATAATATCACCTGTGTTCAGTCCGCCAGTAGACGCACCTAGTGCAAGATCAAATGTTAACATAGCTCGGTTTCACTCCCTTCAAGTTTTCCATGATGGGTCTATCGAAAAATTTTCATTAAATGGTTGTTCATTTTAAAAAATAATCATAACAAGGCATAAAGCAATGGCGAAGAAGGTATTTCAATCAATCTTCGCCACTTTTATCAGGGAATATCCCGTTATTATTCGCCGCCTAAAACGATAAACGCGATAACTACACCAATGATCGGAAGGGCCTCAACTAATGCGATACCGATGAACATTAATGTTTGTAATTTACCTTGTAATTCTGGTTGACGAGCAGTACCTTCTACTGTACGAGAAACAATAAGACCATTACCAATACCAGCACCTAGCGCTGATAAACCAATTGCGATTGCAGCTGCGATTAAATTCATTTTAAAAAATCCTCCTTTATTATATTGAAACTATTTTTTCTTTTGTAAAATCGTTCAATAGATTTGAACAAGTTTTATTATTAATGGTCTGCACTCACTTTGTGTGCTAAATAAACCATTGTTAACATAACGAAAATAAAAGCTTGGATCGAACCAACAAAGATACTAAAACCTTGCCATACAAGCATCGGAATTGCTGCTCCGATTGTTCCTAGAATACCGCTTGCAAAGCCGTTAGCATAGCCACTAGTAGCTAGTCCAGCTAACAAACCTAAAAGAATTTCACCGGCATATATATTACCGTAAAGACGAAGACCAAGTGTTAAAGTATTCGCAAATTCTTCAATGATTTTAATTGGTAGAAGTGCAGGGAATGGTTTTAAGAAATCTTTACCATACTCAGACACACCCTTCATTTTCACAGCATAATAATGCGTGAGTACAACAACCATTACAGCTAGTGTAAGTGTAATAGCAGGATCCGCTGTAGGCGATTTCCACCATAAAGTGTGACCTAATGCAATTGAAAATGGTAAACCTAGCATATTTGATACAAAGATATACATTAATAATGTAATACCTAATGTAAGGAATCTCCCACCGGTTTGCCAATCCATTGAACTATTAATAATGCCTTTAACAAAATCAATTATCCATTCAAGGAAATTCTGCTTACCAGTTGGTTTCATCTGTAAATTTCTAGAAGCTACCATTGCAATAATAAATACGATAACACTAGCAATAGTTATCATAAAAACATTTGATAAATTAAAAGTAAGACCTAAAAACTCTTTAATAGGAGCTTCATGACCCAATGATTTCACCTCTCTTCCAAACTACGCGCGTAGTTGTTGAATGACATAATCTATCATAATAACAATGTAAATTGTCATTATTCCAATAACTAGACTTACTAAGTGAAACATCTCTGGAAACTTCAGAGTAATTAAGGTAGCAATACCAGCCGTTGCAAATCTAGAGGCTGTCCCTAATGACCTTATCTTCCTATTTTCTTGTAATGCCCGTCCAAACTGTACGTTTTTCCGTACCATTACCCATAAATGATAAAGACTTACAGACGTACCTAAAATAAGACCGAGAAAAACTGGCTGATATTCAGTAGCCGCCCATCCAATGACATAGATGGAAAGCAGATAGAATATATACGATCTGTACCTGCGATACATCAGGTGTATATCATACATATATTGATCAATCTCCTGAGAAAAAGTGGTGGACTAACTTGAGTAAACCGTAGATTCCAGCAGCAAGTCCTAACAGTAAACCAACAATCAAGAATGCCGGCCTAGTATGTAGAAAGCTATCAATCCATTGTCCAGCAAAAACGCCTAGTAATATAGAGCCTACTAAGTGGGAAATAATGGCTGACATGAGGCCCATCGCTTGTAATGGATGGCGTTGTTTTTGTCGCATTCTATAAATCAATTCCTCGCTACTTGATTTATAAAGGAAAAAGAGGGTAAATAACACGTTTTTGGCGGTTTTGAAAACCTTACCAAATCGCCCTTGTTTAGCATACAATAGTAGAAAAGTAATTGTCAATCTGATTTAAGTTATTAATTTCACAAACAACTTAATTCATCACAAATCGTTCACATTTACCCCCAAATAACCCTTGATTTTATTAAGACAGTTAACTATTCACCAAGTAAAACATCAACTTCTATATGATCTTCCCGCCCGCCTTTTTTCGCGAAAATAATTGCCTTATATAAGCCTGTTTTGTTTTTTAACGACTCTTTCTTAATCTCTTTTTCCACAATTCCCCTTGGGACATCTCTTTCCCAATCTAAAAATTCCACAAAGGTCAAAGAATCTGGATCATAAAGCGCGATTCCCATCTCATCAGCACCACCAGGTAAATATAATTGATACTTGTAAGTATCCGGTTGATCACCATAAGCCAATTCAAAGCCCATTACTCTCGGATAATCCGGTTCATCGACTACATATAAATATGGAAGCTCAATCTTCTTGGTCGATTGCTCTAAAACAAGCCACCCTTGATGGATTCCTGGTTTTATACGATTTGGTGTTACATCGATACCAATGGTTATTTTTTCTGTTCCCCCTTGTTTGATTGTGACCTTACCTGGCAGCTGCCACTGAATACCGGGTTCATTTTTTGGTGTATTGAAAAAAATGGTTTGTTCACGCTTCGAATGATTTTCAATTGTCAGAACTTCCTCTTTCTTTGTACGCGGATGGGAGGTTTCGAATTGGCCAAAGGCAAGTGAACCTGGATAGGCAAGAACTTCTGCTTCAACTGCAGCTTTAACAGAAATTCTCCCTGCACCTTGTTCGTTCGGCTTAAGCTTTTCATGCTGTTTGTTTTCTAATTGTTTCGCCGTATTCATCAGCGCTGCCTTTATTTGCGCAGGGGTCCAATCTGGGTGAGCTTGTTTGATGAGGGCACATGCCCCTGCAACATGCGGCGCTGCCATACTTGTCCCATGCAGGGCTAAATAGCCATCTGGAACAGTGCTATCGATTGCCACCCCAGGTGCAACAACATCGGGTTTTATTTCCCACGTATTTGTCACAGGTCCTCTTGAGCTAAAATTCGCTAGTTTATCTTCTTCCTTTTGATAGATTGTGCGGACACTCGCATGTTTTTCTAATTGTTTTATAAGTGCCAGTCCATCTTTCTTCGAAATGCTGACTGCAGGAATATCAATTGGAATTTGAAGGGAGCCTGCGAAATTCCCCTTTACATTGTTGTAAATGATAACGGCTTTTGCTCCATGCTGCTGTGCATGTAACACTTTTTCAGTAAAGGTTATTTCCCCTCTTTCCATGAGCACAATCTTCCCCCGCACCTCATCATTTAGATCGCTTTCTGTACCGATACCACCAAACACAATTGTGTCTAGGCTATGTAACTCCCAAGGTAAAGCACCCTGCAAAGAATTCATAGGAATTGCCTGCTTAAGTCCGGAAACTTTTAAAAATGGAATCTGCAGAGGCGGTGATGATGCACCAACGGTTATTGCTTTAGCAGATGTTCCGGGTGAACCCACTGTCCATACATCTGGGCCGGAATTTCCACTAGATGTCACAGCTACAATGCCAGATTCAACGGCATGATCAAGTGCCAGGCTTGTTGGCCAATCAGGACCATTCACATTATTGCCCAGGGAAAGATTAATAATATCAACTTTTTCTGCAATGGCTTTGTCGATTGCCGCGATTACTTGATCAGATGTTCCCATTCCACCAGGACCTAATGCTCTGTATGCAATAATTTCTGCTTCTGGGGCTACACCTTTCACTTTTCCATTCGCAGCGATAATACCCGCTACATGTGTACCATGAATTGTTTCACTACCATCGTGCGCTTTCGTTTCCATCGGATCTTTGTCTTGATCAATAACATCATAGCCACCTCGATAATTTCTATACAAATCAGGGTGATGATAGTCGATACCTGTATCAATAACAGCTACCTTTACTCCTTTGCCTGTTAAGCGATGATCTTCACTGTCAAAAAGACCTCTTACCTCTTCTCCCCCGATAAATGGTACACTATCTTTGATTTGTGATGCATAGGAGACAACTGGACTGGAATGAAGCACAGCAGGATTCTTTTTTAAACCTTGTAATTGGTCCACTGGTCCTTCTATTGAAAATCCCGTAAACACCTTTTCGTAGGTTTGCAAAATCCTAAGTTCTGGGTTGCTTTTTATTTTTTCTGTAAACTCTTGAAGCTGCTCTTTTTTAATAATGAACATTTCCCGTAGCATATCCTCTTGATTTTCGCTTGGAAGGGGCGGTATGTTCGGGTATGTTTCACCACTAGCTGTCCGTGTATTGAACATTACGATTAGAAGGATGAGACAAGCAATGCTTGATTTATTGATTTTCATCAAAATCCACCTCTATCGTAGTTTGTTCGTTTGAATGAAAAAACATGTAAAAAGGGAAAACCTCTGCGGTTTCCCCTTTTTATTATTTCGTTCCGAACAATCTGTCGCCTGCGTCGCCTAATCCAGGAACAATATAGCCATGATCATTTAATTTTTCATCTAAAGCTGCAATATAAATATCTACATCTGGATGTGCTTCTTTGACTATTTCCACGCCTTCTGGCGCTGCGATTAAACACATAAATTTAATGTTTTTTGCACCGCGTTTTTTCAAGCTATGAATGGCTTCGATTGCTGAACCGCCTGTAGCGAGCATTGGATCAACTACGATTAATTCGCGCTCCTCAATATCAGAAGGAAGCTTTACATAGTATTCAACTGGTTGCAACGTTTCTGGGTCACGGTATAACCCAACATGTCCAACCTTCGCAGCTGGGATTAGTTTTAAAATACCATCTACCATTCCTAATCCAGCACGTAAAATTGGAACGATTCCTAGCTTTTTCCCCGAAAGCACCTTTGATTTTGCCGTACATACAGGTGTTTCCACTTCAACTTCCTTTAATGGAAGGTCTCTTGTTATTTCAAATGCCATTAAACTAGCTACTTCATCAACAAGTTCGCGAAATTCTTTTGTTCCTGTCTTGATATCACGAATATATGTAAGTTTATGTTGAATTAATGGATGATCAAAAACATATACTTTACCCACCAAATCATCTCCTTTTCTTTTGACACTTCAATAGATTTTACAGAAAAGTCATCATAGTTTCAAGTTTGTTATATATGAAATCGCCTATACTTATTTTGACATATTGAATCTTTCTTTTTGAAAAGGATTTGTGCTCTGCTAAGCTTTAGGTGAATGTCGTTACTATATCTATTGTTTTTTGAACTCTTTCTACTTAATGCTTTCCTAATAAAACCTCTTTTTTTGTTTATTGAACCACTTTCCAACCATTTCTATTCACCGTGCCCTATCCATCTGAACCCTTTTATTCCCGCAAAAAAGGACAGACTTATTAATCACATAAGTCTGTCCTCTGCTTTTATATTATAAGTTTCGATATAAAGGGAATTTGCTTGTTAAGTTTTCTACTCGTTGTTTTGCTTCTGCAAGTTTTTCTTGGTCTTCATGATTTTTTAAGGCGAAAGCGATGATGCTGCCGATTTCATCCATTTCTTCTTGACCAAAGCCACGGCTAGTAACAGCAGCTGTACCGATACGGATTCCACTAGTTACAAATGGGCTTTCTGTTTCAAATGGAATTGTGTTTTTGTTAACAGTAATTCCGATTTCATCTAATACATGCTCAGCAACTTTTCCTGTTAGTTGAAGAGAACGAACGTCAACTAATAGAAGATGGTTGTCTGTTCCACCTGAAACAAGTGTAAGACCTTCAGCTTGTAATTTTTCAGCTAAACGCTTTGCATTGTCGATGATGTTTTGCGCATATGTTTTGAAATTGTCTTGAAGAGCTTCACCGAATGATACTGCTTTTGCTGCAATCACGTGCATAAGCGGTCCGCCTTGGATTCCAGGGAAGATTGATTTGTCAATTTTCTTACCGAACTCTTCTTTACATAAGATCATTCCGCCACGTGGTCCGCGAAGTGTTTTATGTGTTGTAGTCGTAACGAAATCAGCATATGGAACTGGGTTTTCATGTAAACCAGCAGCTACTAAACCAGCGATATGAGCCATATCCACCATGAAATATGCGCCAACTTCATCAGCGATTTCACGGAATTTTTTGAAGTCAATTGCTCTTGGGTATGCACTCGCACCAGCAACGATTAACTTTGGTTTATGTGTTCTTGCTTTTTCTAATACATCATTATAGTCGATGCGGTGAGTTTTTTCGTCTACACCATATTCGATAAAGTTGTATTGAACACCAGAGAAGTTAACTGGGCTGCCGTGTGTTAAGTGACCGCCATGTGATAAGTTCATTCCTAGAACTGTATCACCTTGCTCTAAAATCGTGAAGTAAACACCCATGTTTGCTTGAGCACCAGAGTGTGGCTGAACATTTACATATTCCGCTCCAAAGATTTCTTTAGCACGGTCTCTTGCAATATCCTCTACTACGTCAACATGCTCACAGCCACCATAATAACGACGACCAGGATAACCTTCAGCATATTTATTTGTAAGGACTGATCCTTGTGCTTCCATAACAGCTTCACTTACAAAGTTTTCAGAAGCAATTAATTCAATCTTTGCTTCTTGACGAGTACGTTCCAGTTGAATAGCTTCAAAAATTTTCGCATCTTGTTCTGGTAAAAATTTCATTACGTAGTATCTCCCTTCATTCAAAACCGTTTTGTTATAAATTTTAGATTACAGCTTCACAACGTCTAATTCCAACTATATTGTACACGTTAATCAGGGGGAATGTAAAAGATTTTCTGAAAAATTTTTATTAATTTTGATCTTTTTTTGAAATTCGCGGCTAAAAGACGAATATTCATTAGGTTTTTCAGAAACATCATTCGTTCACCTAGTAACTCTTTACAATTCCTGACGAAACGGCTCTCTCCTAGTATTTTTATCATGTTTCAAATTGATACAATATATTGTCGTTACTTTCTCTCCTAAAGTCAACAGCAATGAAAGAATATTTTGTCATTTTATTGAGATATAGAGGAGTTTGTGGCGGAATTAGTCGAATATAGATTTTTTTAAATCACATAGTTCGTCCCCGCAAAATCAATCCACTCCCTCCAATTATCTCTTTTCAACACAAAAAAGGAACCAACTTTATATGTTGATTCCCTCTGTTTAACGACAAGACTGATTTTCGTCTGTCATTTCGTATACTGCGCGGCTGCCGCCGATAAGTTTTGGACGGGTTTTTGCCATGGTGACGTGTGCGGAGCCTAGCTGCTTGATTTTACCTCGCAATGGGACAGCAACATGCTTAAGATGCATGCCGATGAATGTATCACCAATGTCAATGCCTGCGTCGGCTTTGATCGATTCCACGACAACGGGATTTTCCATGTGGTTGTAGGCAAAGGTTGCCATGGCTCCACCAGCTTGTCTGACTGGAATGACTGACACTTCTTCAAAGCGATTTGCTCTTGCTGCTTCTTTTTCCATTACTATTGCACGATTCAAGTGTTCACAGCATTGAAACGCCAGGTGGGCACCTGTTGTCTCTTTTAGCTGTGCGGTTAGTGTATGAAAGATCATATTCGCTACTTCTTCCGATCCTGCTGTGCCGATCTTTTCACCAATGACTTCACTTGTACTACAGCCAATTACAACGATATCATCTTTGTTTACATTTGCTTGGGCGCAAAAGTCTTCCACTAGATGTACGAGATCCTTTTGCCAATCATCAAGATTCGTCATTGTACCACGACTTCCTTCTTATAGATTTTCCTTTTCATATTCACTAATTTTACCGACACGTGTTGCATGGCGTCCACCTTGGTATTCTGTTGTTAACCAGATTTTTGCAATTTCTCTAGCAAGGCCAGGTCCAATGACACGCTCACCCATTGCAAGGACATTTGTATCATTGTGCTCGCGTGTTGCTTGGGCGCTAAACATATCATGAACAAGTGCGCAGCGGATGCCCTTGACTTTATTTGCAGCAATGCTCATGCCAATGCCTGTTCCACAAATTAAGATTCCACGATCGAACTCACCTGCTGCAACCTTTGTTGCAACCGGCAATGCATAGTCAGGATAGTCAACAGATGTCTCACACTCACATCCCATGTCCTCATATTCAATATTTAATTCTTCAAGTAAAGAAATGATTTCTTTGCGTATATTGATTCCACCGTGATCTGATGCTACAGCTACCTTCATTGTATCCTCCTGCGATTTAGATTTTTATTTCCCTTACTTTATTCTATGCCTATATAATAAAACGATCAATTGTTTTCCTTAGTTCCTCTGCACTTGCCGTTAGTTTCTTTCCTAGTTGATTCATATGATCTATATTGTCCGATTGCTCTGTTATCGCAGAAGCAACTTCTAGTGCACCAGCAGATGTTTCTTCAGCAATTGCCGCTACTTCCTGGGCCTGCTCGCCTGTCATTTGCAGAGAATGCATTTGCTGATGAACGAGCTCGCTTATTTGATGGACAGCGTTTGCCACCTCTAAGATCGATTGGCTCGTTTCTTCAAGCATTTTTGCTGACATTTGCCCATTCTCAGCTTGATTTTTCGCTGTTTTTACTTGCTCGGCAATTTGTCCAACGACATTATGAACCTCTTGCTGAATATTTTTAATTAACCCTGTAATGCCCTGCACAGCCTTTGCACTTTCATCCGCTAGTTTGCGCACTTCTTCCGCTACTACGGCAAAGCCTTTTCCATGCTCACCGGCTCTGGCAGCTTCAATCGAAGCATTTAATGCGAGTAAATTCGTTTGATTTGCGATATCACCAACAAGCCTAACAATGGATGAAACCTCATTTGCATGTTCCTCTAAACGACGAACAGCTGTCATCGATGCTTCATTTTCATTCGCTAATTTTTGAATTCCCGTAATGATTGAATCATATACCTTCTTGCTCTCTGTTAGAGAAGTAACCATTTCTTTGGACAGTTGCTCTGATGAAGATGCCTTGTCCTCAACCTGTGATGCAAATTCAATAATGTCCTCAACAGCAGCTGCCGTTTCTTGAACAGCCATTGCTGATTGATCAGCACCTTTTGATATCTCCTGAACTGTTTTCGCAATAGCTTCCGCTTGTGTGGATGCGCCGCTAGAAGCCTTTGTCATTTGATTCAATTGCTCATTTGTTACATGAAAATTTGTTTCGATACTCTGTACCATATTTCTCATGTTATGTAACATTTTATTAAAGGCTATGCTTAATCCCTGAATTTCATCATTGCTCTTTGTCAGCGGAACATCCTCATTAATATGCCCTTCTGCCGCTTTATATGCAAAGCTTTCCAGTCTTTGGAGCGCTCTAGTAAGAAAACCTGATCCAAAGTATGCAAGGACACCAGACCAAAAGACTCCCAGCAATAGCGTAATTGTTGTGAAAACAGATGGAGAGATCATGTGATCCGTATAATTAGATATAACATGAATGAAAAATGCACTTGTTGAATACGTAATCAATGCCAGTATGGTTGTAAACAAAACAAGTTTAAGCCGTAAACCAAAGGTATACTTTTTCTCTTTTCTCATCACTTGCTTCTCCCTCAAAACAATTATTTCTCAAGCTTATTTCGCAATTTTTTTATGAGTCCCTCTAAATCTGATAATGTTTCACGATACATTGCAAGCGTTCCTCCGAACGGATCACTAATATCAAGTGTTGCCACGCCATCTTCTGCGACATATTCAGCAAGGGTAAAGGATTTACGACCTGCATGTGGGAATTGATCAATGACAGATTGTTTATGACTATTTGTCATAGTTAAAATCACTGTAGCCCATTCAACAAGCTCTTCGCTTAATGCAGAAGATTGATGACTGCATTGTATACCTTTTTCATTCAATGCCTCTTTTGCATAATGTGACGCATCACTTCCATCTATTGCAAAAACCCCTGCAGACTTTACCTGAATCGTATCAGAGTTTTTGATATGCTTAAACAACGCTTCAGCCATAGGACTTCTACAAGTATTTCCTGTGCAGACGAATAGTACATTTGTCATAAAACACACTCCTTTTCTATATTATAATGGAATCATTATTCAGAAAGTAGTCAGAGACTCCATAAATATGGATTATTTTTTCTAATTAAAAAAGTATAGAGAATAACTCTACACTTTTAAATGGTTAATATATATAGATATACGGGTCAGATGGGGCTTCAATTTTTTCTAGGTTTTTGATTTGAATAGAAGGTAAGGTTTGACCATTCCGTTCTCCTTTTTCTATTATACCTGTAACCTTTACCCATTCATCATTTTTTAACTGTTTTGCAATTTCTCCTGTTGCTAAAGTTCCCATTACTTGTACATCAGCTACACAGCAAGATACCGTAAAACGTGAAACCGCAAATTGATCCAGCTGATAATCTGGTTCACGGTAGACAAAGCCAGTTAATTCAATTTCTTTTCCAACAAACTTATCTAAGTTCGTTTCCACAGAGGAAATTATTTTTGAATACTCCGCATCTGTCACTTCGATTTTGTCACTATTTAGCAAGCCCTCAAGGTATAGTTCATCTAGACTTTTTGGCTGAGATGAATCGGATGTGGTTGAATCAGTTGCTTCAGAGACAGCTTCATTTCCACCATTACTTGAAGCCTGCTTTTGTTCAACCGAAGCATTTGCAGAAGCAAGGTTTATCCCTCTTTTAGCAACAACTGAACTATCTAAAATCACATCCGGAAATAAAAATCCAGTAAAAATCGGGAACAAAAACAAGCAATAGATGATAAGCGACTTAATTGGTGATGATTTTTGATTATGATCAAGCCCGCAATCACAAAAAATATCAAGATCCTTCTTTGAATCACTTCTCCAGATCTGTAGAATGCCCATTATAAGAAATATGCCAGTTGCAAAATAAACAAATGGCAGCATTCTCGGTGCGATAAAGTTCGTAATGTTTCCAGAGAGTATTAATTTAAATAGTAGTAATGTAAAGCCCACTAAGATGATGCCCCGTATAAATTTTTGAAAGCTCAAATCATTGGTTTGTTCCATATAAATCCTCCGTTCCCTTTTACAGTACAAATGACTGGTAGATGATTACTCCAATATAAACGACAGCTGTAGCAACTAGAATAAAACTGAACACAAACTTTAAGCGGAAATAAGCGAACAGCATGATCGTGTTTTTCAAATCTAACATTGGCCCATATACTAGGAATGCCAATAAAGCTCCAGGAGCAAACGTACTTCCAAATGATGATGCAACAAATGCGTCTGCTTCAGAGCATAGAGATAATATGAAAGCAAAGCCCATCATTACTAATGGCGACGTAAATTCATTTGATCCCATTGATAATAGAACATTTCGGTCTAAGAATGTTTGGAATAAGCTTGCTATTAAAGCACCAATTATTAAATATTTACCCATGTCAAAAAACTCATCACTTGCATGATACAAAGTAGCTTTCAACCTATTTACGTTTAGCATTTGTGTCGAAGATGTTTGTTGTTTTCCTACTAATTCTTCAGATGTTACTTTCAATTGGTTACTATTTTTAAAGAAAATATATAAAACTAAGCCGATGGCCATTGATAAAACAAAAGCTAGACCCATTCTGCCAATTAGGATGCTAGTATTTGATTTAAAGGCAAAATAAGTTGATGCCGCAACAACGGGATTTAAGATAGGTGCACAAGCTAAAAACACGAAAGCTACATGTAAAGGCATTCCCTTTTTGATTAATCTTCTAACGACTGGAACGATCGCACATTCACATACCGGGAAAATTGCACCAAGCAGTGCAGCAGGCAGCACGGCAACAATTGGGTTTTTGGGGATGTATTTTTTTAATGTTTCTTCTGAAACAAATATTTGTATGAGTGACGAAACAAATACCCCAAGTAAAATAAATGGAATGGCCTCAATAACAATACTAAGAAAGATTGTATTGACATTTAACCACTCTTTTGGGATCGTTATTTCTTTTTGGAGGGTATTATAATCTAGGAAAATAAATAAATAGATAAAAATAACAACTAGAGCTAAACCAATTAACTCCT
Source organism: Metabacillus sediminilitoris (assembly GCF_009720625.1). NCBI lineage: Bacteria > Bacillati > Bacillota > Bacilli > Caryophanales > Bacillaceae > Metabacillus > Metabacillus sediminilitoris. The sequence continues at coordinate 5,333,411 of NZ_CP046266.1, forward strand.
TTGACTGTTTTAAAATAGTAGAATTCATTTTCAAAACTCCCTTTATCCAAGTAAGTAGTTTATAATTTTAATTTTTAGAAAGATTCGAAATCCATCTTTATCTACTAATAACCTTTTATAAGAATTTTTCTTTCAGGATTGATACAAATATCCACACCTTAAAAAAGTAGAAAGCCATAAGAGTTAATGGCTTTCTATTTGTTCATTGTTTATTTTGGTTGATATAAGAATATTTTAATTGCTGCACACAATTCATTTAGCCTACTACCTAATTGTTAGGAAATTAGGCAATTACTTATTTTAATCCTTATCTTAATTCTTACCTTTACCAGGCTTTTGGTTTTCTTCAAGAAGATTGAAAATGATATTAGCCTGATCTGTGTTATCGATTAATCCAGCAAAACGAGCTTTTTGAGGGCCGAATGCAAAAACAGGTACATCTTCCCCAGTATGTCCACCAGTTGTCCAACCAGTTACTGAATGATCGTTAATAATTGCTTCAATTGCATTATCAATTGATGTAATATTTCTAGTTTTAGAAGCCACTGCATCTTTTATAGCTTGAATTTCACTATCTGTAATTTTACCGTAAAAATCAGATTCGATATGGTTTTGCATGATTTCTTCTACATTTGCATTTTCGCCAGCTGCAAAAAGTTCTGCTGCAATGTAGTCAGGAGTCTCTTTGAATGCTTTAATTGGACCTACATGGAAATTGTATTCACCGCTTTTTGCTGCTTTTGTATTAGAACCTAATGATAATCCGCCAGTAGCATGGTCAGCTGTCGTTACAACTAAAGTTTGACCATCTTTTTTCGCAAAGTCGATCGCAGCTTTAAATGCGCTCTCGAAATCTTCCATTTCACTCATCGTACCAACAACATCATTATCATGCTCTGCCCAGTCAATTTGGCTTCCTTCAATCATTAAGAAGAAACCATCTTCATTCTTGTTTAAACGATCAATTGCAGTTGTCGTCATTTCTTCTAAGGAAGGAATGCTTTCAGCACGGTCGATCATTTTTGGCAGACCGCCAGTAGCAAATAATCCTAATACTTGTCCATTATCATCATTCATTAGTTCTTCTTTATTTGTAACATAGCTGTATCCAGCATTTTTGAATTCACTTACTAGATCACGATCATCGATCTTACGGCCTTCTGGAGTGAAGTGATTAGAACCTCCACCAAGAATAACGTCAACTTTGTGGTTACCATTGATTAACTCATCAAAGTAATCATTTGCAATAGCATCCATATTTTTACGGCTTTCATCATGTGCACCGTAAGAAGCTGGCGTTGCATGTGTTACTTCAGAAGTTGCTACTAAGCCAGTTGCTTTTCCATATTCTTTTGCACGCTCAAGAACAGTTTCATATGGATTTTTATCTGCATCCATACCAATTGCATTGTTGTATGTTTTAATACCAGATGCCATTGCTGTCGCTGCAGATGCAGAGTCAGTAATATTTTGTGCTGGATCGTCAGGATATGTCGTTTGCATCCCTACTAAATATTTATCAAATTCTGTAAGCTCCATCTCTTTAGTTGACGGATCATCATTCATATAACGATGAGCTGCAATAGGAGAAGGACCCATTCCATCACCAATTAAGAAGATGACATTTTTTATTTCAGGATTAGCCTTATTACCTGATTTTGCTTCAGCATTTTGGTTTAACCCTGCAAATCCACCAACTACTAGAGTTGATAGAACACCAACTGTTACTAGTTTCTTAGACAAACCTCTTTTAAATACCATTTTTTCTTTCCTCCTAACTTTTTTCAACAGTTCTTATAATAGTGGTTGTTTGTAAAGCTAAGATTTAAGAAATTTATAGATTTTATTAAGGTTTTGTAAATTCGACCTATTTTCGTTGTTTATTACATAATATTGTAATATGATTAATAGATTACAATCGTAACGATTCCTATTTATCATATTTTTTATAAGGTGAGGGACTACTATGAAACAAAAAATACAGGTATATGTTTTAAGTGGATTTTTAGGAAGCGGAAAAACAACTGTACTAAAGAGGATCGTAGAAGAATGTAAAAAACAAGATAAGCAACTAGGCATTATATTAAACGAGCTTGGTGACACCAACGTTGAAAATCATTTATTTGATAATGAGAAAATGGTTGAGCTATTAAACGGTTGTATATGTTGTTCAATACAAGATGATTTAAAACAAACTCTAGATCAATTTGTAAAGAATCCAGTAGACACATTATTAATTGAAGGTACAGGAGTAGCAAATCCTAATGAAATCATAGAAGCAATAGCTAATCCATCATATATTGACCAATTTGAATTACGGTCTATTATAAGTTTAGTCGATGCAAGTAATTACCTTGATTACCAAAGTATTTTTTCAAGTTCAAAGGAAATACGTACTTTATTAAAAGAGCAGATCACTTGCGCAACTCTTATTATTTTAAATAAAACGGATCTTATATCAGAGAAAAAGCTCGAAAAAATCAATTCCCAACTTCGTAAACTAATAGCTAACGAAGTTCCAATTCTTCATTCCACCTTTGGCAATATTTCAGTAGATGAGCTTTTAAAAAAGAGAGTTCGAACATTGAATCTGTCTCAAGCTGAACAAAATTCAAGCTGTTCTTGTAATGGCAGTGAACATGACCATGATGATCACGACCATGTAAACCACGCAAAGATTAAAGCTGTGAAATTAGAAAACTTACCAGTGTTCGAAAAAAAGGCATTTGAGAAGTGGTTGAAGGGATTACCAAAGGACATTTTTCGTGGAAAAGGGATTATTCAATTCAAAGGAGAGAATTCACTTTACTCCTTCCAACTTGCTTCACGTAAACTGTTTCTTGAAAAAGTAGAAGCTGACATAAAACAAACTCCCGTCATTATTTTAATCGGAAATGATCTTAATAGTATGAGCATCAAAGAATCTTATGAGCAAACATTTTTTAACCGGTTGTAAACATACAACCGGTTTTTTATACTGTGATATCGAAGTGCTTAGTCACATTATATTCGGAAACGCCCAAAAGACTGGTTCGATTTGCACCCAGTCCTTTCATCATTTAAAAAGGGAAGATTAATTTTACACCAAACGCTAATGATAATGCCGCAATGGAGAGTTTCTTTGGAGTGTTAAAATCTGAATTACTTTATTTACAAAAATTTGATAGTATCGAACACTTTCAAGACGAATTAAAGCAATATATTGAGTACTACAATCACAAACACATGAAGGCAAAATTAAATGACCTAAGCCCGGTAGAATACCGAACTCAGGTCTTGGAAGCTGCTTAATCAAATATGTCTAACTTTCTTGGGTCAGACCAATTTCAAACAACCGGTTTTAACTTTAAAAAGGAAAGATTAATTTTATGCCAAACGCTAATAGAATACTGCCACCCAACGCTTCACTATACGAACCTATCCAATTTTGCACATGTTTACCTACAAGCAGGCCAAACCATGTTAACACCATGCTTACAAGTCCAAAGATGATGACAGTCAGAATGGTTTTCGTCCCATAAATCCCTAAGCTTAAACCGACTGAAAAGCTATCTAAACTAACGCTCAGTGCGAAGACAAATAAACCAAATCCAACTGGGGTAATGAGCGGTTCATCGTCTTTATTAAACGAAGCAAAAATCATCTGCATACCTAATAATATTAATAAGCCTCCACCTAATAAAGTTGCGATCGTTCCAAAGGTATCGCTTAGAAGTTTTCCTATCATCATACCCATTAATGGCATTACTATATGAAAAACACCGATTATGATCCCGATGTAAAAGATTTGCTTAATCTTTAATTTGATTAACCCCATCCCCAGACCAACTGAAAAGGCATCCATTCCTAATGCCAGTGCCATAATTAATAATGTAATTAATTCACCCATAATCGATTCAATATTCATCATTACCCTCCTCGGACACGCCTACTTAACTGTATGCTCGGCCGATTTGGAATATGTTAGAATTGTTCAGCAGATGGGCGATAGAACTTTTGCACTTAAAGTCACGATTTATTGTCGCATTTGACTATGATATTGTCCGTTTTTTTCATTTTAATGTCTGAAATGGAACATATATCATCCGAATTCACGAGTATATTCATTTAATCACTTTATTTCCAGCGGCTTTTAATAATCGATTCATAATCGCTTCGCCGACTCCATCATAAGGAAAGCTTTCACTTAAAATTAGATCGATGTCTTCTTCATCAAATTTTCTTAAAACATCATAAAGCTGTGCCGCAACGGTCTGCAAATTAGTAAGAGTTCCACATGTGATCACTTTATGTGCATGCAGCAGCGGCAAATGCTCTTCAGTTGTTAAAACACCGACTTTTTTTCCTTCTTTTTGATATTGATCAATTATTTCCTGTAAAAAAGAAACACCGCCATGTACAACAAATACAGGGGCATTTGGTGCATAATGTGTATATTTCATCCCCGGCGATTTAGGAGCATGACCTTCCTCTAAAAGAGCTTGATCAATTGTTACTTCACCAATGACTGACTCTAACTGCTCCTTTGTAACACCCCCTGGCCGCAAGATCGTCGGAACGGTTGTTGTACAATCCAATACTGTTGATTCAACTCCTACTCCAGTTGCACCGCCATCAACAATCCCACTTATTTTCCCGTTCAAATCATGATACACATGTGAAGCATGTGTTGGACTTGGTTTTCCCGACTTATTTGCACTTGGCGCCGCTATGGGTACATCAGCTTCCTGAATAAGCTTTAGTGCGACTGGATGATTTGGCATGCGCACACCAACAGTATCAAGCCCAGCTGTAACAATTGTGGATAACTTGTTCCCTTTTTTCGGTAAAATAAGTGTTAAAGGACCTGGCCAAAATTCGTTCATCAATTTATACGCATATTCGGGGATATCCTGCACAATCTCATCTAGTTTGCTAATCGATGCAATGTGGACAATCAGTGGATTATCACTCGGCCTGCCCTTTGCTTCATAGATTTTACGCACAGCCTCGTCAGAGAAAGCATTTGCTCCTAAGCCATAAACTGTTTCAGTTGGAAAAGCAACTACCTCATTTTCCCGTAATAACTGTGCTGGTTGTGAAAGTTGTGGATAAGTCGTGGATAAATCTGTTCCATCATCCACAATCCATTGCTTTGTGTTCATATATGCTAACTCCCTTGTTTACCGTTTAATTAACTTATGAAAGTATAAAAGAAGACATTCAATAAAACAACCCTTATCCACAATCTGTGGATAAGGGTTGTGGCTTTTGTGGATAATTATGTGGATATATCCACATTATGAAGACTTTACCATGATTTTCGCATTTTCATCTTCAAGTGAGCCCCTTATATGTTCTAATGTTAATAACTGATTGGGGATGGCGATCCGTTCAATTTCTTTAAAGCCCATTAAAGATAGGAACTGAACAGATGCTTCTTTATTTGTAACTAAAAATAAATTTTTAATTCCTTTTTGTTCTGCTAATGTTTGTATGCTTTGAAAAAGTGTTAGGATATGTGCTTGTTTAAGCTTGTCCGAGACAACGAGAGATCTGAGCAAGCCATTTTCATTGTTCGGCTCCACACCGATACAAGCGACAATCTCATTCTCGCCGTTTTCCATCATGACAAAATAATCTATGAGACTTTCAAATCCTTCAGAACTCACTCCAGCCTTTTCAACAAAGCCAGATAGCTTTCCAAGATCTTTTTCTTCGGCTATTTTTAACTGATAAAACATGTTTCCACCCCATTTAGTCAATTTCTACTTCAACTCTATGAGGTGAAAACTAGATTTATTCTAATTTTTTAGGGAATGTTCCCGTTTTATGCAAATAATCCTTGGAACCACTCTACTAAAAAGAATTTTACTTCTACTTCTTCTTTTTCCTCCTCTTCATCAATCACAAGAGAAGAAAGTTTTTCATTTGTTTTTTCACTGTCATTCATTGTTGGATTTTCTTTATCCTCTGCTACAGCTACACTGTTTGAAAAGTCTAAGAAACATAGCGGCGGGAATAAGACACACCACCAATTCGCTCCCTTTGCTTCACCTAAACTGATTAGAATCGCTTCATACTCACCTGCTGGATAGATAAAATTTCCGTAAAGCTTTGTTGGAAAACTTACATTTTCAAAATTAACTGTATACGATTGCTCAACATTTTCTTCCTCAAGCACATCCTCAACAATCGCTTCAATCTCTGGAAGCTTTGATTGAATTAACTGTCTAGCTGCTTCTACTGATGTTAACTCTGCCACCCATTTTGTGATTTCCTTGTTCACTGCATCGCGAACTTTTCGTTTTAATGCTTGATCTTCATCAGAATCACTATTGGCAAGAATACGCAGTCGAATCGCTTCATCCGGAATTGCAACTGGTTCCTCTGTACTCGCTGACACCGGCTCTTTATAAACACTAACGATTGCTCCCAAAAATAATAAGAATATATATATAAGTACAAGTTGTTGTTTTTTCATTTTCTCACGCCTCCCTTGGTAGACAGTATGGACAGCGTGAGAGATTCTTAAACTATCTTTTAAAAAAATAGTTTCATAGTTGTGAATGGTGTGGACAGTTCCCAAGACTGCTGAAGTATTACACACATTTTAAATTAAGCGGTTTTTATTAGCGTTTTTAAAAATATCAGCGAAATTTCCGTTTTATCAGCGTTATTTCAATTATATCAGCGATATCCTAAATATATCAGCGAAATTCAGCTTTTATCAGCGTTCGCTGATATATTTATGTTTCACCGCTAACTGCTTTACGTTGAAGAGGAACTGTCCCCAATCAACGCAAATACCATCCGATCTTTCCCATTGATATCATGAACAATTTCTACTTTTGCAGGTGGATAAGTTTTTAACATAAGCTCTTTTACATCTTCACCTTGTCCTGCACCAATTTCAAAGGCTACCATTGCCGGAGTGTTCAATAAGTCTTGCATGTCTTGAATAAGTCTTCTGTAGAAGTCTAATCCATCTTCCCCTCCTGCCAAAGCTCGCATTGGCTCATGATCCTTCACAACGGGTGAGAGTGTTTCAATTTCCCAATCAGGGATATATGGCGGGTTTGATACTAAGATATCAAATTTGTTCAAACGATGTGTAGAAATTGGTTCAAGAAGATCACCGTGCAGCCATTCAACATCAGCGCCTAATTCTTTGGCATTTTGCTCTGCTATTTGCAGGGATTCTTCGGCGATATCGATAGCACGGACTAGGAAGCGCGGGTTTTCGAGTGCTAATGTGATTGCGATGGCACCGCTTCCTGTCCCAACATCTACTACCTGAAGCTTCTCATTTCCTTGAAAATACTGTGCTGCTCGCTGCAAGACTCCTTCCACTAATTCCTCGGTTTCAGGGCGTGGAATGAGCACCTCTTGGTTTACTTTAAAGCGCCTGCCGTAAAATTCTTCATGTCCAATCAAATATTGTACAGGAATTCCTTCTGCATGTTTGATCACATCAGATCTAAATGCTTGCTGCTGTTCTTTTGAGAGGACCAGTCTCAAATTTGAAAGCAGTGTGGCCCGCTCCATTTTTAAATGGTGACGGAGCAAAAGCTCACCCGCATTTTCATCTCTTCCCGCTTCCTTTAAAAAAGAAGAAGCCCAGTTCAGGGCTTCGAAAACAACGTTCATGATTTTATTCTTCCGCAGCTTGAAGTCGGCTTGATTGATCTTCAACGATTAATGCGTCAACAACTTCATCAAGCTTTCCTTCAAGAATTTGATCTAATTTTTGAATCGTTAAACCAATTCTATGGTCCGTTACACGGTTTTGCGGGAAGTTATATGTTCTAATACGCTCTGAACGGTCACCAGTTCCAACAGCAAGTTTACGGTTTTGATCATACTCTGCCTGTGCTTCTTGTTGGAATTTATCGTATACACGTGCACGAAGTACCTTCATTGCTTTTTCTTTATTTTTAATTTGCGATTTTTCATCCTGACATGAAACGACTGTGTTTGTTGGCAAGTGTGTTAAACGAACAGCAGACATCGTTGTATTTACACTTTGTCCTCCCGGGCCGCTTGATGCAAAGGTATCAACACGAATATCCTTTTCATGGATTTCTACCTCTACCTCTTCTGCCTCAGGTAAAACCGCAACTGTTGCTGTAGATGTATGGATACGTCCGCCCGATTCTGTTTCAGGAACACGCTGAACACGGTGTGCTCCATTTTCGAACTTCAATTTCGAATAGGCACCCTTCCCATTGATCATAAAGATAATTTCTTTATAACCGCCAGTACCAGTAGCGTTCGCTTCCATTACTTCTGTTTTCCAGCCTTGCATTTCAGCAAAGCGGCTGTACATACGGTATAAATCTGAAGCAAACAATGCCGCCTCATCTCCACCTGCAGCTCCGCGGATCTCCATAATAACGTTTTTATCATCGTTTGGATCTTTAGGAACAAGGAGAATTTTCAAACGTGCCGTTAATTCCTCTTCACGTGACTCTAGCTCAGAAAGCTCTTCCTTTGCCATTTCACGCATTTCCGCATCAAGCTTTTCTTCAAGCATTGATTTCGTATCAGAAATTTGCTCGCGAACCTCTTTATATTCACGATACACTTCAACAGTTTCTTGTAAATCTGATTGTTCTTTTGAATATTCACGCAGCTTTTTCGTATCACTGATAATGTCTGGATCCATCAAAAGCTGATTTAATTTTTCATAACGGTCTTCCACCGATTGTAAACGATCTAACATACATGTTCACCTCAATTTTCATGCATAACATTCTAATTATAGTATAGGTCAGATAAAGCGTCAAAAGCAAATTGATCTATAGTTTCTAAAAATTGGTATACTTTTATCGATCGCTAACGTTTAACGGGAAAAAACTCCCATAATAAAGGGAATCTTCTATAAATGGGGGGATTATCGATCTCTTTGGTCGAATTACTATCTTTGGGAAAAATACCACACCTATATAGAATGAAAAGAGGTAATATCCATGAACATTAACAAAATCCATCATATAGCTATCATCTGTTCTAACTATGAAGCTTCCAAATCGTTTTACACGAACATACTTGGCTTTAAGGTTCTTAATGAGGTTTTTCGTGAAGAGCGGAATTCCTACAAGTTAGATCTTATGATAAATGAAACATACCAAATTGAATTGTTTTCATTTCCAAATCCGCCAATGCGACCGTCACAGCCTGAAGCTGTCGGGCTAAGACATCTTGCATTTGATGTACCGAATATAATGGAGGCAGTTGAAGAGCTCACCCAGAAAGGAATCATTCCTGAACCGATTCGCATTGATCCTCATACAGGGAAAAGGTTCACATTTTTTCAGGATCCAGACGGTCTGCCACTTGAGCTTTATGAAGCTTAGTCAGGTATCGACACCCTCTTTACATAATAATGTAAAACACCCACTTTCTTTGCCGAATTCATACTTGTTTTGTCATACGTGAAGGGAACAGACAACGAAGGTCGAAAACGTACATAAAGATGTTTACTTGTCGGATGGATGTTTTTCTTTTTGTCTTATCGTTAGTGTTTCTGGATTGTACTTAAACATTTGGGGAGGAATAAAGGGATGAGTACAGCAGATGTTACAAAATTATTAGGTGTTTCAAGAAGAACGTTAATGAGATGGGTGCAACAATTAGATATGCAATTGGAGAAAAATGAACTTGGGCACTATCAATTTTCAAATGAAGATGTTGAACGATTAAAGCAGATTCAAAGCCAATCGCAACCACCACAAACACAATCGCAGCCAGTTTCTCAAGCAGTACAGACGGTCCAAGGCAGCCGCAAAGGAACGTTAAAAAATGTTGAAGTTGTCGAGAATCCACTTGAAGAATCACTTATCAAACGAATGGAAGAACTAGAAAGGGCGCTGCGAAGCAAAGCTGATGATGTTGTTTCTTACCAAATGCTTCAGCACCGTAGAGAAATAGAGGAATTAACGAAAAAAATTGCGTTGCTAGAGCAAAAAATAGAAGATTTAGAGAATGCTCAATCAAAACGCGAGCCAAAGGATCATTCGCTTGTTTTTGACCAGTCTACTACACAAAAGAAACCGAGACGAAAGAATTTAATTAGTTCGATTTTTAGTTTTTAATAGATTAAGTAAACAACCTTACTCCTTTTATAGAGTAAGGTTGTTTTTTTACCCTATTAAAATTTATATTAAAGCTTCGTCTCACTATTTTCTTTTGTTATATCCATGACAGGAGCACCTGGCACTTCATGGTGATGTCTGCATCTAGGCTCATATGATTCTGAAGCCCCGACAAGAATAATTGGATCATCGTATGAAGCTGGTTTCCCGTTAATTAGTCTTTGTGTACGGCTTGCAGGTGAACCGCAGACAGAGCATACGGCTTGAAGCTTAGTGACTAATTCTGCAATAGCCATTAATTGTGGTACAACACTAAATGGTTCGCCCCTAAAGTCTTGATCTAACCCAGCTGCGATGACACGGTATCCTTGATTAGCTAATAATGTCAACACATCACAAATATGTTCATCAAAGAACTGTACTTCATCGACAGCAATCACATCTGTTTTTTCGCTAATATGCTTAAAAATATCTAGTGAAGAAGCTAACGGCTTACATATGATTGCTGTACCATTGTGTGAAACGACCTCTTCTTCACTATAGCGGTTATCTATACTAGGTTTAAAAACCTTTACTTCTTGTTTCGCAAATTGCGCACGTCGAACCCGGCGAATGAGTTCCTCGGATTTACCTGAAAACATGCTTCCGCAGATTATTTCAAGCCACCCGCTTTGTTTCATGACATACATTTAGACGGCCTCTCCCTTCGACGTCAAGATTCAGAATCGATTGACCGTACCGTTTATATTGGTACTGTAATATTTAAATATCTATATATTAAGGCAGATTTCCAGCTGTTTTATCTACCCTGCTTGCTTGTTAACCAGAGTGGATAAAACATGAAATTCATGCATCGAAACTTTTCAACATTCCTACGAATATATGTAGGATCACCTAAAATTAACTTACAAATTACAAATTTTGACGTGAAAAAACAGGCAAGAGCAGTTTCGTCTTGCCTGTTGTATTAAACCTTTATTACTTTTGTTTAAGGCCGTATTTTTTATTGAATTTATCTACACGTCCACCTGCATCTGCAAATTTTTGACGTCCTGTGTAGAATGGATGGCACTCAGAACAAACCTCAACTTTGATCTCGTTTAATACAGATCCAGTTTCGAATTCGTTACCACAAGCACATTTCACCATAACCTTATTAAAGTTTGGATGAATTCCTGTTTTCATTCTTTTCATCTCCTTCCGCCCTGAATCATATCCGAAACAGAGTTAAATATCCTAGACTCAACTCGTCCGATTGACAAATATCATCTAGAAAAGCACATGAGGAAATTATAACAAGTGCTAAGATTAAAAGCAAGCTGAAGTTAAATATTACTAATTAAGAAAAGCGGAAGCGCCTTGTTCAGCCCCGACAGGCATAAGGCGCGCATGAATAGAAGGCGTACTTTGCCTTCAATTCATGTGTGACTTATGACCCCGAGGGGCTAGGCGCTGGAGCTAGACACTAAAACTAAGTATTAAGCCCAGCCTTGTTCAGCCCCGACAAGCATAAGACGATCAGGAATAGAAGGTGTTCTTTACCTTCAATTCCTGATTGACTTATGACCTCGAGGGGCTAGGCGCTGGAGCTGGATGTCGGGCGCTTAGCAAAAACTAAGCCCAACATCCCTCTACCTCACACACCCGAAAATTATCTATTCCTAACCGCCTTCATTTCCGCATCTAATTGACCAAAGAATTCTTCATTTGATTTTGTTTGACGAAGTTTTCTTAAGAACTTTTCAATAAAGTCTGGTGAATCTGACATTGATTTACGAATAGCCCATAATTTGTCGAGATGGTCTTTTGGAATAAGAAGTTCTTCTTTTCTTGTCCCAGAACGACGGATATCGATTGCTGGGAAAATACGTTTTTCGGCAAGTGAGCGGTCTAAGTGAAGCTCCATATTTCCTGTTCCTTTGAATTCCTCGTAAATAACGTCATCCATACGTGAACCTGTATCGACTAATGCTGTTGCAAGAATGGTTAAGCTTCCACCCTCTTCAATGTTACGCGCTGCTCCAAAGAAGCGTTTTGGACGGTGGAAGGCTGCTGGATCAATACCACCAGATAATGTACGTCCGCTTGGCGGGATCACCAAGTTGTATGCACGTGCTAAACGAGTGATGCTATCCATTAAAATAATAACATCCTTTTTATGTTCAACAAGGCGCATAGCTCGCTCAAGAACAAGCTCAGCTACTTTAATATGATTTTCAGGTACTTCATCAAACGTTGAGCTAACGACGTCACCAGCTACGGAACGTTCAATATCTGTTACTTCTTCAGGACGTTCATCTATTAATAGAACGATAAGTTCTGCTTCAGGATTATTAGTCGTAATACTGTTAGCGATCTCTTTTAAAAGCATTGTTTTTCCTGCCTTAGGCGGGGCAACAATTAAGCCACGCTGACCAAATCCGACAGGTGCGATTAGATCCATGATTCTTGTTGATAAATAATTTGGTTTTGTTTCTAAGTATATTTGTCTATCTGGATAAAGTGGAGTTAATGCTGGAAAGTGGACACGTTCCTTAGCCGTTTCTGGGTCTTCACCATTAACTGCTTCAACATGAAGTAAGCCGTAGTAGCGTTCATTTTCTTTTGGTGGACGCACCTTTCCAGATACTTTGTCCCCATTTCGTAAATCAAAACGTCTAATTTGCGAAGCAGAAATATAAATATCCTCAGAACTTGGTGAATAGTTAATCGGTCTTAAGAAGCCAAATCCTTCAGACTGGATGATTTCTAAGACACCTTCCATGAATAATAAATCCTCTTGTTCTGCATTTGCTTTTAAAATAGCAAAAATCAATTCTTTTTTCGTCAGCTTGCTGTAATACGATATTTTAAAATGACGTGCAAGCTCGTACAATTCTTTCAATTTCATATGTTCCAATGAAGAAATTGAAACCTGATTCATAAAAACACCACTCTTTTTATTTTTCAAATTTAAGCATTTACATTTCCATCTATTTATTTCTACAATATGGAGACTTATTTTGGTATCCAGTTTTTACATTCAGAAGATTTACCATCATTTGCACTAATGAAGAGAAAACTAGTACGTTACATGTTAGAAGGAAAATGAAGGTGAGATTGAAGTAGATTTAGCATTTTTCATTCAATGCAGCACTCTTTATTTTTACCCTATTTCACAAATTTAATCAATCATTTTTGGAAAATCAATTAGAAGTTTGAGGTTTTTAGAAAAGCGTAAGCGCTTTGTTCAGCCCCGACAATCAAAAGGCGATTATGAATAGAAGGTGTTTTACCTTCAATTCATAATTGACTTATGACCTCGAGGCAGTTACAAACGCGACGTCCTGTCGCTGGAGCTGGACAAATTAGAAAAGCGTAAGCGCCTTGATCAGGCCCGACATGCATAAGACGAGCCATAATAAAAGGCGTTCTTTGCCTTTAATTATGGATTGGCTTATGACTCGAGGGCCTAGGCGCTGCAGCTAGACAACCAGAAAAGTGCAAGCGTCTTGTTCAGCTTCGAGGAACTCGAGGAAATAAGACTGCATATGAGTATCCATGCCAACTTCACTCGACTTGCACGTCCTGTGTGACTGAAGGCTAGGTGCTTGCGCTAGACAAGGAGAAAGCGAGTTTTTCATTTACCGCGCTTTCTCAAAAAGGTATTTACTGTAGTAATAAGCGATCCTATCCTCAGCTTGATTTGTGCGTACTTGAAAACTCATACAGTCTAACATTATCTTATTACTAAGTTTGGTTTTTTCTTTAAGCTATGTCTGCCATCAATAAATCGGACAGTTCCTGATTTGGCACGCATAACGATGGAATGTGTCGTACCTGTGTTCCCTTTAAATTGGACTCCTCTTAAAAGCTCGCCATCTGTTACTCCTGTTGCAGCAAAGATCGCATCATCACCTTTTACAAGGTCATCCATAAGAAGGATTTTATTTACATCCAAGCCCATTTTGATACAGCGTGCAAGTTCTTCATCATTTTGCGGGATGAGCTTTCCTTGGATTTCTCCACCTAAGCATTTAAGTGCTACAGCTGCTAAAACGCCTTCAGGTGCACCGCCTTGTCCAAATAAAATATCAACACCTGTATGATCAAACGCTGTATTAATTGCTCCCGCTACATCTCCGTCATTAATGACTTTGATTCTTGCTCCTGCTTCTCTAAGCTGTTGAATGATATGTTCATGTTTTTTCCGATTTAAAACTGTTGCAACAACATCTTCAATATCTTTGTTTTTTGCCTTTGCAACAGCTTTTAAATTATCGATGATTGGCGCTTCGATATCGATGCAACCTACTGCTTCAGGTCCTACTGCAATTTTGTCCATATACATATCTGGTGCATGGAGCATATTGCCATGATCTGCAATCGCAATGACTGCTAAAGCATTCCAGCCACCAGAAGCAACGATGTTTGTCCCTTCTAATGGATCTACTGCTACATCGACTCGTGGACCATATCCTGTACCAAGCTTTTCACCAATGTACAGCATTGGTGCTTCGTCCATTTCCCCTTCCCCAATTACAACCGTGCCTTTCATTGGAACCGTATCAAAAACATCACGCATAGCAGATGTCGCTGCTTCATCAGCCTCGTCTTTTTTTCCTCTTCCCATCCAACGTGCTGAAGCGAGTGCTGCTGCTTCTGTTACCCTTACTAGTTCCATTGATAAGCTTCTTTCCATAGCCATTCTCCCCTTTGTGTCTATGAATTTTGGCAGGTGTACAATTGTAACGAAAGCACAATTGACTAGTTTATATATCATCATCCATTTTCCTTCTCTTCTCTTATACAATTAGGTGAAAATGAAAATATATGACCTAAGGAAGCGAAAGAGGGAAAAATAGATGGATCCCCTTAAGAATTTTGCATTTGCTCGATTTCTTTTTCGGATAACCTTTCACGCCAGATTGTAGCGCCTAGACCAGTTAGTTTTTCTACCAGCTGGCTATATCCTCTATCAATATGTTCTAGACCGGTAATTTCAGTAATTCCGTCTGCCATCAGCCCCGCACATACAAGCGCAGCGCCTGCTCGTAAATCACTTGCTTTGACACGGGCACCTTGAAGTTTCGCAGGACCCGATACGATGGCTGAACGGCCCTCAACTTTTATAACAGCACCCATTCTTCTAAGCTCATCAATATGCTTAAAGCGGGCTGAGTATATGGTGTCAGTGACAACACTTGTTCCTGTAGCCCTTGTTAATAATGAGGTGAACGGTTGTTGCAGATCTGTTGGAAATCCTGGATAAACAAGTGTTTTAATATCAACAGCTTTTAGCTCTTTTTGACCGCCAACAATCAAAATTTGATCATTGCTTGTCTCGATATGAAGCCCCATTTCTCTTAGCTTGGCAATTAGTGACTCTAAGTGAAGCGGAATGACGTTATCAATCATCACTTCTTTCCCCATTGCAGCGCCAATAATCATATATGTACCTGCTTCAATACGATCAGGTATAATCGAATGACGACAGCCATGAAGCGTTTCGACTCCATCAATTCTTATCGTCTCAGTTCCAGCACCTTTAATTTTTGCACCCATGCTAGTAAGCAATGTTGCTACATCAATGATTTCTGGTTCTTTTGCAGCATTTTCAATAATGGTTCTGCCTTTTGCCAGAACAGCGGCAAGCATGATATTAATTGTTGCACCAACACTGACAACATCAAGGTAGATTCGTGCCCCGCGAAGTTCATCGGCCCGTAAATAAATCGCACCTTGTTCATTTGTTACTTGTGCCCCTAATGCTTCGAACCCTTTGATATGCTGGTCAATTGGACGAGGACCTAAATGACATCCTCCAGGAAGCCCAATGACGGCTTTTTTAAATCGACCCAGCATTGCACCCATTAAATAATAGGATGCGCGAAGCTTCTTCACTTTTCCGTTCGGTAAAGGCATTGAAATCATTGATGATGGATCAACAATCATTTCATTATTTTTCAATTCTACTTTTCCACCAATTTCCTCCAAAAGGTCTCCAAGTATATTTACATCAGAAATGTTTGGTAATCCTTCAATTGTGACTGGTGATTGCGCTAATATTGTCGCAGGAATCAGCGCGACCGCACTGTTTTTTGCACCGCTAATATTTACTGTACCTTTGAGCAAATCTCCACCGGCAACTTTTAATTTTTCCATGATAGTCTCCCTTCTTATGAAGTTGACTTTCCGGAAAGAACATGGAGGGTGAGCATTGCGCTAATTTCGCAAGCAAATCTCTATCAAACACGTACGAAAAAATACGCCTATTCTTCATTAGCCAGCATGTTTTCCGAATAAGGAACATCTCTTGTCAACATTTTTTCCTAGATAAAGAAAAGAATTCAAGCTGTTTATATCTTTATTTCCTTTAATGCCCAAGTAAATACATCACAAACAATTTGTTTTTATTTTGTCCAAAAATAACTTACTTCTTATTAAACCATCTATTAGGCTTGACAACAATATTATACTACAAGATTACACTTTTTTAGGTAGAATCATCCAATAATAAAAATTGAGGTAGTCTGGTTTAGTGGTTTTAAGGGATGTGACCCAACCTGTTCGATTGAATGCTAAAACGGGCAATTTAAAAACCGCCCGTTTCATTCTATTCTATTACTCATCAGCTAGGTTTAGGATTAGAAGGTTGCACTAACAAGTACTGTTAGCGCTTTCTTATTATTCAGAATATAACCGCCTCTATTAAAAAGGCGGCTATCAATCATTCACTTACATATTAAGCTTTGTTTGAAGAACCGAATTCGCGCATTTTGCCGATTACAGTTGCTTTAATAGCGTCACGAGCTGGTCCCATGTATTTACGTGGATCATATTCTTCTGGTTTCGCAGCTAACACTTCACGAACCGTTTTTGCAGAAGCAATTTGGTTTTCAGTGTTAACATTGATTTTTGCCGTTCCGAAAGAGATTGCTTTTTGAATGTCTTTCGTTGGGATTCCAGTACCACCATGAAGTACTAATGGCATATTTGTTAGGTTAGCGATTTCTTCCATTTCTTTGTAACCTAAGTTTGGCTCACCTTTGTATGGTCCGTGAACAGAACCAAGTGCTGGTGCTAAGCAATCAATACCAGTACGTTTTACAAGTTCATTACATTCTTGTGGATCTGCGTAGATAACGCCTTCTGCAACAACATCATCTTCTTGTCCGCCAACAGTTCCTAACTCAGCTTCAACTGAAACACCTTTTGAATGAGCATACTCAACAACTTTAGAAGTTGTTTCTACGTTTTGTTCAAATGGATCGTGTGAAGCATCAATCATAACAGATGTAAATCCAGCATCAATTGCTTCTTTACATTTTTCAAAGCTTGAACCGTGATCAAGATGGATTGCAACTGGAACAGTAATTTTGTAGTCTTCAAGAAGACCTTCAGTGATTTTCACTACAGTTTTGAATCCGCCAACGTAGCGTGCAGCACCTTCAGAAACACCAAGAATAACTGGTGATTTTTCTTCTTCAGCTGCTTGTAGGATTGCTTGGAAAAATTCAAGATTGTTGATATTGAATTGACCTACTGCATATCCTTCTTTTTTTGCTTTATTTAGCATATCTGTCATTGAAACTAAAGGCATATTAAAAATCCTCCTAATGAACCTAATTTTTCTGATACAGAAAAGCATATCATACCTAGCTTGACCAGAATATTCACGAATATGTAAAGTCCGGATGAACACTTTTCACATACTTAAGCATACCAATATCTTCGAAAATGGGCAACATTTCGACAATTTTTTTTACATAAATGTTTATTTATTTGCATTAAGGGGTATATACTTTTTTACCGCATCACGAATTTCATCAATATCGAATGGCTTTGCAAAATGAGTGAGCGCTCCTAAATCTTTTGCTTCCTGAATCATATCTAGTTCTCCATAAGCGGTCATAATGATGACGCGAATATCTTGGTCGATTACTTTCATTCTTTTTAAAATTTCAATTCCGTCCATACCAGGAATTTTCATATCTAAAAGCACGAGGTCTGGAGAATGCTTTTCGACAATTTCCAATGCTTGAAATCCGCTAGCAGCTTGGAATGTTTGATAGCCTTCTTTTTGAAATACCTCATTTAATAAAATACGAATTCCATACTGATCGTCTACAATTAAGATTTTTTCCTTTAACATGATTAATACTCCTCTTTGTCAATTTTGTATTTTCGCTTGAAGGAAAGGGGATGGAACCCGCTTAACTTAAAACTCATCTTGTTTAGATGGCAGCGGCAGTTAGCATCTTGTCATCACATACTAAAACTCCGCTTCACGTTAGAATCGGATTTTAAACTTAGTCATGTCATTCGATTTTTTTCAACACTTACATTAATTCTTTTTTCATGATCAATTTCCTGCTTTTAAATTATATCATTTGTCGACATTTTTTGATATATTTGGTATTTTCAGAAAAAACCCTCTTAAAATCTGGTTTCTTTCAGAATTCTTTCCTTTCAGATATAATACTTTATACATGTGAAATGTGAAAGGAGTTCTACCATTCGATGATGAAAATTTTCACCACACAATTAACCGGACATTTTAATCGTATCTTAGATCAAGAAGACATGAATATTGAAGAAAGTGCAAGACTCCTTGCTGGGGCATTAATTGGGGAAGGAACACTTTACATATATGGCTGCAAAGAGCTCCATGGTGTCGTATTGGAAGCTTTGACAAGTACCGAACCTTTAGTTCGCGCTGAGGCTCTTTTGGATGAAGCAGGTCAAATAAAAACTCTTTCACCAGAAGATCGAGTGCTTCTGTTTACGTATCGTTCAACAGATGAAAAAGCGATCTCCATTGCCAAAAAGCTGTCAGATCAAGGAATTCAAACCGTTGGGGTATCTGCTTTGATCAAAAATGCAGATTCGGGCTTACAGGAAATCACCGATTTGCATGTTGATGCAAAGCTTCGCCAGCCATTAATTCCTGGAGATGACGGTGAAAGATACGGTTTTCCTGCATTAATGACTTCTTTATATGTCTACTATGCGCTTAGTTTCACGATAAAAGAGATTTTAACTGAATATGAGGATGATCTATAAGCAATTAACTACGATTAATTGCTTTTTTCTATTTAATCTTTTTGAAATCTATCAACTTTCCGAAAAAATCTATCCACTTAGACAGAAAATCTATCAACTTTCCCAAAAAATCTATCATTCGATACATATCCGCAATTTTCGAGCAACTCTCTCCCCCTACGAAAAAAAGCTAACTCATCAAAGATGAGCTAGCTCTTATCAAAATTATTTTCCTTCTTTCGCTGTTAATGATGCATGTACGAAATCACGGAATAATGGTTGTGGTCTAGTTGGTCTAGATGTGAATTCCGGGTGGAATTGTGATGCCACAAACCATGGGTGATCTTTAATTTCAATGATTTCAACTAAACGTCCGTCAGGTGTTGTTCCTGAGAAGACAAAGCCTGCTTCTTCCATTGCTTGGCGGTATTCATTATTGAATTCATAACGATGACGGTGACGCTCATATACAACTTCTTCTTTATAAGCTTCATAAGCACGTGTTTCTTTTTGCAGCTTACTTGGTGATAATCCTAGGCGCAGAGTTCCACCTAAGTCCTCAATATCTTTTTGCTCTGGAAGTAAGTCAATGACAGGATATTGTGTCGTTGGATCAATCTCAGATGAGTTTGCACCTTTTAAGCCTACAACATTACGTGCAAATTCGATTGATGCTACTTGCATACCAAGACAAATTCCAAGGAATGGAACTTTGTTTACACGCGCAAATGTAGTTGCAAGGATTTTACCTTCTACCCCGCGGTCACCGAAGCCGCCAGGAACAAGAATTCCATCAACATCGTCAAGCTGTTCTCTTACGTTTTCTTCTGTTAATGTTTCGGCATTAACCCACTTGATCTCGATATCTGAATCATATTCATAACCTGCATGACGAAGTGCTTCGACAACAGAAATGTATGCATCTTGTAATTCAACATATTTCCCAACAAGACCAATTTTTGTTACTTTCGAGAGATTTGTTACACGCTCAACAAGCTGTTTCCATTCTGTCATATCTGCTTCATTGCAGTTTAGTTTTAAATGATTACATACAATTGAATCTAAATTTTGTGCTTGTAAATCTAAAGGAATGGAATAAAGTGTTTCTGCGTCACGGCACTCGATAACAGCGTTTGTATCGATATCACAGAATAACGCAATTTTATCTTTCATGTCTTGTGAAATTGGCATTTCTGTACGAACAACGATGACGTTCGGTTGAATACCTAAGCTGCGAAGTTCTTTTACACTATGTTGTGTAGGCTTTGTTTTCATTTCACCAGCAGCTTTAATGTAAGGAACAAGTGTACAGTGAATATACATCACATTATCACGGCCGATGTCACTTTTAATTTGACGAATTGCTTCTAAGAAAGGTAGTGATTCGATATCACCAACTGTTCCGCCGATCTCAGTAATAACAACGTCTGCACCTGTTTCTTTTCCCGCACGGTAAACACGATCTTTAATTTCGTTTGTGATGTGTGGTATAACTTGTACAGTTCCGCCAAGGTAATCACCGCGACGTTCTTTCTTTAATACTGTTGAGTATATTTTACCAGTTGTTACGTTGTTATATTTAGTTAGGTTGATATCGATGAAACGCTCATAGTGACCTAAATCTAGATCTGTCTCCGCACCATCATCTGTAACAAAAACCTCACCATGTTGATAAGGACTCATTGTTCCTGGATCCACATTTATGTAAGGATCGAATTTTTGAATTGTTACACTCATACCGCGATTTTTTAATAATCTGCCAAGTGAAGCTGCTGTAATTCCTTTTCCTAGTGAAGAAACTACTCCACCTGTTACAAAAATATACTTTGTCATTGTTTGTCTTCCCCCTCAGAAGCTTGGATATATTTATTTTGTGCAAAAGACTAGTGGCGTATTTATGCCATAAGCTAAAATGAAGAAAAAAATGGAGCAGCCAATAAAGCCCCACTTTTATTAAGGTTAGAACGAGCTAACTTTACGCTGAATCTATTGGGTACCTTTGACAGCTGTAAAAATTCAGCGGGTTCCTTCCCATTCCTTCATGCAATGAACGTGAAAATAGTTGGGGAACTAATTAGAAAAGCGAAAGTGCCTTATCATGCCCGAGCAGGTATTAGACGCAACCTCCTGCATCTTGTCAGCAACGGCACTGTATGCTTGCGAAAAATGTCTAAAAAAATAGAAAGCTCCCTTCCAAACAAGTTGAAAGGGAGCGGTAATTGTATAATAAATACAAACGATTGCTTTTTTAAGAGCCCAAAATAGATTCTACCTAGTATAAAAAAGAAAGTCAAGACGTTATGAACTTAAATTTCTTCCTCTTCATCATCTAGATCTTCATCATCATCATCTAATTCGAATTCTTCATCATCTTCAATCAGATCATCGTCATCATCATCTTCATCTAAATCGACATCATCGATATCGTCAAAATCATCGTCATCGTCGTCATCATCAAGATCAGTATCATCGTATTCATCTAATTCATCATAATCAAGATGGTCTTCGATATCATCGAAATCATCCTCAAGGTCAGCTTTTGCACCTTTTTTCGTCTTTTTCTTTTTAGGTGTCACAGTTGGCACAATTTCTTCTTCAATTTGCTCATACGGGTACCACGTTCTTAATCCCCACATGTTTTCACCTACACAAATAAAGCGGCCATCGATATTAATATCTGTATAAAATTGTGCAATTTTATCTTCAACTTGTTGTTTCGTTAAACCAAGAAGTGTAGCAATCTCTTCCACTAATTCACTAAAAATATATGGCTTTTTGCTTTCTAGGAAAAGTTCATAAGCTACTTCAACCATTGCCATTTCCTTTATTTGCTCTTCTGTTAATTGCTTTAGACTCAAGTTAAGGCACTCCCTTTCTAGGTCAAACATCTATTTTTATCCGAAAAGCGCAAGCACTTTGTTCAGCCTTAGGCTATATGAATCAATCAAGAAAACGAATGTAGTTCCTGATTGACCATGCCGCCCGAGCAGCTAGGCGCTGGCGCTAGACACAAACAATTCTTAAAAAATCTGTTATGTACAAAGTCAAGCCTTCCAATCATACCATTCATTATAAACAAATTCTAGCAGTTTATGCCACATTTATGAGGGAAAAAATCCAACAAAGTGTTTTTTTATTCAAAACCACTATCGTGCAAAATCACCGCCGCCTTAAACGCAGGATAACCATATTGGAAGGTCTTTATATGTTACACATTATTTCTTATAGAAAAGCAATTGGCAAAACCTCCAATTGCTTTTTATCTATTCCTACATATTCCGTCTATATTTTCCGCCAACTTCATACAAGGCTTGTGTGATTTGACCTAAACTTGCGACTTGTACGGTTTCCATGAGCTCAGCAAAGAGATTGCCGTTTTCAATTGCTGTTTTCTTTAATTTTTGCAGTGCTTCTTCCACTTTGCCTTCATTTTCTTTTTGAAAGGCACGAAGATTATGAATTTGTGTTTCTTTTTCTTCCTTCGTTGCTCTGGCAAGCTCCATTTGATCCATTGCTTCCTGTGTGTTTGGATTAGGATTAAGATACGTATTCACACCGATGATTGGCAGTTCACCCGTGTGCTTTTTCATTTCGTAATGCATGGATTCATCCTGGATTTTCCCGCGTTGATATTGGGTTTCCATTGCACCGAGCACACCGCCTCGCTCATTGATTCGATCAAATTCCTGCAGGACTGCTTCTTCAACTAAATCGGTTAATTCCTCAACGATGAAAGAACCTTGCAATGGATTTTCATTTTTCGTTAAGCCATGTTCTTTTGTAATGATCATTTGAATCGCCATTGCCCTTCGCACCGATTCTTCTGTCGGGGTGGTAATCGCTTCGTCGTATGCATTTGTATGAAGGGAATTACAATTATCATGCAGAGCCATTAATGCTTGTAATGTCGTACGAATATCATTAAAATCAATTTCTTGAGCATGTAAAGAACGGCCTGAGGTCTGTACATGGTATTTTAATTTTTGACTTCGTTCATTTGCTCCATATTTCTCTTTCATCACAGTTGCCCAGATTCTTCTGGCAACACGGCCAATAACTGTGTACTCGGGATCAAGTCCATTACTAAAGAAGAAAGAAAGATTTGGTGCAAATGCGTTAATATCCATTCCTCTGCTTAAGTAATATTCTACATATGTAAAGCCATTTGCCAGAGTGAATGCTAATTGTGAGATCGGATTCGCACCAGCTTCTGCGATATGATAACCGGAAATGGAGACAGAATAATAATTTCTTACTTTTTGATCAATAAAGTATTGCTGGATATCCCCCATAAGCCTTAAGGCAAATTCTGTTGAGAAGATACATGTATTTTGTCCCTGGTCTTCTTTTAAAATATCGGCTTGGACGGTTCCTCTCACAGTTTGCAGGGTAAAAGACTTTACCTCTTCATACTCTTGTTCTGAAAGGGCACGCTTGAGCTCAGCTTCTTTTTTCTCGACTTGCTGATGTATCGCTGTATTCATAAACATGGCTAATATAATTGGTGCTGGTCCATTAATTGTCATTGATACTGAAGTTGATGGAGCACAAAGATCAAAACCGTTGTAGAGCTTTTTCATATCATCTAACGTACAAATACTAACTCCGCTCTCACCAATCTTTCCATAAATATCTGGACGGTGTGCCGGGTCTTCTCCATATAATGTGACAGAATCAAATGCCGTGCTTAATCGTTTTGCCGTATCGTCCTTTGATAAATAGTGAAAGCGCCGATTCGTCCGTTCGGGTGTTCCTTCTCCGGCAAATTGTCGCTTTGGATCTTCTCCTTCTCGTTTAAAAGGGAATACACCTGCTGTATATGGAAACGAACCTGGGACATTTTCTTTATAAAGCCACAATAAAATATCGCCATCATTTCGATATTTAGGCAATGAAACCTTTGGAATGGACAAACCTGATAATGAAGTGGTTCTTAATTGTGTCACAATCTCTTTATTACGAATGACGGTTGTCAACTCATCTTGAGCATACTTTTCTTTCATTTCCGGCCATTGCGCTAAAAATGTTTTAGATTGTGGTGTTAAGTTTTCTTCAAGTCTCTCTTGTAAAGCCCGTAAAGATGGAAGAATTCCTTCATTCCCTTCATGTTCTGTAAGGGTTTTCAATGTTCCCTTCACTTGAAAAAGCTTTGTTGCAGCAGATGCTTGTTCTTCTGCTTGTTTATGGTAGTTTCTTACTGCTTCACTCACTTCTCGCAAATAGTATCTTCTTTCAGAAGGAATAATCACATTTTGTTTTTCTACATCCTTTGCAACAGGCAAGGATGACTGCCATTGCTGGTTTGTTTTTTCATTGATTGATTCGAGGAGCTTTGCAAATAATGTATTTGTGCCAAGATCATTGAATTGACTTGCAATTGTACCGTAAACAGGCATCCTATCTAATGGCAGATCAAATAATTGCCTGCTTCGCTGGTACTGCTTTTGTACCTGGCGCTTTGCATCCTCAGAGCCTTTGCGCTCAAATTTATTGATGACAATGAAATCGGCATAGTCAATCATATCGATTTTTTCAAGCTGTGATGGTGCACCAAACTCACTTGTCATCACATACATCGATAGATCACAGATTTCCGCGATTTCGGCATCACCTTGGCCAATCCCGCTTGTTTCGACGATAACCAGATCGAATCCGGCCGCTTTTACAACGGAAATGGCATCTTGGATGGCCAATGAGAGCTCTGTTTTGGATTTCCTTGTTGCTAAGCTTCTCATATACACTCTCGGTGAAAAAATAGCATTCATCCGAATCCGATCCCCTAATAGTGCTCCACCTGTTTTTTGCTTTGTAGGATCAACGGATAGAACAGCAATCGTTATCTCTGGCACCTCATTGAGAAATCTGCGGATCAGCTCATCTGTTAAGGAGCTTTTTCCAGCTCCGCCTGTACCGGTTATACCAATGACAGGAGCATACGTGTCATGCTGCTTAAGCTGTTCAAACAGTTCTTCAACATGTGGGAATGTTTCCTTTTCCTGTACTTTCATTTCTGCATAGGAAATAAGCTTTGCAACTGTAATCGGATCTCCTGTCTGCAGCTGCTCAAGCTCAATATTTTTTTCCGATAATGGTGTGTAATCACATTCCTTAATCATATAATTGATCATACCTTGCAGCCCTAGTTCTCTACCATCATCTGGAGAAAAAATCTTCGCAATGCCGTATTCATGCAATTCCTTTATTTCGCGGGGAATAATGACTCCACCGCCACCGCCATAGAGACGGATATGTTCGGCACCTTGCTCTTTTAAAAGATCATACATATATTTAAAAAACTCAACATGTCCCCCTTGATAAGATGAGATCGCAATCCCTTGGACATCTTCTTGAATAGCAGCTGAGACAATTTCCTCAACCGACCTGTTATGTCCAAGGTGAATCACCTCAACACCGCTCGCTTGTAAAATACGCCTCATAATGTTGATCGACGCATCATGACCATCAAATAAGCTTGATGCTGTTACAAAACGAACGGAATGCTTCGGTTTGTAGATTTCTGTTGTCGCCATTTAACAACACCCCTTTGTTCGTGTCTAGCAGCGCTAAGCAAAAAAGCACAGATGTGCACATCTGTTACCGTGATAACGCTTGAGTCCGTAACTGTCTATATTAGCCCCTCTCATTCTGGACCTTATCCTTGTCAGAGCTGAATCAAGCTGCTTCCCAAGACCTGCAATTCGTTATTTAACTCCCTGCAAAAGCATCTTTGTTTGCAATTCAATATATTGGTCAATCGTATAAAGCTTCTGGATCGCCCATCTGCGGAAGGCCCACATCTGTCCTTGAACAATAATGTTATGGGCCAGCAGTTCACATTCTTGCTCAGATAACGTTAATTCGCCATTATCAATGCAGCTCTTCATAATTTCCTTAAAGATCTCAGCCATTTCAAATTCCTTTTTTAATACATATGGCAAGGCATCCTTTGATAGGGATTTTACCTCTTGATACATAACAAGGATTTCATCTTGCATATCATCCATCACTTTAAAATAATTTTTAATTGCTAGCTTTAAGCTTTCAAGTGTACCTTGTTTTGTGTCAATATCTTGCTCAAGACGGAGATGTACTTGGTCGTAGATGGAATCACTCACTAAGTACAATACATCTTCCTTTTGACGGATGTATTCATATAACGTTCCGATACTAAAGCCGGCTGACCGGGCAATTTCTCTTGTTGTTGTGCGGTGAAACCCTTTTTCTTTAAAAAGGTTCACCGCACCTTTAACCATCTGATCTCGACGCTTTTTAATTAACTTTTCGTCTTTCACAGATGCAAGCACCTCGCGCTTTTTCATCTACCTACCACCTAACTTCTAGGAAAGGGGACGAAACCCGCTTATTTTAAGACAGATTAAACTCTTTCCATTCCCATTATTTAAATCTCGCTTTTCCCGCCCTAAAAGTGGGCTTGTTGTAAAACATCAAATAGTCGTTATCTTCAACTGGTGAGCATACGGGAAATAACTAGTCGTTGTATTTCCTGTGTCCCTTCATATATTTGCGTAATTTTTGCATCTCTCATAAATCGTTCGACTGGGTAATCCTTTGTATAGCCATAGCCTCCAAATACTTGAACAGCCTCTGTTGTCACCTTCATGGCCGTGTCACCTGCAAAAAGCTTTGACATAGCAGATTCTTTTCCGTATGGGTATCCCTCTGATTCCAGCCATGCCGCCTGATAGGTTAATAGACGCGCCGCTTCAATATTTGTTGCCATATCAGCAAGCTTAAAGCTAATTCCCTGCTGCATGAAAATGGGTTTTCCGAATTGTTCACGCGCTTTTGCATATTCCACTGCAGCATCTAATGCTCCTTGTGCAATGCCGACCGCTTGAGCAGCAATCCCATTTCTGCCGCCATCTAATGTCATCATCGCAATTTTAAAGCCATCACCGATCTCCCCTAACACATTTTCTTTCGGAACTTTACATTCTTCGAAAATGATTTCCGTTGTAGGTGAAGAGCGGATACCTAATTTACTTTCTTTTTTCCCTACCGAAAATCCTTCAAAATCTTTTTCAATTATGAACGCCGTTGTACCTTTCTTTTTATTTGAAGCGTCTGTTACGGCAAAAACAATGTAAATATCTGCTACACCGCCATTTGTAATAAAGATTTTTGAGCCATTTAAAATATAGTTGTCACCATCTACTCTCGCATTTGTTCTCATACCGCCCGCATCTGATCCAGAACCTGGCTCAGTTAAACCATAGGCACCAATTTTTTCACCTAATGCCATAGGTGTTAAGTATTTTTTCTTTTGTTCTTCTGTTCCGAACTTGTGAAGCGGCCAGCCTGCTAATGATGTGTGGGCAGATAACGTAACACCTGTTGATGCACACACCCTTGAAAGCTCTTCAACAGCAATGACATATGAAAGATAATCGCTTCCGATTCCGCCATATTCTTCTGCCCAAGGAATGCCCGTTAATCCTAATTCAGCCATTTTCTTAAAAATATTCAAATCAAAGCGCTCTTGCTCATCACGCTCTGCCGCAGTCGGTGCAACTTCTTTTCTCGCAAAATCTCTTACTGTTTTTCTCAACATTTCATGTTCTTCAGATAGCTTAAAATACATAGATTCATCCCCCGATATTTACTTTTCTTTTAACAAGTATTTGCTGATGACAATTCGTTGTATTTCACTCGTTCCTTCATAAATTTCACATATTTTTGCATCACGAAAATATCTTTCTACTGGGTAATCTTTTGTATAGCCATTGCCTCCATAAATTTGCACAGCCTCTATCGCTGAATCCATCGCTGTTTTTGAGGCAAACAGCTTGGCCATCGCTGCCTGCTTCCCACAAGGTAGTTGATTACCTTTTAGAAATGCCGCTTGATAGACTAATAGCTCTGCAGCTTTCACTGTTGTTGCCATATCAGCTAGTTTAAAAGCGATGCCTTGCTGACTTGCAATCGGTTTTCCGAATTGTTGTCGTTCATTCGCATATTTTGTTGCCTTTTCAAGTGCCGCTTCAGCAATTCCCAGCGATTGTGCTGCGATACCGATTCGGCCTCCATCAAGATTAGCCATCGCAATTTTAAACCCTTCCCCTTCTTCACCAAGGAGATTTTCGATCGGCACTTTCGCATCTTCAAATGTAAGCTGGACGGTTCTAGAGCCATTCAAGCCCATTTTGTGTTCATCTTTTCCGATTATAAATCCGGGTGTTCCTTTCTCAACAATGAATGCTGATACACCTTGGCTTCCTTTTCCACTTCCCGTTCTGGCAAATACGATATACGTATCAGCTTCACCGCCGTTTGTAATAAACACCTTTGTGCCATTTAATCGATAATGATCTCCCATCTTAACAGCTCTCGTTCTCAAACTGGAAGCATCTGAGCCTGAATTCGGTTCTGTTAAGCAAAAAGCGCCTAAATGCTCTCCTTTAGCTAGCTTTGTGACAAATTTCTTCTTCTGCTGTTCCGTACCAAAGGTTAAAATTGGATAGGTCCCAACAGATGTATGGACAGATAAAATAACACCAAGAGTTGCACTTACTTTTGAAATTTCATGGATCGCGATGATATAGGAAGTAAAATCCATACCAGCCCCTTCATACGCTTCCGGAATCGGAATCCCCATCAGCCCAAGCGCTCCCATTTTTTTTAAGATCGCTCTTGGAAAAACACCCTTTTCCATTTCTTCAACAAATGGCTCGACCTCTGACTTTGCAAACTCACGAACCATTTTCCGCATCATAGATTGCTCATCTGTAAAATGTAAATTCACTTGATGCCACCCCTTTGGATTAGTAGAAAAGCGGAAGCGCCTTGCTTAGGCCCGAAAAGCATAAGACAGGCCAGAATAGAAGACGCTCTTTGTCTTCAATTCTGGAATGGCTTATGACTCGAGGGACTAGGCGCTGCAGCTAGACAATGAAAAGCGGAAGCGACTGGTTAGCTCTGACAAGCATAAGACAAGGCAGAATAGAAGGTGTTTTTTACCTTCAATTCTGAATTGGCTTATGACTCGAAGAGCTAGGCGCTGCAGCTAGACAATGAAAGCGGAAGCGCCTTGCTTAGCCCCGGCAAAGAGGAGCAGCTAGGCACTTCGAAAAGCGGTGAAATCAATAGGAATAAAAGCCTTTGCCTGTTTTTCTCCCTAACCAGCCTGCTTTCACATATTTTCGCAGCAATGGGCATGGGCGGTATTTGTCATCACCAAAGCCTTCATGGAGGGTTTCCATAATATATAGGCATGTATCTAAACCAATAAAATCAGCTAAGGTCAGCGGTCCCATTGGGTGATTCATTCCAAGCTTCATCACTTCATCAACTGCCTCTGGTGTTGCGACACCTTCATAAACGGTATAAATAGCTTCGTTGATCATCGGCATTAAAATTCGGTTTGAAACGAAGCCTGGAAAATCATTGACTTCAACTGGGACTTTCGCTAGTTTTTTTGTCAGATCGTGGATAGCCTCATAGACTTCATCTGATGTTGCCAGACCACGAATGATTTCTACCAGCTTCATGACTGGGACTGGGTTCATAAAGTGCATACCGATTACTTTTTCTGGCCGCTTTGTTGCAGCAGCAATTTCTGTAATCGGCAATGAGGATGTGTTTGTTGCTAAAATGGCGTGCTCCTGTGCTAATTTATCTAGTTCATGAAATAATGATGCTTTTACATCCATTTTTTCAACAGCAGCTTCAATCACTATGTCAACTGAACCTGCATGTGTAAGGTCAACAGAGGGTGTAATTCTTTCAAGGATCGCGTCTTTTTCTTGTAATGTAATTCGATCCTTTTCTACTTGTTTTTGGAGTTGTTTGTCAATTGAGCTCATTCCTCTATTAACAAATTCCTCTTTTAGATCATGAAGAAAAACATCAAAGCCAGCGGCTGCACACACCTGAGCAATGCCGGAGCCCATTTGCCCGGCTCCGATAACCATAATCTTTTGAATATCCATCATTATCCTCCTCGCAATCTCTTAAATTAATAAACTTCAATCATAATGGCATCGCCTTGACCGCCGCCGCTGCAAATCGCAGCAATACCAATCCCTCCGCCTCTTCGTTTCAATTCATGAATCAGGGTAATGATAATTCTCGCTCCGCTTGCGCCGATCGGATGACCTAGTGCTACTGCCCCGCCATTTACATTCACTTTTTCCGGATCGAGATTTGCAATCTGATTAGCTGCTAATGCCACTGCTGCAAATGCTTCATTGATCTCAAATAAGTCTATTTCTTCTACCGTTTTACCAGTCTTTTTTAATAGCTCATTAATCACAAGACCTGGCGTTTTCGGAAAGTCCTTTGCTTCCGTTGCAATCGCTGTATGCCCAATGATTGCTGCTAATGGCGTAAGCCCTTCTTTCTGTGCTCGTTCCTCACTCATCAGGACGAGGGCTGCCGCACCATCATTAATACCAGGAGCATTTCCAGCTGTAATCGTTCCATCATGATCAAAAACAGGAACAAGCTTAGATAGTCTTTCGATTGATGTATCCTTACGTGGTGCTTCATCTGCATCAACAATAACCGGATCGCCTTTTCGTTGTGGAACAGCAACTGGAACAATCTCTTCGTTTAATAGGCCAGATTCCTGGGCTTGAACGGCACGCTGGTGACTTCTTAATGCCCACTCATCCTGCTGCTTTCGAGTCAAATGTAATTCAGCAGACGTACTGTTTCCATATGTGCCCATATGAACGCCAGTAAAGCTGCATGTTAAGCCATCATGGATCATCAAATCCTTCACAGCACTATCGCCCATTCTCAACCCCCAACGTGCCTTTGGTAAAAGATACGGAGCATTACTCATCGATTCCATTCCACCAGCAACGATCACCTCTTCATCACCAGCTCTTATGACTTGATCTGCTAATGTCACACTTCTTAAGCCTGAAGCACATACTTTGTTGATCGTCTCCGTTTTCACATTCCACGGAAGATCTGCTTTCCGTGCTGCTTGGCGTGAAGGAATTTGCCCTTGTCCGCCCTGCAGGACATTTCCAAAAATAACCTCATTTACTTGTTCTCCATCAACATTTGCTCGTTTTAACGCTTCTTTAATAGCAATTCCGCCAAGCTCTGCTGCCGTTAATGTCGATAATGCTCCGCCAAATTTACCAACCGGTGTTCTTACTCCACTTAAAATCACTGTTTTCGCCATGTGTATCTCTCCTTTAAGAATGGTTATGTCATTATATATATGAGCTTTCATATCAACTTCAGAAAGCGTTTGCATAAATGAACCCGAACGAACGCTCAATCAGTAGAAAAGCGGAAGCGCCTTGCTTAGCTCCGAAAAGCATAAGACAGGCCGGAATAGAAGGTGTTCTTTACCTTCAATTCTGGAATGGCTTATGACTCGAGGAGCTAGGCGCTGCAGCTAGACAATGAAAAGCGGAAGCGCCTTGCTTAGCTCCGACAAGCATAAGACAGGACAGAATAGAAGGCGCTCTTTAAGCAAGGACTGCCCCTCTCCATAAGTTAGGGACTGTCCCGCCATTTTAAGAAACCAACTCTTTTTGTTCGCCAAAAATTGATTTTTCAAGCAGCTCTGCTACATCATATGTGCTCACCTGTTCTTCAACTTCTTTTGCTTTTGTCCCATCACTTAGCATTGTTAAACAGTATGGACAGCCTGAGCTGATCACAGATGGATTTACAGTTAATGCCTGCTCTGTTCGTGCGACATTAATGCGGCTGCCTGTTTCTTCTTCCATCCACATTAATCCACCACCAGCACCACAGCACATGCCTTTCTCACGATTTCGTTCCATCTCGACAAGCTTTACCCCTGGTATCGCTTTTAAAATGGTACGAGGCGCTTCATACACTTCATTGTATCTGCCCAGGTAACAGGAATCGTGGAAGGTTATGGTTTCATTTACAGGCAACTTCGGTGTTAATCGACCATCCGTAACCAGCTCTGCAAGCAGCTCTGTATGATGATACACCTCAGCCTCTAAGCCGAAATCAGGGTATTCATTTTTAAAAATGTTATAAGCATGCGGATCGATTGTGACAATCTTTTTCACGTCGTTTTTCACAAATTCATCGATGTTTTTTGTCGCAAGTTCTTGGAATAAAAACTCATTACCGAGACGGCGCGGTGTATCACCAGAGTTCTTTTCCTTATTACCAAGAATCGCAAATTTCACTCCTGCTTCATTTAAAAGCTTTGCAAATGACAGGGCTATTTTTTGGCTGCGGTTGTCATAAGAGCCCATCGAGCCGATCCAAAATAAAAATTCAAACTCAACACGTGCCTTGCTCATTTCTTTTACAGTCGGGATTACAACATCCTCGCGGCTTTCGCGCCAGGTTTCACGCTCTTTACGGTTAAGTCCCCACGGATTTCCTTGACGTTCAATATTTGTCATGGCACGTTGTGCATCTGTATCCATTTTGCCTTCTGTTAAAACAAGGTAGCGGCGCATATCAATGATTTTATCTACATGCTCATTCATAACAGGACATTGATCTTCACAGTTACGGCAAGTTGTACATGCCCAAATTTCTTCTTCTGTGATGACCTCGCCTATTAAAGACGGGTTATAGCCAACAGCTGTTGCTGCCGATTCCTGCGCACCAGCACTAGCAGCCATCATCGCAATTTTATTTCCTTGTGTATGACTAAAAGCTGCTGCAGGTACCCATGGCTGCTTCTGTGTAACAGCTGCACCAGTATATGTTAAATGATCACGTAACTTTAAAATCAAGTCCATTGGTGAAAGAATTTTTCCTGTACCTGTTGCAGGACACATATTTGTACAGCGCCCGCATTCTACACATGCATATAAATCAATTAATTGTGGTTGTGTGAAATCCTCGATTTTTCCAACACCGAATGTTTCTTGCGTTTCATCTTCAAAATCAATTTTTTCAAGCTTGCCTGGATTTGAAACACGATTAAAATACACATTTGCTGGTCCTGCAATTAAATGTGCATGTTTTGATTGCGGGACATATACTAAAAATGTTAATAAAAATAGCAAATGGATCCACCAAGCGACATAAAATATCACAATTGACCCTGTTTCACCTACAAAGCTAAGTAAAAAGGCTAAAGAGGAAGCAATTGGCTCAGACCATGTCAGTTCATGACCATGCCAGATGATGCCCATTCCATTGCCAAGAAGAACAGACAACATTAGTCCGCCGATGAAAAGTAAAACCAAGCCTGCTTTGAAGCCGCGTTTTAAGCGAACAAGCTTTTCAACATAACGGCGGTGAAACGCCCATACAACTGCTACTAAAATCATAAATGTGACAATTTCCTGAAAAAAGGTAAAAGCGGGATATAACGGACCGAGTGGTAAATGCGCCCCTGGAATTAATCCTTTAATAATAAAATCAATCGCTCCAAATTGAACAAGTATAAAGCCATAGAAAAACATGACATGTATGGCACCGCTCTTTTTATCCTTTAAGAGCTTTTTTTGTCCAAACACATTTACCCAAACCTTTTGCAATCTTTCCTTTACTTTACTTTCAAATTCAACTTTTTTCCCTAGCTTAATGTAGGCCATTCTCGTGCGAAGTAAGTAGACAAACAAATGAATTGCGTAAGCGGTTACAATTACGAATGCAAGAAAATTCACCCATAATAGTGCATCCAATTCTATTCCCCCTATCTCCCCATTGCTCCGGTCTCTTTCCTTACGATCTTTTCACCCTTTGTTTCGTAACACTTCTAATTTTCTGAATTCATTCTATACTCTTATGATATTTTATGAATGATCATTCAGTCAACACTTTTCATTGTGAAATTTCAATATACTCGTTACATATGTATTCATCAGCCCCGAAAATATGCAAGAAAATGGACATGCTATTAATCCTCAGCAGGGACATTCTGCCCGTTGATATCGGGATAAAAAGGAACATTTTTGTACACAATACCGGAAATGGAAGATTTTTAATGCATTGTTATGCTACTAGGAGGAATAGTGATTGACTATATTCTTGATTATCAGCTTTATCATAGTGGCAGTAATTTGCTTATTTACAATTGATTATCATTTAGGAAGAAAAGATCATCTTTCCAAATCAAAGTATACTCAATTCCATCCTAAAAAGAGCGATCTCGAGCTTTTTATTGACGGTGAAAAGCTCTTTCATGATTTATTCGAAAGCATAAAAAATAGTACGCAAAGCATTCACGTGTTATTTTACATCGTAAAAAATGATGAGATTAGCAATGAATTCCTCTCTTTATTAGGTGAAAAGGCAAGCATTGGCGTGGAAGTGCGTCTCCTGCTCGACTATGTTGGGAGTTTTGAGCTTGATAAACAAAAAATCAATGTCCTAAAAGAAAAAGGCGTAAAATTTGCCCGCTCACATGCTCCCCGATTTCCATACTTTTTTTATACCCTTCAGGCAAGAAACCATCGTAAAATAACCGTTATTGATGGAAAAATCGGTTACTTGGGCGGCTTTAATATCGGAAAAGAATATATCGGAAAAGATCCTAAATTTGGCTATTGGCGAGATTTCCATCTCAAACTCACTGGTGAAGGTGTTTCTGATTTGCAGCAGCAATTTTTAAGGGATTGGTTTGATTCAACAGCTGAGAATTACCTTGAAGAAACACGTTATTTTCCTAACCTCGAGCAAGGTAAAAGTAAACATACCTTTATTTCTACGTATGGTAAGCATCTTGATGAGCATTTTCTATCATTCATTAAAGAGGCAAAACAAGAAATTCTTATTTGCTCTCCTTATTTCATACCAGGGAAAAAAATTTTGGATGAGTTACTGCGCGCTTTAGCAAATGGAATGAAAGTAAAAATTATGGTTCCTATGAAAGCTGATCATCCTTTAGTTAAACAAGCTGCTTTTCCGTACTTTGGACAGCTTTTATTAGCCGGAGCTGAGATCTACCGCTTTTACCACGGCTTTTACCATGCAAAGGTCATCGTGATCGATGATCAATTATGTGATATCGGTACAGCTAACTTTGATAAAAGAAGCTTATATTTAAATGATGAAATGAATTGCATCATTTATGATCAAGAATTTGTCAAACTTGTCAAAACGTCTATTTATGAAGACTTCAATCGATCTGAGCTGTTAACATATGAGTTTTATAAAAAGCGCCCATTGCTAGAAAGAGGGAAAGAAGCTGTGGCTACTCTTGTTTCACATTTTTTATAACGAATTGCAAATAGTGAGCAGCTGTTTTTTGTTGGGATTGAACCACTTCTTCTCTTAATTGAACCATTTATCTAATTTATTATACCTTTTCACTTCCATCGACTATATTACAACTCATAAAAAAATCAGTTGAACAAATGTTCAACTGATTTTTTATTCCTTACATTTTTTCTGGTGCTGATACACCAATTAATGTAAATGCATTTTGTAAAGTTGTTTGAGTAGCCTTCATTAAGCCGAGTCTAGCGCGGCTTTTTTCTGTATTTTCAGGATCTAGCACTTTTTCAGCATTATAGAAGCTATGCAGCGCTGATGCTAAATCGTAAATGTAATTTGTGATGCGATGCGGGATGCGTTTTTGTGCTGCTTCAGCTACCGCTTGTGGGAATTCACCCAATTTTTTCAATAAGTCAAATTCTTTTTCAGACGTGATTTCATCTAGCTTTAAGTTATCTTCATATGCTAATCCTTGCTCTTCCCCTTGGCGAAGCATGCTGCAAATACGTGCATGTGCGTATTGCGCATAGAACACAGGGTTTTCATTTGATTTTGAAACGGCTAGATCAAGGTCAAAATCCATATGTGTATCAGCGCTTCTCATTGCAAAGAAGTAGCGAACAGCATCAAGGCCTACCTCTTCAATTAAATCTCTCATTGTAACAGCTTTACCAGTACGTTTACTCATTTTCATTTTTTCACCGTTTTTGTAAAGGTGAACAAGTTGAATAATTTCAACCTCAAGTGTGTCTTTTTCATAGCCAAGCGCTTCAATCGCTGCCTTCATACGTGGAATATAGCCGTGATGGTCTGCGCCCCATACATTGATAAGCTTTGTAAAACCGCGATCAAGCTTGTCCTTGTGGTATGCAATATCAGGTGTTAAATATGTGTAAGATCCGTCGTTTTTAATTAACACACGGTCTTTGTCATCACCAAATGTTGTTGAGCGGAACCATGTTGCCCCGCCTTCTTCAAAAATATGGCCTTTTTCCTTTAATGCTGCAAGGGCGCCATCAATTTTACCGTTATGATAAAGGGATGTTTCTGAGTACCAATGATCAAATGAGACACGGAACTCCTCTAAATCTGCTTTTAGTTTGCCCATTTCGTATTTTAACCCGTATTCTCTAAAGAAAGCTAAACGCTCGTCTCGGTCTTGTTCAGCAAATCTATCTCCAAATTCGTCAACAATTTTCTTTCCGATCCCAACAATATCTTCGCCATGATAGCCATCTTCAGGCATTTCAACATCTTTTCCAAGTGCTTGAAAATATCGTGCTTCAACTGAAAGGGCTAAGTTGTTAATTTGATTACCGGCATCATTGATGTAATACTCACGTGACACATCATAGCCTGCTTTTGCTAAAACATTGCATAATGAATCGCCGACAGCAGCACCGCGAGCATGACCTAGATGCAAGTCACCTGTTGGATTAGCTGATACAAATTCTACTTGAACCTTTTCCTTATTGCCGATGTTTGTTTCACCATAGCTAGCTCCAGCTTTTAAAATAGACGGGATTAAATCTGTTAAATAGCTGTTGTTCATGTAAAAGTTAATAAAGCCTGGTCCTGCGATTTCAATTTTTTCAATTGAGCCCTTTTCTTTATCAAAGTTCGCAACAAGTTCTTCTGCGATCATGCGAGGTGCCTTTTTTGCCACGCGGGCAAGCTGCATCGCCATATTTGTCGAATAATCCCCATGTGCTTTTTCTTTTGGGATTTCTAAAAGAACGTCAGGAATTTGTGCTTCTTCAGCAAGACCTGCTTTACTAACTGCAGCTTTGATTTCATCCTTTAACCGTTCTTTTACTTGTTCAACGATATTCATTTCTGTTCCTCCTTATAGGTCAACACTAATTTATGTACATGTTTTTCTTTTTCGTCTATTTGCAAATCATATAAAATAACGAGCTTGCCTTCAAGCTCATTTGTATCAATTGTTAACGATTTTGTTTTTGTCTCTAACTGAAGTTTGCCAAAAGGTGTTGAATAATCTGTTAAGGTTACCATTCCCTCAGAAAAGCGCTGCTTCATCGCAACAGCCCCTGAACGCATGACAACAACTTCATTCCCTGCTATTTTAACCGTTGTTTTTACGAAGCCGAGTTCATGCTCCTCTTCATACCTTATGTACAGAGTCTTTCCCTTTTGCACATACTCTCCTGTTGTCTTGACTTCAATCGTTTCTTTATCATCATTACCATTACGAATTTCTGATAAAACAGTTAATTGAATAGGTGTGCTTTCTGACATGTCGAACACTCCTTTTCATCATTCTTCTATAACTTTACTATTGTAAAGAACCAATTGCAACAACGCAAGAGGGAAGATTCATTGTCGGGTAGTAAACTGATTTTTAACTTTTTTGTTTTGGAATGTGTGTAAATTACGAATTGTATCGAATGATAGATTTTTTAAGAAAGTTGATAGATTAATACTCAGAGTTGATGGATTTTCCTACCAAGATAGGTCATATCTTGGTAATAAGCCGAAAAAAGCAATTGACGAAAGACAATTGCTTTAAAATCATCCCCATGTTCAGTCAAAAACTCTTTAATCGTAAAGCTCAGTGCATAATAAACATAAAAAGAAGCCAAATTCATATCTTTCTCCATGAAAAATAGCGACTAGTTACCTAGTCGCTACTTTCATTTTTATTTCCCGATAAACTGTTGAGTCCAGTAGTTTCCATCTGCTACATGCCCAACTCCAATATGAGTGAAGTTCGAGCTTAAAATATTTTTACGATGTCCTTCGCTGTTCATCCATGCATTTACGACTTCTTCAGGTGAGCGTTGGCCCTTTGCAATGTTTTCTCCTGCAGCCTTATACGTAATTCCAAACTTTTTCATCATATCAAATGGAGATCCGTATGTTGGGCTTGTATGTGAGAAATAGTTATTTCTTTGCATGTCCAATGATTTTTCACGGGCAACCTTGCTTA
Source organism: Metabacillus sediminilitoris (assembly GCF_009720625.1). Taxonomy (NCBI): domain Bacteria; kingdom Bacillati; phylum Bacillota; class Bacilli; order Caryophanales; family Bacillaceae; genus Metabacillus; species Metabacillus sediminilitoris. Next base: position 5,371,607 of record NZ_CP046266.1, read on the forward strand.
ACGCTGTATCAACTTGAAGTGCTGGCAGTCCATTTTTCGCACGTTCCTGATTTGTTAGGTCGACTACTTTTTGTTCATATGCACTTAATTGGGATGCAGACTGTTCTGTTTTTGGCTGCTCTGTTTGTGTTGGCTGCTGCTGTGTTGGTTGCTGTGCTTGTTGTTCAGTTGTTGTCGTTTCTTCTTTAGGCACTTCAACTTCTGCAGGCTGGCCTGTCGGTTGTTTTATTTGAACGTTTTGCATGTATTTTTCTAATAAACTATTTATTTCATCGATATTTATATTGTTAGATTGGTAATAGTACACTTTTGCTTGTGCATTCGATGAATTTGACGCAGCATCTGCCTTATCTGCGATTGGATTAGCCATTAACAGTGCTGCTCCAGCTACAACTGAAAAAATCATTTTCTTCTTCAATGTGTTCATCCTCCCTATCCTTGCTTGATTCGAACATATCGTAACATGCATTTTCTTGTAATATTTCAGGGAGGATTTAGCAATTTTCTTTTTATTTTTTTATGATAGTCTTATTTACCCAGGAAAATCTACTTGTCTAGTTGAATCTAATAAGGTTTTAAGAGAAAAAATAGATTTAGTTGTTTTACTAAAAATTTCACTGTAATTGGTATAATTTCTCTTTTAATCCAGGATTATATACTCCTATTCCTATTGACAACTTTTTGCCGACTTCGCTTTTATTACAGATGTATCAATATAGTTACGGACATTTCAGCAAAAAAAAAGAGCCTAACAAGATTACTTGTTAGACTCTTTCTGTCATCAACCCTTCTTTTGTACCCAACCTAAAATCATTTCTCGCAAAATTTTACTTGCTGTATTTGCTGTTTGTTCAGAATGATCATAAATTGGTGCAACCTCTACAAGATCGGAACCAACAACACGTATATCCGATTTTGCAATTTCATGAATGGATGCTAAAAGCTCTTTTGATGTAATCCCGCCGGCATCTACAGTTCCTGTACCTGGTGCATGTGCTGGATCAAGGACATCAATATCAATTGTGACATATACCGGGCGCCCGGCAAGCTTTGGCAATACTTCTTTTAAAGGCTCAAGCACTTCAAATTTAGAGATGTGCATGCCCACTTCTTTTGCCCATTGGAATTCCTCTTTCATGCCAGAACGGATCCCAAAGGAGTACACATTTTTTGGTCCGATTAGATCCGCAATTTTTTTAATTGGTGTTGAATGTGATAATGGCTCGCCTTCATATTCATCACGTAGATCTGTATGTGCATCCATATGGATAATCGCTAAGTCCGGGTATTTTTTATACATAGCCTTCATGACTGGCCAGGATACTAAATGCTCCCCGCCCATTCCAAGTGGATATTTGTCATCTGCTAAAAGCTGGTCGATGTAATCCTCAATCATCTCAATACTTCTTTGCGGATTACCAAATGGAAGCGGAATATCTCCGGCATCATAATATTTCACTTCTTCCAGTTCTCGATCTAAATAAGCGCTGTATTCTTCAAGACCAATTGACACTTCGCGGATACGTGCTGGGCCAAAACGTGAGCCAGGTCTGTAGCTAACTGTCCAGTCCATTGGCATGCCATAAATAACCGCTTCACTTTCTTCATAATTCGGGTGGCTTTTAATAAATACATTGCCTGAATATGCTTCATCGAATCTCATTGATTTTTCCTCCATTCTTTAAAAAAAGTGAGAGAATTTTCTCTCACTTTCTATATTGTCTAGCTTCAGCGCCTAGCTCCTCGAGTCATAAGCCATTCTGGAATTGAAGGTAAAGTACACCTTCTATTCCAGCCTGTCTTATGCTTTTCGGAGCTGGGCAAGGCGCTTCCGCTTTTCTATATTATTTAATTAAGTCACTAACAAACTTCGGTAAGACAAACGCAGCTTTGTGTAATTCTTTTGTGTAGTACTTTGTTTCGATTTCATGGAAGCGATCTTCGCTTACTTCAAGTGGATCGTATTTTTTAGAACCAATTGTGAATGTCCATAAACCGCTTGGGTATGTTGGGATGTTCGCTGTATAAAGACGTGTGATAGGGAAAATTTCTTTTACATCGCGTTGTACATTTGTAATTAATTCAGGTGTAAACCAAGGGTTGTCCGTTTGTGCAACGAAAACGCCGTCTTCTTTAAGTGCTTTAGCAATGCCAGCATAGAAGCCTTTTGTAAATAAGTTAACAGCAGGTCCCATTGGCTCTGTTGAGTCAACCATAATCACGTCATATTCATTTTCACTTTCTGCAATATGCATGAAGCCGTCGCCTACTTTTACTTCAACACGTGGATCATCAAGCTTTCCTGCAATTTCAGGAAGGTATTTTTTTGAGTACTCAATAACTTTGCCATCGATATCAACAAGTGTAGCTTTTTTCACTTGCGGGTGCTTCAACACTTCACGGATTACACCACCGTCTCCACCGCCAACAACTAGAACATTCTCAGGGTTCGGGTGTGTAAATAAAGGAACATGTGCAACCATTTCATGATAGACAAATTCATCTTTTTGAGATGTCATAACCATTCCATCAAGAAATAGCATGTTACCGAATTCTTCTGTTTCAACCATTTCTAAATACTGAAAATCTGTTTGTTCTGTATGTAACGTCTGTTTAATTTTTAATGTAATCCCAAAATTCTTCGTTTGTTTTTCTGTGTACCATAATTCACTCATTTTTTTACCATCCTTTCAGCTTTCTACTATACATTTATCCAAACACTTGCGGGTCAAACCCAAGTAGAGAAATGTTTGTATTTAGCTTTTATTATTCTTTGAAAATGTTTAGAGTCTTATACAAAAGCTCGAAATAAGACAGTTGTACTTAGTTTTGTGTCTAGCTCCAGCGCCTAGGTCCTCGAGTCATAAGCCACTTTCCGAATTGAAGGTAAAGTACACCTTCTATTCGGAAAGCGTCTTATGCTTGTCGGACCTGTTCGAGGCGCCTCCGCTTTTCTTTATATCCTTTTAAAACTATAGATAAATCTAGCAAAAAATCAAGAAAAAAGTTTATGACTTTTGATCAAAATGTTTAAAATGCTTAAAAAGAACCCATAATGGCTAATATCTTAAAGTTCGGAGTTATTTTTGCCTAGCTCTGTATATTTTACAGTAGAGCTATGCTTTCTATTTTTAAAAGTTGGAGGTGAGCCAAATGGATGTGATCACACCAAGGCGTATACGAATTACGTTAAAAACAATCCGCGCAATAACATTTATTAGTTTGCTATTATTGATCTTTTTTTCCACGGTCGTTCTTAGTATTGTTTTGTATGCAAAATGGCAAGGACCACCTTCTTTAACAGTTCCACAATCAACGATTATTTATGCAAGTGACGGGTCAAAGATTGGGGAATTGCATAATGGTCAAAAACGGTATTGGGTAAATCTTGATGATATCTCTGAACATGTTCTGCAAGCTACTATCGCGATTGAGGACAGGAGCTTTTATGATCACCATGGTTTTGATTATAAACGAATTGCAGGTGCTGCATTGGCCGATTTGCGGGCGATGGCTAAGGTTCAGGGTGCAAGTACGATTACACAGCAATATGCTCGTAATTTGTTTTTGCAGCATGAAAAGACGTGGCAGCGAAAGGCGATGGAGGCATTTTATACAATTCGTCTTGAGCAAAATTATAGCAAGGACGAGATCTTAGAGGGGTATTTAAACACAATTTTTTATGGTCATGGTGTTTATGGGATCGAGGCTGCAGCTAATTACTACTTTGGTAAAAATGCCAGTCAATTAACATTAGCTGAAGCCTCGATGCTTGCAGGTATTCCGAAGGGACCAAATCTTTATTCTCCATATATCAATCAAGAAAAAGCGAAAGAGCGCCAAACGATTATTTTAAAAATGATGGCAAATGAGGGCTATATTACAGAGAAGCAGTTAGATGGTGCCTTACGTGAAAAACTTGTCTATACAACGAAGGAAGAAAAGGTCCAAAAAGGAATGGCTCCCTATTTTCAAGATGCTGTTATGAGTTCGTTAGCAATGGACTTACAAATGGACGAGGATATTCTCAAAACAAAGGGGCTAAAAATTTATACGACATTGGATCCTGACATGCAAAAAATCGCAGAAGAAATTGTCGCTTCCTCTATTGAAAAAAAATCAGATATACAAGCTGGTTTTGTCGCAATGGATCCAAAAACAGGGTATGTGAAAGCATTAATCGGTGGACGTGATTATGAAAAAAGTCCGTTTAACAGGGCGACACAAGCTAAAAGACAGCCAGGTTCAACGATCAAACCATTATTATATTATACAGCTATAAACAATGGCTTTACACCTTCTACAGAGATGATGAGTGAACCAACAACATTCTCATATGATGATGGAAAGGCCACGTATAAACCAAGCAACTATAATGACTATTATGCGAATGACTTTATCACCATGCTCCAAGCCATTGCATTGTCTGATAACATTTATGCAGTGAAAACACATATGTTCCTTGGTATGGATAAGCTCGTCAAATCTGGAGAACAGTTTGGGCTGGATACGAAAATTAAGAAAGTCCCTTCAGCAGCGTTGGGCACATCACCAATTCGGTTAGTTGATATTGTAAATGCCTATGGAATGTTAGGAAATGGCGGAAAAAAAATTGAGCCTGCGTTTGTTACGAAGGTTGAAGCTGCGAATGGTGACGTTATCTATAAAGCTGAAAAGAATAAGGAACAAATTTTAAATGAGCAAGCTGCGTTTGTCACAACACATATGATGACAGGTATGTTCGATCCAAAGTTAAATGGATACACGTCTGTTACAGGACAAAGTATTGCGAATACCTTAACAAGGGACTACGCAGGAAAATCAGGCTCAACGTCAACAGACAGCTGGATGATTGGTTTTTCCCCACAAATCGTTGCAGGTGTTTGGACAGGTTATGATAAAGGGAAATCAATTGATCTCGTCCAAGAACGAGGCTATTCAAAAACGATCTGGGCTCGTTTTATGGAAAAGGCATTGGAGGATGAATCTGTAAAGGCATTCCGCCCTCCAGACGGTCTTGTCGGGGTATACATTAATCCTGCCAGCGGAAAACTCGCTACAAAGGAATGCCCCGAAAAACGGCTAACCTATTATGTTGAAGGCACTGAACCAACAGAATATTGTACAGAACATAGCACGGAAATGCCTAAAGAAAAGGAATCTAAACAAAAAGAAGATAGTTTGTTTGATAAGCTGTTTAAATGGTGGGATTGATACTAAAGCGGAAGCGCCTTGAACATCCCCGACATGCATGCCATAGTACTCTTAACAGTAAAAAACCCCGAACATCTCTGTTCGGGGTTTTTTATGTCCTAGTTTTATAAAAAAACTGTATACCTAGTCTACTAATTTTACGCAAAAATCACAAGATTTTACCAATTTATTCACAAAACCGTCACAATTCAGACATATTTACATTGTGTTGAGATCATCCTTTAATTTTTGTTCAGAAAGCTCCCACATGCCTTTGTCATGCTTTTTTAAGTAATCTGCAAGGATTTTTTTTGAACGTTCATCCATATGATCAACGATGATATGGCGCTTCATTGATTTATCCATGCGATTTACATGCTCTGGAAGTGATTTATACCCTCTTCTGATCGAACGGTCAACCGTCATTTCACACGCAGCCACACCAGCATAATACGGCCCTTCTAACTTTCGGTCAATTGTTACCCATACAAGCCAATAAGGTTTTCCATTAGGAACTTCTTCTTTCGTTTTAAGGAATTTAATACCTTTTTCAACAACACTTCTAGCATGCATGGCACCGATATCAACGAATGCTTCTCCTTCTTCGACATCAATAAAGACTGGTGACACATTATCAAGGCTAAGTGCGCCCACACCAAAGCCCTTATGCCCATCAGTTGGATCACTTTTTATAATATTAAACCCGATACTTTTTTTCTTTTTATCTTGTTCCATTCTTTATCCTCCTTCATCAACTATCCTATAATTGGACTTAATAAAAAATAAAATAGGTTCATCACAGCTGTTCCACCGACATCAAAAATAGGGTGGATTATGTAACGATCAAGAGGTGTAATCACTAGGATCAGAAAAATAATCATGCCATAGCTCTCATATTGTGTCAGCTTCGCCCTAACATTTGCCGGTGAAAGATCCTCTATAATGCGGTAACCATCCAGCGGCGGAAACGGGAGCAGATTAAATATAAACAGCATGACATTCAGTGATACGAAAAGATCGAAAAATTGCAGCATACTATTCCCATAGTTTTCTGGAATTGCTGACAGCATATTTGTTGCTGCCAAAATAAACGAAATGGCCGTCCCAAGGAAAGCAAGGACTAAATTACTTAAAGGGCCTGCGACAGAAACGAGCACACCTGCTAAACGAGGACGTTTAAAAAAATAACGATTAACCGGAACAGGTCTTGCCCATCCAAATCCTGCTATAAAAATAAGCAGTGTACCAAATGGGTCTAAATGTGCCAAAGGATTAAGCGTTAATCTCCCCTGTCTCTCGGCAGTCGGATCACCGAATTTATATGCGACATAGGCATGGGCAAATTCGTGGCAAGTAAATGCGACAATTAACGTAATGATAACATATGGTATCACTTCTAATGGAAAAGCTAAAAAGTTACTTATATTTAAATTGTCCATCTCTCTCTCCTTTAGACGAATAAAATCAAACGAACATGTACTACTCACTAAAAGCTTACCATGTAATGCAATTCATTTTCGATTAAAGTATACTATATTTACAGGCTATATTTACAAATATTATATCAGCATGAAGCCAAAACTTATATAAAAGGAGAACTGAACAATGCCATATGTAACAGTTAAAATGCTAGAGGGTCGAACAGAGGAGCAAAAAAGAGCATTAGTTGAAAAAGTAACTGCTGCTGTCTCTGAAACAACTGGTGCACCATCTGAAAAAATCGCTGTTTTCATTGAAGAAATGAGCAAAAATCACTATGCGGTTAATGGAAAGCGCTTAAGTGATCAATAAAACTATCAGGGTAAGAAAAAAGAGCTCGCCTTTATTGATCGGCGGGCTCTTCTTCTACTAATCCTCTAATTTTTTCGATATAGTTATACGCTTCTAAAACTTCTTCTTCTGTATAACGCTGCTTACTTTTTAATGTAAATACTTTTTCTTTTACCTCTTCTTGCGCTAACCCTTCAAAATATAAAACAGTTGAAACAAGTTCTAAAAACCTTGAGCTCTGCTCATTTAAATCAAGGATACAATCTTTAAGAGGAGGCATATCTAGATCATAATGCCCTAAAAACTCGCTCCCATTATCTGTTAACGAATAACGATATTGAAAATAACCGCCTTTTTTCTCATGAACTTCATGAATAAATCCTAAGTTACAAAGCTCTTCAATCCGGAGTGTCAGCTCCTCTGAATACGGTCCATAAAAGTGAAAATTATATTTTTCATAAAAAGGCAGGTTTACCTTTTTTGCGATATAAATCATTTTTTGCAGTTTTTTCCGACCAATGATTTCACCAGCTGATGAGATAACCTTCATCAACTTAGCATGTTCTTTCATCAATGCCCCGTCATCTCCTAACTCTTTCTTTATCCTCTTTTTCTGTCGGGAAAAAGCACCTCTCCCCATCGCACAGGTCATGTTAACAGGCGCTTTTCTATTTAGAAATCTTTAATAGTTCAAGTATTTTCTTTTTTGCTGATCGTTTCGTTGAGAAATCCTGCAGGATATCCAGCGGGAAATATAATTTATGATCTGTCCTTCTTTTTCCAGAGATGGCGTCAACGATTTCTGATTGTCTCGATAATTCACGCAGATCACCATTTGACATAAGTAAGTGGATTGGAAGCCGTTCTTCTTCTTCACCTGGTCGATAAAAGTCGTATGGCAGGTCTGAAGAAGAATCGACAACTAAGTAATAGTCCGGATCAATACCAGCTTTTTTAAATAATGTTGTCAGTTCCATTAATGTCATCATTTGTTCATTAGGATTAAATTCAACATATTTAAACAGTTGACGATTCATAAACCTTCTACATAAATCACTTAAGATCGGATCTTCCTCATCTTCCCACGCTTGAAAATAATACAAAATAACCGATTCATCTAATTTCAAGTAATCTTCTAATGTCAGTTCATCTTCAAACATCGAATAAAAATGAATAGGATTATGTTTAAAGGAGTAAAATTCCTTATGCAGTTGTTTTGCCCGATGAAGGATTTTTGTGAGAATAACTTCCGCACTTCGTGTCACAGGGTGAAAATATACCTGCCAATACATTTGATAGCGGCTCATAATATAATCCTCTACCGCATGCATTCCGCTGCTTTTTATGACAACTTGATCTTCACGGGGACGCATCACCCGTAAAATCCGTTCCATATCAAAATGTCCATAGCTGACACCTGTATAATAGGCATCGCGCTGCAAATAATCCATACGATCTGCATCAATCTGGCTGGAAATTAAACTAACAACCTGCTTATTTTCATATGTTTTTGCAATAACCTCGGCAACCTTCTTCGGAAAATCGTTGTCGACCTGTTTTAACACCGAATGAACTTCTGTCTCGCCAAGAATAATCGCTTGTGTAAAATCTTCATGATCTAGATGGAACACTTTTTCAAAGGAATGTGAAAACGGTCCATGGCCTAAATCATGCAACAGTGCTGCACATAGACACAATAATCGCTCATCATCATTCCATTCTGGACGTCCTTTAAAGACATCATCCACAATACGGCGAATAATTTCATACACACCTAAAGAATGATTAAAGCGACTATGCTCTGCACCATGAAACGTTAAATACGTTGTTCCTAATTGGCGAATTCTTCTTAATCGTTGAAATTCCTTCGTTCCAATCAGATCCCAAATAAGCTTATCTCGTACATGGATATAACGATGAACGGGATCTTTAAATACCTTTTCCTCAGACAATTTTCCATTTTCCATTGTCTTCCCTCTTCCGTTCTGACTTATCTTTTTATTTCTATATTGTAACGATATCTATTCGACATGAACACCGAAAACCCTACTTAAAACTCCATAAAAACAGATCTTTTATTCGACAAATTTCTTCGTTTTACAACAAAAATACATGGGCTAGAAGACAATTAAAAAATCACCCTTGCATACTTTTAACAATGGTGATGACAGTTGTTTTCAACTTATATAAAAACCGAAAGATTTTATTCATTTTTTCCCAAAATAAGAGTCTTTAATCTACTTTATAAAAGGAGTACGATGCTTTTTAGCTAAAAGATATTTTACCGCTTCTCACCAATCATTGCAAGTTCGCTTAAGTCATCGTCTTCATATTTCACTTCCACCACTGGATGGTTTTTCCATACATAGTAGATTGGAAAAATAAAAGATAGATTGTTCACTAAAAGGTGAAAAATTCGTTATTTTTCCCCCTCAAAAAGAAAAAACTACTATCCTCTTAAGAACCTTGTATAAAACTTTAGGAATTTGTCCATGTTATTAACAGTAAATGTAAAAATATTTCATGCTATAGGGAGTTGGAAATATGATGAAACAAAGACAAGATGCTTGGTCTGAAGAGAATGATTTATTACTAGCTGAAACGGTGTTAAGACATGTCCGTGAAGGCAGTACCCAATTAAACGCCTTTGAAGAAGTAGGAGATAAGCTGAATCGAACTTCTGCTGCATGTGGCTTTCGCTGGAATGCTGTTGTACGACATGACTATGAAAAAGCACTTCAGCTTGCTAAAAAACAGCGAAAACAAAGAATGCGTGCGTTAGGAAAAGGACAACCAGTTAAGAAACAGCTTTTATACTCTCCAGACGTACCTACTATTGATTTTGATGAGCAAGAAGAGCTTACGATGATGTCAGCTTTAGAGAGTCATATGGCTGAAGTGATGCCTGCTGATGAAGATGTTACCGTTTCTGCAAACTTACCAAAACAAGCACAAGAAGTAAGCATAGTTCCTGCACAAGGAATGACTCAAGCATATGGTTCACCTAATAGATTGACGATGGAGCAAGTTATTTCATTCTTGCATTCTTATAAATCATCTAACGAGCATTCAGAGGCGTTAATGAGTGAAAACAAACGGTTAAAACGTGAAAATCAAGAACTTTCTAAGCAAAATGAAGAATTAACGAAAAAGGTTGAGAGACTTGAACAAGATACCGTTACTGTTCAAGAAGACTATGAAACATTGATGAAAATTATGAATCGCGCAAGAAAGCTAGTCTTATTTGATGAGGAAGATCGCACTTCCGCGACTACCTTTAAAATGGATCGAAACGGAAACTTAGAAAAAATGGCTGAGTAAAAAGACGTGGAGCTTCCCGCGTCTTTTTCTTTTGCATACAAATTCTATGATTTGAGACAGAAACCTTCCCATTTTGAAACTTTTTTATTTGAAGACCGTAGAACATGTATAGTTAAGACATAAAACAATCATCTGCTATTACTAACATATGAAAGTTGGAATGATGTGGAAACGAAGGAATGGTTACAAACAGAATTACACGTTATTGAAAAATGGGAGAAGGATCAAAAGGGACTTTGGTTTTGGGAAAAACTTGGCCGCCTCCCTTTTAAGCTATTAGATAAGATAACTCCTGCTTTTATTCAAAAGAAAATTGGTTTATTACTAGATGAGCTTGGGCAATTTGTCCAAACAGGCGGACAATATTTAACACAAGAAAAATTGATTTTAACCAAACTCCGTAAGCATTCGCAAAATGAAGATTTGATCATTTCCGATGTCTCCTCACTTCCATTGACTACAATGGATGCCGTTGGTGAAGAGTTGAAATCGACACGAAGCAAGCTAGCAACTGTACAAGGAGCAACAACAGGGATCGGCGGAATTTTCACATTAGCGGTGGATATTCCAGTTATACTTGGCCTTTCATTAAAAACACTCCAGGAAATTGCCATCACTTATGGTTATGACCCAAAAGATCGCGAAGAGCGGATTTTCATCGTTAAATGTCTGCAATTTTCATCAGCTGATATTGTTGGGAAACAAGCCATTTTAAATGAATTATCGACATTTTATACAAGAGGTCAATCAACAAACCAAGAAATGATCTCCCAGTTGCAAGGATGGCGCGAGGTTGTCTTCACATACCGTGATCAATTTGGATGGAAAAAACTTCTTCAAATGGTCCCCATTGCAGGAATGGTGTTCGGAGCCATAACAAATCGCTCAATGATTCACGATTTAGCTGAAACAGGTATTATGCTTTACCGGAAAAGAAGAATACTAGATAGACTAGAAATGGGAGAGAGATCTAACTAAGTTAGACCTCTCTTCTTTCATGATCTTTGCTGTTTCAAACGTTCAGGTTAATCATTTCAGAAAAAATAAGGGTCCTTTCCTTCATAGCTGTGATGATGGACTCTTTCCTTGTTGCCCAAGCTATTTTTGGCCTTCATAACTCTGATGACGGACTCTTTCCTTGTTGCCTAACCTATTTTTGGTCTTCATAACTCTGATGACGACCCTTTTCCTTGTTGACCAACGTATTTTTGGTCTTCATAGCTCTGATGACGACCCTTTTCCTTGTTGCCCAACCTATTTTTGGTCTTCATAACTCTGATGACGACCCTTTTCCTTGTTGACCAACCTATTTTTGGTCTTCATAGCTCTGATGACGACCCTTTTCCTTGTTGCCCAATCTATTTTTGGTCTTCATAACTCTGATGACGACCCTTTTCCTTGTTGACCAACCTATTTTTGGTCTTCATAACCCTGATGACGACCCTTTTCCTTGTTGCCCAACCTATTTTTGGTCTTCATAACTCTGATGACGACCCTTTTCCTTGTTGACCAACCTATTTTTGGTCTTCATAACTCTGATGACGACCCTTTTCCTTGTTGACCAACCTATTTTTGGTCTTCATAGCTCTGATGACGACCCTTTTCTTCATGCCCAACCTATTTTTGGTCTTCATAACTCTGATGACGACCCTTTTCCTTGTTGTCCAATCTATTTTTGGCCTTCATAACTCTGATGACGGACTCTTTCCTTGTTGCCCAACCTATTTTTGGCCTTCATAGCTCTAAGAATAGTAAAATAAAAGAGATTCCTATAAAAAGCATGCACAACTATCATTCATTACGAAACTGCTTGAACACTTTATCGTTTCGATCGTTCATTCTAACTAAGTTTTGCTGAAAAAGAAGCTGTTCCTCTGCTGTTAAGGAAGAAGGAATTAATTGCTGGCTATTCTCCTTCAACGTCGTTAATAGCTCAAACATCATCGTTTCAACTGAAAGGTCACTATGCAGCAAATCACTTAATGATGACATTGTTTCCGGTTTTATCGTTGGAAAGATAAATTTCGTTTGTTCATTTTTTAATGAGATGTCATAAAATTGACGGATCAAATCTGCCCGCTCTTCCCCGCTTCCTCTAACACAAAGATAGATTTGTACAGCAATCCCGCCGCGCAATCGACGTTGAGATATCCCGGCAAATTTCTTTCCATTGATACTTAGATCATAACTCCCTGGGCAATAGGATCCGACGATTTCACGTGCTTCAATCTGTCCGCCATGTTCCTTCAGCATCTTCCTAATTAAATCTAGCATCGCATCATAGCCGCGATTGATATCAATGCCTTTTTCTGTATCTGGGAAAATGAGCGAGATATTTAATACATCCTTATCTAAAACAACTGCAAGTCCTCCAGAGTTTCTGACAATCACACGATAGCCAAGATTCTTTAAGAAATTCACTCCTTCTTCGAGAAACGGCAGCTTTGTATCTTGAATTCCTAGTACAATCGTATTGTGATGCACCCAAGTTCTTACTGTTGCTGGTGATTTTTGCTTTCCTACACTGGCACATAATGTATCATCAATCGCAAACGAATGCTTTGCATCAAACTGAGGTCCTAAACTTGATTGATCAATGACCCGCCATTGCGGTTGAGTGATTAATGTGGTTGATGATAAAAGGTCCATACTTAGTACTCCCTTGTTCTTAACGTTTTTTTCCTTTTACTATTATATATCACTTCCATACCATGAGAACAGGAAGAGAATGGAATGCAGGGACATTCTACAGGTGAAAAATGATAACAGGTGTTGCATTCATTCTATGAAAAACCAGTACGATAAGCTGGGCAAAAACAAAGTGTAAAACCTTTACGATTTTACACTACCTTCACATTATCTGAACTACTTAGCGTTTTTCCGCACCTTTTTTGGAGATGGCTTTGCACGAGTTGCAGCTGTCACACTTACCTTTTGCTCACAATTGTTTTGACCTTTTGAAGAACTTCCCCATCAATTGCATTCCGAAAATCTCTTTCTTTTCGGAGTCCTGAGCCAAAGTGATATTCTTCAGCTTGCAGCCTCTGATGAACCATTTCAATATTGTTTATTGTAAGGCCTGAACCAGGAAGAATGCCAGGCTTTTCAGTACCAATCGATTCCTGAACCAATTGATGTAAGATGTCTACTCCCTCAATGACGGTTGGTTTGCCGCCAGAGGTTAACACTCTATCAATTGAATATGGAGACCTGCAAAGTTCATGATAGTGTTTTAATGGATTCGTTTCATCAATGGCACGATGAAAGGTAACAGATAGGCCACTTGCCTCTTCTACTACCATTGATAGAAGTTCGAAATCCACTGATTTTTCTTCTGTTAATGCCCCGAATACGATCCCTGCTGCACCCAGTTCTCTAGCAACCTTGATATCCTCCCTTATCACTTTCCATTCTTCCTTCCGATAGACGAAGGAAAAGCTATGAGGGCGAATCATCACCATTACTGGTATATTGACACTATTGGTAACTCTCTTAATCGTTCCATAACTCGGGGTCAATCCCCCTTCACTTATGGCAGAAACCAATTCAAGGCGGTCAGCTCCGTACGCTTCAGCCATTTTAGCATCTTCCTCATTTAAAACAATTACTTCGATCTTACTCATCTTTTATCCCTCTTTATACAATAATTTAAAAACACTTCCCTAAAAATAAGGTTTACTTATCTTATAAATAATATTATTGCATAATAAAAAGCTCCGATTATAAAAATCGAAGCTTGTTTCATTATACTTGTGCAGCTGTAATTAATGCTAACTTATATACGTCTTCTGCATTACAACCACGTGATAAGTCATTAACTGGTTTATTTAATCCTTGAAGGATTGGACCTACTGCTTCAAAATTACCTAAGCGTTGGGCGATTTTATAGCCAATGTTTCCTGCTTCAAGGCTCGGGAATACGAATACATTTGCATTTCCTTTTATTACTGAGTCTGGAGCTTTCTTTTCAGCAACTGAAGGAACAAACGCCGCGTCAAATTGGAATTCACCATCTAATACTAGGTCTGGAGCAAGTTCTTTTGCAATTTTAACTGCTTCTGAAACTTTTTCTGTTTCAGGAGATTTTGCAGAACCCTTTGTTGAAAAGCTTAGCATCGCAACGCGCGGCTCGATATCAAACATGTCTGCCGTTTTTGCACTAGCGATCGCGATTTCAGCAAGATCCTGGCTGTCTGGAGCAATATTAATGGCACAATCTGCGAACACATATTTCTCATCGTCGCGAACCATGATAAACACACCAGAAGTCTTTTTAATGCCTTCTTTTGTTTTAATAATTTGTAAAGCAGGGCGTACAGTATCAGCAGTAGAATGTGCCGCACCACTTACAAGACCTTGTGCTTTTTCAAGATGAACTAGCATAGTTCCAAAATAGTTTTCATCTAAAAGAATTTTACGTGCATCCTCTTCTGTTGCTTTTCCTTTACGTCTTTCAACAAATGAAGCAACAAGCTCGTCCATTTGCGGATAGTTATGAGGATCGTAAATTTCTACTCCATCTAAGCTTAGATCTAAACCCTTAGCCTTATTTGTTACTTCTTGTTCGTTACCGATCAAAATTGGTTGAAGAACCCCTTCACTAGCCAGTCGGCTAACAGCTGTTAAAATACGTTCATCTAATCCTTCCGGGAAAACAATTTTAATCTGTTGTCCGCTCACTTTTTCCTTTAATGCCGAAAATAAATCTGACACAAAAAAACCTCCTTGAAATAAGAAATGTAAAAGCACCTTAGTAGCTCATAAGCTTTAGCCAGTCACAAAATGAAGTTTAAAATACCTTAACTTTCTTAATATGTGTACTTCTTCCTCTAGAATACTCCACTTAGTGGTAATTTCAAACAATACAGGTTACACTTAAACGCTTTCATTTAAAAGTTTATACTTTCAGAATAGACTGAAAACTGATCTTTCACAAACTCGGCAGATTTTCATAACTGACCTGTTGGCTATTTTTCTTTCCAATTTGTTAACATGCGCTTTATTTATCAATTTATCCAAATCTTTTTTCTTGTTTTCCTTAGTTTTTGTTCACGTTTAATTCATTTAGTCGAATGGACAAATTATGATATAGTTAAAATGTACATAACGAATTTATCATATAGGAGTGAATAGATATGAGTGAAGCAGCACAAACACTAGATGGTTGGTATTGCTTGCATGATTTCCGCTCAATTGATTGGTCAGCATGGAAGCTATTAACAAGTGATGAGCGCCAAGCAGCGATCCATGAGTTTTTAGGTTTACTTGAAAAGTGGAATGTGACAGAGAATGAAGAGCAAGGCAGCCATGCCCTTTATTCCATCGTTGGTCAAAAAGCAGATTTTATGATGATGATCTTACGTCCAACAATGGAGGAACTTAATGAAATTGAGCTTGAGTTCAATAAAACGAAGCTAGCTGAATTTACAATTCCTACTTATTCTTATGTTTCTGTTGTTGAGCTTAGCAATTATTTGGCTGGTGAAAGCAATGAAGATCCATATCAAAACCCGCATGTTCGCTCTAGATTATATCCAAAGCTGCCACAAGCAAAGTATTCTTGCTTCTATCCTATGGATAAACGCCGTCAAGGCAATGATAACTGGTACTCACTATCAATGGAAGAGCGCCGTAACTTAATGAAGAGTCACGGTTTAATCGGTCGTTCATATGCAGGCAAAGTGAAACAAATTATTACTGGCTCTGTCGGCTTTGATGATTATGAGTGGGGTGTAACGCTTTTCTCTGATGATGTCCTTCAATTCAAAAAGCTTGTTTATGAAATGCGCTTTGATGAAGTAAGTGCACGCTACGGAGAATTCGGTTCATTCTTTGTCGGAAACCTTTTAAGCGCTTCAAAACTTCACTCTTTCCTTTATGTGAACTAAGAAAAGCGTGAGCGCCTGTTCAGACCCGACAAGCACAAGACGATCAGGAATAGAAGGTGTATTTTCCTTCAATTCCTGATTGGCTTGTGACCTCGAGGGTCTAGGCGCTGGAGCTAGACAATTAGAAAAGCGCAAGCGCCTTGTTCAGCTCCGACAAGCATAAGACGGTCCATAATAGAAGGCGTACTTTGCCTTCAATTATGGAGTGGCTTATGACTCGAGGCAGTCAAAAACGCGACGTCCTGTCGCATTGACTGCACTTGCACGTCCTATGCTTCGGAGCTAGCGCTGGAGCTAGACACAAAAACAAAGTACAATAATTTCTTTTCTTTCCTTTTAAAGGAAAACAGACGTTACCCCTCAAACCCGGTAACGTCTATTTTTTCAGCTCTTTTTCATAACAATCTACTTGTCTATCTTCTTTATATGGCTTTGTTTCATAAAAGACAAAGCCAATTGATTCCCAAAATTGTTTTGCTTTCTTATTTCCTTTTAAAACCCCAAGGCGCACCGCCGTTTTTCCTAAATTGATCATTTCCTTTTCATATTGTTGATAGGCTTGTTTTGCATAACCCCTTCCTTGAACTTCAAGGTCAATCATTAACAGGCCTAACCATGGATAGTGATCATTTGGATTTTCGTCCAAGTAATCCATGACACCAATGTACGTTTCATCTCGTTTTATGAATACGCTTCTTGTCAGCGGATTTAGAAATTCATCCTTCAGTTCCTCTAATGATCGAATTTCTCGGCCGTTTTCTAACAGATTATACTCAATGTTTGAATTTACAATCTTTTGCGCGATGCTTAGCAGCTCTTCTGTTATTTCTTCGAATGTAAGATTTAGCATATTTATATCTCCTCTGTTATTTTCCACCAAAAGTCATAAGTTGTTTTCCCCGTACATACGTATAATTGAGCAAAGTATGAATGAAGTTTTCCCTATTCATCTTACGAAAATAGTAATAAAACTGTTTTAATTTGTTCGTGACAACCGTTATGTCCAGGAGGATTTAAAAACTCTTTTTATCAGCTTGCTGTCTATGCAGATTGTCTTCTTAGCTGATTATTCCATTTTTCATTTAGGAGGTTTTATTAATGGCAAACAACAAAAAAGTGCAATCTCAACCTTACGGCGCTGACATGCAAGGGATGCAAGGAATGCCTGGTATGCAGGGACTTCCTGGTATGCAAGGGATGCCTGGCATGCAGGGGATGCCAAGTTTTCAAGGTGTACAAGGTGCTCAACAATTTCCAATGCAGCCAGGAGCAGGATATCCTACATATCCAGGACAATATGCTCCAACCTACCTTCCAGGTACTCAACCTACTGGACAGCCTCCAGGTACAGCACAAAATGGCATGTTGCCTTTAGAAGAATCTTATATCGAAAATATTCTACGTTTAAATCGCGGCAAAACCGCAACCGTTTATTTGACGTTTGAAGGCAATCGCGAGTGGAATGCAAAGGTGATTAAAGGTGTGATAGAGGCAGCTGGACGTGATCACCTTATTTTAAGTGATCCGCAAACAGGCATGCGCTACTTATTATTAATGGTTTATTTAGATTATGTAACATTTGATGAAGAGATTAACTATTTCCCGCAAAATACACTAGCTGTCTATCCGCCGAGATAAACATATTGGCTGACTCCTTAGAAAGAGTCAGCCAATCCCAATTTTTATCCCACCTTAACGGGCAGTAAAACTCCCACTTCAAGATTCGAGAGAAGCAAAGAAGATAAGTGGGAGATAACTGCCCGTAAAGATCTGACGAGCGATTGACGTCCGAGTCAGGCGAAGCCACACGATGTGGCGTATTGTGCGTGATAAGTCTCTCTAACTGTCAATGGGGGATGAAGACCCCCCCACTGATAGAAGTCTCGCTTTATAAATAACGTATTGCTACATAGCCTAGAAGCAGCCAGCCGCCCAAAAATGCGAGGCCTCCTAGCGGAGTAATCGCCCCTAGTATACTGATTTGTGTCACACTCAATACGTATAAACTACCTGAAAATAAGATAATTCCCGCTAAAAATAACCATCCAGCTGTTGTTAATAATCCAACATTCGCCAATTTATCTGCTAAAAAAGCTACGATAAATAAACCACCTGCATGGAACATTTGATAGGTTACACCTGTTTGCCACGTTTTTATGTATTTTTCAGGAATCTTCCCTTCTAATCCATGTGCACCAAACGCCCCTAATGCAACCGCTAAAAAGGCATTTATTGCACCTAAAATAAGAAAAAGCTTCATATACCACAACACCTCCCTTATTTATTACTCTTCCATCTTATCGCACTATCATTTTCTTTCAACCTATTACAACCAGAATTTATGACGATTTCGTAACCATTTTGAAGTATATTGACTGATTCATTGAACACATCCGCTGTTAAAAATCAAAAAGCGAATCACCATTTGCATCTTCTTCCTTATAAGGACTAGATGAAATGGATGGTTGTTTCTTGATTGAAAGATTCCCCATCATTTTTCGAAGTTCCGTTTGATTCATTTCATTTGCAGGAGATGAAGGAATCTGCAACGAGCTTGACTTTTCATCTAAAATGACTTCACATAATGACTGAATCACAACAAGTTTTTCTCTTAGTTCTTTATCTGATTGACTATGTTTTGCTTTGAGTAATTCCTCCTCCATTTTTTGAAGGAGCTTTGATACATGTATATTCATATTTATACCCTCCTTTAAGTCTTGTTTGCCTTTTGTTTATAGTTCAGACAGGCGGTTCCAGATGATTTTTTTACCATGATGGAAGGTCTGCTTGATGATTTGAATCTATACGCCCGGCAACCATTCGGAAACTTTGGATCCCACGTGACATAGAAATGCTGACACTTTACGCAGTTTACTGTTGCCTCTTGCACCTAGTTTAACTCCTTTTCATGAAACGGAAACTCATCTAAGCACCAATTAATTTCCTCCATATGATGTTGCTTTAAAAAATCATTTGTTTTAGAAAATGGCTTGCTTCCGAAAAAACCCTTTCTAGCTGAGAATGGACTCGGATGTGATGATTCGATGATTAGATGCTGTGGAGATGTGATGAAAGACTTCTTCTCACCTGCATGTTTCCCCCATAAAATAAACACAATTGGTTTGTCACGTTTATTTAACAATGTAATGATTTCATCTGTAAAGTGTTCCCAGCCTTTACCTTTATGAGAATTAGCCATCCCTTTTTTTACTGTCAGTACTGTATTTAATAATAATACGCCTTCATCAGCCCATTTCAATAACGAGCCATGTTGCGGTGTGTCACAGCCCAGATCTTCTTTTAGCTCGATAAAAATATTTCGTAGCGAAGGCGGAAGCTTCATATGCGGCTGAACGGAAAAGCTTAATCCTTGTGCTTGGCCGTCACCGTGATATGGATCTTGACCTAAAATAACTGCTTTAACAGATTGATAGGATGTTTTGTTCAGTGCTTCAAAAATATGCTCTCTTTTAGGAAAGATGATGCCTTCGTTATATTCATCGTTTATAAATTCTATAAGCTGTTTAAAATATGGCTTTTCAAATTGGCCATTTAATAATGTTGACCACTCATTTTTAATGAATTCCTGCATCAATATGCCTCCCGCTAGTTGAATGCAAACAAAGAGATGATCTTGTCCGAATCTTTTTGCTTACCGATTCATTTCTACATTTTTCTTCTCTAGCTCCTCTTCATTTTATCAAATTGGTTCACTACTTTTATAGGTAAAATCTTCTTACCCATTTCCCTTTTAAATAATGATAAATCATTCTTATTTTCCCCTATCATGTTTTATTAACTTTGAGGCGGGTATAGTAAACTATCAACGCTAAGGAGATGAAGATTCATGAAAACTTTTGTTGTAGAAAATGGTGTACAAGCTACAGAAACAATTAGAAATCTTGAAGCACAAGGACTTAGCAAAGATGATATTTATCTTTTTGCACATGATACGGCTCGCTCAAAGCATTTAACAGAAAATACCGATACAAGCAATGTGGGCATGAAAGAAGAAGGTCTCTTCGATAAGATGGCGAACGTTTTCCGTTCTCGCGGTGATGAGCTTCGCTCGAAAATGACTTCATTAGGGGTTACCCAACCTGAAGCTGAGAAACTTGAAGAAGAATTAGATAAGGGAAAAGTTGTTATTTTCGCCCATTAACCAAAAGACACGAAAAGAGGCTGCCTAAAGGCGCCTCTTTTTTATAACCAAAATTTAGGATATTGTCTTGATTGAAACAAATTGTTATAAAACAATGAAATGACAATTAAACTAAGGCTGCAAATGAACATACAAAGGATAAACCCCCACCCAGCTCCTGTATTCATCGCTACAATGGCACTAGCTGCAGCAGGAGGATGAATGGTGCCTGTAACCATCATTAAAATAATAACAACCGCTAAAGTTATCCCAATAGTCAAAAAATTCTTTCCGAATACATCCCAAATTGCGAGTGACGCAAAGGTCGCAATGAAATGACCGCCAATGATATGACGAGGTTGAGAAAAAGGGCCATTATGAGCTCCAAAGATTAATAGACAACTTGCACCAATTGGTCCAAGTGCCATTGGATACCCTAGAGAAACGGCAATTACACTAATCAAACTCATCGCCAATAGACAGCCTATGGCTGAAACCATCAAATCCACATAGTTTAAGTTGGATTTAAATGTCGTTTCACCCTTCATTTTTTTTATATATGCAGTCATACCAAGATATAATGGATTAATCTCAGCTCTCCTTAATTTTTCACTTTTCATTGTTTCCCCTACCCTACCAAATGTCTAGTAATTTGTAAGATGATCTAACACATGAATTTTATTTTATATGATTTTTAGTAGAAATTAAAGGGTTGTTTTTCATGCCTTCCGCAAAAAAAAACCTCCTTACAAGTAAGGAGGCACATACATTATATAAAGATTAGGGGGGGATTACTACTATTATCCCCGTTATACAAATATCTTATACTAGCAAATTCAATTTTTATTGTAACTATTTTATTTTTTATTTTAAATAGCCGTTCGGATTTTTTTGGAACCAGTTCCACGCACTTTTGATCATCGTGTGAAGATCTGCATATTTAGGTTTCCAGCCGAGCTCATTAATTGCCTTTTCTGATGAAGCGATTAATATCGCCGGGTCACCTGCACGACGCGGTGCTATCTCAGCTGGAATCGGATGTCCTGTTACTTCTCTAGCCGTTTCAATAACCTCTTTTACAGAAAATCCATTTCCATTCCCTAGATTATATGTTGCACTTTTATTATCTTTGCGAAGCTTTTCAATTGCTAAAATATGTGCATCTGCTAAGTCTGTAACATGAATATAATCACGGATACATGTGCCATCAGCTGTTTGATAGTCATCACCAAAGATCATAATTTTTTCACGCTTCCCTAAAGCTACTTGTAAAATAATTGGGATCAAATGTGTCTCTGGCTGATGATCTTCACCAAGCTTCCCTTCCATATGTGCACCAGCTACATTAAAGTAACGAAGGACAACATAGTTAAGACCGTACGCCTGCCTGCTCCACTTCAGCATTTTTTCAACTGCAAGCTTTGTTTCACCGTACGGATTTGTTGGAACTGTTGGATCTGTTTCTAAAATCGGAATATTTTCTGCTTCACCATATGTTGCTGCTGTTGAAGAAAAGACGATTTTCTTCACATTATATTCCGTCATTACTTTTAAAAGGCACATTGTACCGTAAACGTTGTTTTCATAATATTGAAGGGGAAGCTCAACACTTTCACCTACAAGTGAATCCGCTGCAAAATGAATAACAGCTTCAATCTCATTCTCTTGGAAAACATTTTTTAGGAAAGCCTCATCACGTAAATCCCCTGAATAAAGCTTTGCGCCGTCTAAAACAGCTGGTTTATGTCCCTTTTGAAGATTATCAACAACAATGACATCCTCATTACGATCCAAAAGCTCTGATACGGTATGACTCCCTATGTATCCAGCTCCACCACAAACTAATACTGCCATGCTTTTTACCTCCAGTGATAAAAATACCTATTCCATTATTTGCAATCTCTTCAAATCTCATCTCATTATATCTTATTTTTGAGAGGATCTTTCTATTAAATTTTATATTTAGCTAGTCATGAATCCTCTCTTTCTTTTAGAAGCCGTTTATGGATCCAAATGGCTGCTTGGCATCCATCTGCCATGGCGATCGTTACTTGTTCTGAATGGGCAACAACATCGCCCGCTGCCCATACATTTGTAACATTTGTTTCCTTCGTCCGCGGGTTAACAACAATATGTTTATTTTCCAGCCGTTCGACACCTAATTGACTGGCTAATTCAGAATGCACAACATTTCCGCCAAAGGCGATGAACCCTCGATCACCACTCACTCTTTGTCCATTTTTTAAGATAACCCCTTTAAAAATGGATTCATTTTCTGTCATGATCTCCTCAATTTGTTCATTGATGATTTGAATCTGATTTTGTTCGAGCTTATGTAGTAAAGCCTCGTCAAGCTGTTTTGCATCATGATTAATAAATGTTATGTTCTTTGTCCAATATGTTAATGTGAGCGCAAGATTTGCCCCAGTACTTCCAGATCCCAATAATAAGACATGCTTATCCTTTACTTCATACCCGTCACAATCTGGGCAAACGTATATCGATATTCCTAAACAAGGCTCGATATACTTGATTTCCGGAATGCGATCCTTAATACCTGTTGAAAGCAGCAATGTCCGTGCTTGGAATTCCTTCCCTTGCTTCGTCCTTAACAAAAAAAGCTTGTCTTTTTTTTCAGCTCCAATGACAAGGTCATTCATAAATTCGATATCTAAGCTCTTCGCTTGTTTACGGCCTAAATCCCGCAGTGTTTGCCCACTTACTCCATCAGGCCAGCCAAGCATATTATGATAGCCTCTGCATAAGTTTGATCTTCCATTTTCACTATCTATAACCAGCACATCATGCATATATCTTCCAAGCTGAATCGCAGCCTGTAAACCGGCAATTCCAGCCCCTATAATGATACATTCGTATGTTTTTTCTATCATTCATACACGTCCTTTTTTCCATTCTCCCTATTAGATTATGTAAAAAGAAATGACACCATTCATAACTAGTTTGTGTCACTTAAACTCTAAAAGTAATTTTTTATTGTGGGTAACCGGAGGATCATTATTAAAAACTTTATTTTTCTATACCGTTTTTTTCAATCTCTGTGTAAAAATTTAGATATTAACAACCCACCTTACCTGTTAGCAACATCTTATCCACAGGAGTTATCAACATATCCACAATTTCTATCCACATTTTGTGTAGGCACAAACGTTCGCCACAATATATATTCGTACTTTTACCCATTATTCACAGGTTATTCACAGGACTTTTGTCGTGTTTCACTCTTTTTTCTTACGAAAAAATTATATTGTTGATAATTTTCTTTAAAAGTGATGATAAATGATGTGGACAACTTTTCCCCAAAAAAAGACCGCTCAATTTTGAATTGAGCAGCCTAATGATTAAAATTAAATCGGTTTTACAAATCGTTTTATGATAAAAGCAAATAAGTTTAAAAGAAGCGAACAAAGAAAGAGCGTAATTGCCACCATGCCAACAGCAATTCCAACCCACGGATTCATAATAGCAGCTATTACAAAACTGCCAATAAAAGCGAATACTGCGAGACCTAAACTAATGAGCGCAGGCAGAAACACTCTCCCTGACCTTCTTTGTAAAGAAACCGTTATACTTCCTAAAAGTAACACATAATAAACCGCAATCGCTTTTTCATTCAATAAGAAATCAAATGTTTTCATCAGCCAATGACTTTTTTCAGAAGCAGGGAGGTTTAAGTCGATGAACTCTGGTTCCCCGCCATTGATCGAAACCGTCATAAGCTGATATTCGGCAGGATCATTCGGCCAGTTCTTGTACACCAAAAATGCAAGTTTATTCGTGTGATGAAAAAAGACTGGCGACTGAATATTTGCCTTTAAATTTGTGAGCCTTTTTGTTTCATTTGTTTCAAGACTTTTACTAAATAACTCATATTCGAACAGAGAGCTATTTTTAGATTCTTCCGTCACTGCCGTATAAATAAGAAATTGTTTATCTGGAGAAAACACGGAAGCATACATATCTCCCTTAATTCCCTCTTTCACCTTTGCTTCTTTGTTTTCCTCTATATGATAGGAATAAATCTGTTCTATATTCCCATCAAACAAACTGTAATACACTTCCGCTCCATCCTTGGAAATAGAAAGATCATTCATTGTAAAATGATCCTTATTCGTTAACTGCCGGCCTTCTTCTCCATTACGATCTATCATATAAAGATCGTAGCCTTCCTTTGTTTCCCCTTCCGCCTTTTTGTAATC
The DNA here is from genome assembly GCF_009720625.1 of Metabacillus sediminilitoris. Lineage (NCBI taxonomy): Bacteria > Bacillati > Bacillota > Bacilli > Caryophanales > Bacillaceae > Metabacillus > Metabacillus sediminilitoris. The sequence continues at coordinate 5,396,137 of NZ_CP046266.1, forward strand.
CTCGGCAGGCATGGCAATATAATAAATCATTTCACCCGTTGGCGAGAATACCGCATCAATGATATGAAGATCATTGTCCGATATTTGCTTGCTCTTGCTGCCATCCACATTCATGATCATAAGTGTCTGTATACCTTCATGATCTGCTGATAAAAATAAGAGCTGTTTCCCATCTGAAGAAAATCGCGGCGTATGAAATCTGCCTTCGTTTTCTTTACTGATTTTAGTTACATTCCCTCCATCAGGATCAGCCATATAGATTGCTTCAAATCCATCGAGAAAATAAGAGAAAGCAAGCTTTTCATCATTAGGCGATATCGCAAGTTCACTTCCTAAACCTGTGTAATATTTATATGGATCACGATCACGGAATACGCTATAAATGATCGATGTGACGAGCAATAATAAGCTAATCCCAATCAACCATCTCATTTTTTTATTTTTTTTCAAAAATGAGCCCCTCACTTTTTCTCAATCTCTCATTCATTATGATTTATGAATGAGAGTAAAATCTGTCATTTCAGGATGCGCCTTACTTGATTTTGTTTTTAACGCCCTCTTTTTCCTTTTAAAATAAACTGGTCTCCCTGTTGTCACTCGCGAATACCCCTCGACCATGAAGGTCACAGCAAAACTTGTCAGCGCAATATTTGGTGTTAATGGGATCCACGGTGCCCACTGCAGGAAAATTCTCCTTTTTAAGCATTATACTATATTTGTAAAATATTGGACGGATAATCGTTATTTTTCATGCCATGCAATAAAAAAAAAGCCTGATGTATCATCAGACCTGAATTTCTACTGTTTATTAAAACCCTTCTTTGCTACAAATTCCTTCATATACATACGCGTTGGCTTAGATAGCATGCTTGCCATCTGCCCAGTCCATGTGTCTTTTCTTTGCCCATTTGTTCGTTTGTCATAATACTGAGAGATATCTTGATCATATTTTTCTAGTTGTTCTAAATACATGTCCTTATCTTGCTGATACACATCCTCATGATACACTTGCTCAAGTGGTAAACGTTGTTTTTGATCTGGTTGATGGGCAGGGTACCCAACCGCAACGCCGAAGAGGGGCAGAACGAGTGGCGGCGTTTTGATCAGGTCACATACCTCATTTAGCTGATTCCTTAAGCCGCCGATATACACAGCCCCTAGTCCCATTGACTCGGCAGCAATCACAGCATTTTGTGCAGCAAGTGTAGCGTCAATAACAGCTACCATGAATTTTTCTGTACTTTCTAACACAGCCTTATTATCTTGTCCATATTTCTCTGCAATCAATTGATGACGATAGAGATCAGCACAAAAAATGAAGAAATGGCCATTATTTTCAACATATGTTTGACCACCTGCTAATTCAGCCAACTGAGCCTTTTTCTGCTTATCTTTTACACCAATAATTGAGTATGCTTGAACAAAGCTTGATGTAGATGCTGCTTGTGCACTTTTTATGATGGTATGAATTTGTTCATCTGTTAACGCTCTATCATCAAACTTTCTTATTGAACGATGATTTTGCAATGTTTCAATAACCTGATTCATGTGAACGCCTCCTTTACTATTCTTTTTACCATGAATAAAGCGGAAAAAAAAGAGATTAGCTCTTAATCTAATCTCTTAAAACCATTATACTAATTCTTTTTTCTTCGTTTCTTCCCCTAAAAATAAAACAGCTAACGCACCAATTAAAATCGCGATTCCAAAGATCAGGAAGATTGAATCAATCGAAACCTCTGCTGCAACTAAGTATCCAACAAGTAACGGTCCTAAGATTCCGCCAACCCTGCCAAATGCTGCCGCTAAACCAGTGCCTGTTCCACGAATTTCCGTTGGATAGTGTTCTGGTGAATAGGCATATAAAGCACCCCATGCGCCAAGGTTAAAGAACGATAAAAAGATTCCTGAAGTGAGCAATAGCGGCAATGTTTCTGCATTTCCAAAGAAATAGGCGCTAACCGCTGTCCCAATTAAAAATGTCACTAAAACAAATTTCCGCCCAGTTCGTTCAATCAAATAAGCAGCAGCAAAGTATCCCGGCAATTGGGCAAGAGTCATAATTAAGACATATTGAAAGCTTTGAATCAAACTAAAGCCTTTCATTACCATGACACTTGGCAGCCATAAAAACATCCCATAATAAGAGAAGACAACACTGAACCATAAAATCCAAAGCATGGTCGTTTGCTTCATATAAGGTTTCGCCCATACCTTCGCAATCTTTACAAAAGAAGATTCCTTTTGTTTCGACACATTCATTGCGCGAAAACGAGGTGAGTCAGGAAGCTTCATCCGTAAATATAAAGCATAAAATGCAGGTAATGCCGTCAAAATTAACGCTGCCTGCCAACCGAAGCTAGGAATAACAAAATAAGATATAAGTGCTGCAATTAACCAGCCGCCAGCCCAAAAACTCTCTAACAACACAACGATTTTACCGCGCTCATGTGCTGGAACACTTTCAGATACAAGTGTGGATGCTACTGGAAGCTCGCCACCTAATCCCATACCAATGAAAAAGCGTAAAATGAGAAATAACGATAAGGACGTCACAAAAGCCGATAAACCACTTCCGACTGAGAATAAAAGAAGAGTAAAAATAAATACATTCTTCCGGCCAACCCGATCGGCCATTAATCCGAATAGCAAAGCACCCACTGCCATCCCAATTGAATTGACACTTCCGATCCAGCCCATTTGTTCTGTCGTTAAATTCCAATCCTTATGCAAAGCAGCAATAACAAATGAGAGAATTCCCACATCCATCGCATCAAACATCCAGCCCAAACCGGCTACACCAAGTAATTTTCTTCTAGATATTTCTTGCGTAGTCTTCATTAAAACCACCTTTCCTTCATAAAACTGTATTAAACGTTTTTAATCATCCTAAACGGGTATGTATTACTAAAGGGAGATTGTCCCATAGGAAAACTTACCATCTTAACTTATACTGCAAAAAATTCTATATCGTCAACATTTATTGCTTAACATACCTATTTTTACGCTTTCCCATTCACCATTACATTTTTTGTTAATCTTTACTTTATTTATTTTGTCAAGGTGTGTTATACTACTTGTAACAAAACGTTCACAAATCGTCCTTTAAGTTGTCACATATTGTGAAAGCGTTACCAATAATAAGGAGCTGATTGAAATGGATGTATTTTTCGCTTATTTATTAATTGCAACGTCTACCCCATTGTTTTTATGGAAAGAAAGAAGAACACTTGCGATTATGCATATACCAGTCGTTATCGCCATGTGGGCAGTATTTATTTCAAATATGAATGCCGATTTCGGTATCGTCGGAGATACCATTTTCATTCTTGCATTTGTGCTTAACGTCTTTATCGCACATATGACTGTGTTCCACTTATTCGTTGTACCGTTCTTTAAAATGTTAAAAAATCAGAAAAAAGTTTTTCGTTAAATAAAATTGAGGGATGACTTTAATAAGTCATCCTTTTTATTTGTATTAATATTGAGTGATCAATTCTTCCTGCTTCGCTTCAAGTTCTTCATTTATTTTTGCTACATATTGATCATAGTCAGGCTGTTCTTCTTTTAGCAATTGCAGAATGTATTTTCCGATGACTTCTTCTGCTTGCTTTAAATCGATACTTTGGCCATTTTCAAATGTATTTTCCCTTTTTCCATTCATAATGGTCTTCTTTGCTTTATTTAGCCAAGGATACATTGTTTGGACGACTGAACTATTAGATAAGAAATAACTTGCTGAATTTCCTCCTAATAAGGTAATTTGCTCTGAAATTTCATTGCTATTCAACCAATTTAAAAATTCAATACTTTCATTTAGCTTGTCTGTTGGTTTCGTGATACCAAGAATCCCTCCGCCTAATAATGGTGTATCTCCTGGTACATTTGCTATTCCGATTGAATCTTTAATATTACTTTGGGAAACAACGGATAAGTGGTTCATAAAGCCAATGACCATTGCCGTTTTACCGTCTACGAAGGCCTTCACTTCTTCTCCCCACCAATTTGATTCGATAACTTTAGAATTTCGATAATTTTCATAAATTAATTCCATAGCGTTTTTTGCAATATCTACATCTAGCTTTATTTCAGAATCATTTAGCAATACGCCTTTAAGGGAATAATATCTCAGTAAATATTCAGTAGCTATCGTCCCTGAATTCCCCGTAATCATCGACGCTCCATTTACATCTTTTATTGAATCAAAATCACTTTCATTAAAGAATTTCAATATTTCATTATAAGCAGTAAAATTCTTTGGTATCTTTAATTCTGATTTCGTTTTTTCAAAATATTTTCTTTTTACAATTTCATTTTCAAAAATATCTTTTCTATAGAAAAGCATTTGGATACTTACATCAAACGGCAGTGCATAGGTTACGTCATTAATATTTGCATAATAATCTTTTAGGAAGTATGGCAAATTATCTAATACATGATCCAAGTTTTTATTCAAGCCTTGTAAATTTTTATAAATTTTTTGACCATACCAAGATAGTCCCACAACGTCTAACCGTATAATGTCGTAGCTTTTCCACTTTTCGTCATCTCTAATGATTTCAAATATGTCGCTATTCTTTTTAATATCTAAATTGACTCGGATATTTGTATTTTTTTCAAAATGTGGAATCACTTTCATTAAAGCTTTAGTTGTTGGTGATTCAATTGTTAGTATATTGATTTGTGATTCGTATTTGTTATAACTTAAATGTTTTTCTAAAAACCCGATATTATCGTATATTTTTGAATGGCTTTTGTCTTTCAAATGAATATTAAGAATAATTTTCTTAACCAAACTCACACCCATATATCCATAATCTTGAAAATAATAAAGAATTTCGTTACTATACGTATTTTTAAAAGGTGCCATCGCAATAATTTTAGGTAAAGGTTTGGATGATCCATAATGATAAGCCTTTAATAGCATAACTGCTTTAGAGACATTTGTAGTAATAATAAAATCAAATGACGTACTTTGTATCATATTAAAAGCATTTTCATATTCATGGGCCATATTTGATTGTGAAATCACGATGTTTTTATTGTTTATTTGATTTAAAAATGATGAAATAAAGTCGCTTTCGTTAGAATGTTTCGTTTCATCAGTAAACACACCAATGATTTTCCCATCAAAAAGATTCATATAATTTGCCATGTCCATACCTGCTTTTTTGAAGTCAAAAGAGATAAACTCCAAGGCATTTAACGGGCGGCGATTGATAAAAATAATATCGCTTTTATTAATTGAAAGTTGTTGATAGTATTCATTAGCATCCTCTAACGAAGAGACTGCCATTATCCCTGAAGGTCTCTCTTTAATAATTTCCTTTATAACTTCTAATTCTTTGATTGGATTATCATAGGTACAGAACAATTTCACTTGGTAATCTCTTGCTGTAGCCTCTTTTAATGCACTTTCATAAAATGTGGCAAATTCATCTAAAGCAAGGGTTGGTAATATAATAATAATTGTTTGGCTATCGCCTGAACGTAAAACTTTAGCATTTTTGTTTAGATTGTATCCTAGTTCTTCAGCAGCTTTTAGTACAAGCTCCATTTTTTTAGAGCTAACATTTCCTTTGCCATTCAGCACATTTGAAACGGTACCGTGTGAAACACCCGCTGCCTTAGCAATATCTAAAATTGTTACCATCTTTTCCACTCCTAGAGAACGTAAAAGTGAGTCTTTCATCAGTTGAGTGTTATTCCTTACTGATGGTTAGCGATCACTACTAATCTTAATTCAAAATATAGGGGATTATTGCCCATTTAGAATTAGATAATGTTCTACCAATTTTATCAAAAAAATCTCTTTTTATTAGTAGTATTGAATCAAAATCTACATAAAATTAACATTACCAGCCTTTTAATATCTCTATTAAGTCGTCAAATGCTCCTTTATTAGAAAGAATCCAATCACCACGATCTAAATAATGTAGATGGCTACCATTAAAATGCGAAACTTTCAATCCTAATTCCTTCGCAAAAATAAGCTGTGCCGCTAAATCCCAAGGCCCTGATTTGGATGTGGCAAATGCTGCAAACTTACCTGTAATAACATGAATGCTATCAATGCCTCCACAGCCAAAATAACGAATGTCAAAAGATTCCTCTGCTAATCGTTCTAAGCACTCTTTGCCAACCCAATCCCGAATGTCTCCTGAAATAAGTCCTTCCTGTAATGAAATCTCTTCCGGACTTGGTAATTTTTCATTATTTAAAAAGGCTCCATTATTTTCAATTGCATAATATAAATCATCATTCATGACATCGAAAATATAACCAAGCTTTCCGATGTCATTTTCATAGTAAGCAATCAAAATACAAAAATGATCTTGTTGTTTCACAAAGTTTGCAGTACCGTCAATCGGATCAATGATCCAAACATGCTCTCGATTATCACTTATGATTAATTCCTGCGATTCTTCACCAATAATCATATGTGTTGGATATGCTTCGGTAATTTTTTGAATAAGGAAATCTTGAACCATTTTATCAATATTTGTCACTAGATCCTTGCGATCTCTTTTTATTTCAATTTTTAACTCTTCTGATAGTGAACGTTTAATGATTGGAACAATTTCGTTTAACCATTCAACAATTTGATTATGCATTTTTTGTAAGTCTTCCATAGTTTCTCCTCATTTCCGATGTTAAAAAGCTTACCATTACTTGGTAAGCTTAAGTTTTTCTCTATAGTTATATAATAGACTCGGCCAATCTGTTTGAATCATATCAGCCCCTTTGTCTACAAGCTTTTGCCAACCATGTTCCTTTCCTTTCATGATTGAAGCATCATCATCAAATCCTGCATATAAAATATTTTGATCATCAAGACGAATCGCATTAATCCAAATCAATAAATCTTTATCTTTGATCGTTTTGATTGTTTCATCTCGGAAAAATGGACTTTCCTGATCTTCCGCAATAATTTCCATGCCAATCATATTAATATTTTTATAAGATTCCATTTCTTCAATATCTGATAGATTTTTAATAATCGGTATAAACGAATATTTTACTTGGTGAGCATCAAGAACGTTCAACCAACTCTTTTGAACTGGAGATTTTAATAGAATTTGGTCTTCCATATTAAACTGATCAAGAAATGGGAGAAGTGTATCCCAATATTCCCAAGAACGATCAAGATTGATAAGAATGTCGCCTTTAAATGCATTCAACACATCTTCCAATTTTTCAACTTTAACATTCACAACAGTACCATTGTTATTTCGATAATTACATGAATCGATCTCACTAGAATCCATTGTTTTTATATTGCGGTCTAGTCCTAATAACCTTTTTTCATTACCGTCATGGAAAATATAAAACTTCCCATCCGTCGAACGGATAATATCAATTTCTAAAATATCTGAACCAGATTGAACGCCTGCATGAAAAGCAGGTATTGTATTTTCAACAACATTCCCCATGCTGCTACCACGATGAACTGCAATTAAAAATAGATTGTTTTCTAGTTTTTCTTTGATGATCTTCATAATAAACCTCTTTTACAATATATTTTTCTTTTTGCTGCCTTTACCATAAACAAAATAAATAACAATTGCAGATATAACCATTAAAATCACGGAATAGACAAAATTCATTGCCTTCGCATCAATCGAAGCTGTTGGATCTGTGTTATTTCGAATCACTATACCAAGAGGTTGATACAATGGATGATATAAAAACACGGTTAGATCATAATCTGCTAATAGACTATTAAAGTTTAAAGCCAGTATCGCTAAAGTTGTCGGTAAAACAATTGGTATAATCACGCGAATAAATGTATAAAAGGAGCCCGCACCTAAATTTTTCGCTGCATCCTCAAGCGAGCTGTCGAATGAGTAATAAGCCGCCTTCAAAATCCGCAATGTAAATGGTATTTTTTCAATGACATATGCAATTAACAGCAAGCCTAATGTTCCTGTCAAAACGATATTTCCGATAATTGACATCGGTTTATCAAAGGTGATTATTAAACCTAACGCCATTAAAATACCTGGTATTAGCCATGGGATATGAAATAAATATTCTAATGCCGTGGTTAATTTATTGTTGTATTTATGAATTAAACGTGCAACGAATAACATCGCAGCTACTACAATGATGGCAGTTAACCCAGAATAAATAATACTTATCACAAACGGTTCATATGCTGATGCATCGGTTAAAATTTTTGCGTAATTCTCTAATGTAAAATGATCCCACGAAAGTGTTCCCGTACTGATGCTATACGTATCTGTAAAAGAGAAAATAATAACCGCTGCAATTGGCAGCACATAGATCGCAAATAGAACATATCCAAAAAAGTGAACAATAAAGTTGGCAGCTTTATTTTCTATTTTTTGCTTCACGATTTTCGTTTTTACTTTTGAAACAGACATATAAAATCCTTTTTTCTCAGCTCTTGTTATGAAATAAAGTAAAACAATTTGTGAAACACCTAAAAAGATTGCTAACAATGCAGCAAGATCTCTTGAGCTCATACTATTCGCAAATGTTAAAATCATTGGGCTAATCGTCTGAAAGTCTTCTCCGCCTACGATTAACGGAGCAGACATCGCACCAAGACCTGTTGCAAATAACAAAACGGATAATGTCGTTAATACTGGTTGTAAAACAGGCAGAACAATTTTGGTGAGAATTCCCAAAGGGGATGCTCCCATATTTTTTGCTGCTTCAACCGTTTGATAATCAATGCTTTTAATGGCATTGGAAAGAAAGATAATATGATTTGTCGTGCAAGCAAAGGTCATTACAAACACAACCGCAGGATAACCGACAAACCAATCCGGATTCATATTAGGAAAGATTTTCACTAATAATGTCGTTAAAAATCCTGTATTTCCGTAAATAAATTGGTATCCAGCTACTAAAATGAGTCCCCCATAGATCATGGTTGTAAAATACCCGAGTCTTAAGATTTTGGCACCTTTGATGTCAAAATAATCTGTAACTAACACTAGGAAAATGCCAACGATGTTTACAGTGAAAACTAATGTAATCCCTAATAGAAAGCTATTAGCTAAACTTTTCATTGCTCTTTCAGATGATAACAATTTTTGAAATGGCTCTAAGGAAAAGACACCCTCTGCAAAAAATGTTGTATAAAGAATATTTACATTTGGGAGAATGAGAAAGGTTGTAATAAACCAAGTGAGAATGATCCCGACAACCCAAAGATAGAGTTTATTTTGAATATGAGTGTTTATAAATTTATTCATTATGATTCTCCTAATATTGAAGTATGTCTTTTGGATTTATAAACAAGGTTACTTCGTCGCCCTCTGAATATTGAAAATTCCCATCTTCTTTCTCAATATTGATTAGGGAAGTACCCATTACCTCATATTTATATTGAGAGTATGTGCCATAAAATTCTTTTGAGTCTACTTTTGCGTGAAGTTCAACAGATTGGTTATCACTATCTAGTATTTTCGTTTTTATCTTTTCTGTTCTAATATAATATTTTTTTGCTGAATCGAATTTAATCCCTGATCTTTTTGAAATTTCATCTATTACTTCTTCGCTGATAGAATTTGCCTCACCAATGAAATTACAGACAAACTCTGTTTTTGACTGATTGTAGATTTCCTCTGGTGTACCAACTTGCTCAACAACCCCATTATTAAAAACAGCCACACGGTCTGACAATGTTAAGGCTTCTTCTTGGTCATGTGTCACATAAACCGTGGTAATCCCTTGTTCGAGCTGCAATTTTTTCAGTTCTTTTCTTAATTGCTTTCGCAGCTTTGCGTCCAAATTTGACAAAGGCTCATCTAATACAATGATTTTTGGAGCAAGCGCCAATGCTCGCGCAATCGCAACACGTTGTTGTTGACCACCTGATAATTCAGATACATTTTTCATCAGCTTATCCTCTTTTAAATCGACAACTTTTGCAATTTCGTCCACGCGCTTTTTAATCTCTTCTTTTTTATATTTTTGTACTTTTAAACCAAAAGCAATGTTTTCATAAACGGACATTGTCGGGAATAGAGCATAGCTTTGAAAGACCATTCCAATTTGTCGTTTTTCAATCGGGGTATTTGTAAGATCCTCGCCATCAACGAAGATCTTCCCTTTCGTAGGGGTAATAAATCCTACTAAAGTTCGTAATGTCGTTGTTTTCCCGCAACCAGAAGGTCCTAGAAACGTGAAAAATTCACCTTCTTTTATATCTAGATTTAAATTTTGTATCGCAATAAAATCATCAAATTTTACTTGTATATCTTGGAAACTAATCAAGTGATATCCTCCTTCATGATGAAAACCGCCAAATCCCTTCTGAATTTGACGGTTTAACCGTTTTTCTTACTAGGGGGAGTAAGAAAAGAACGTTTTACAAATTTAAGATGTCCACCTAAAAGGCAGGACTGAAGGGAAGCGAGTAGGATTCTTCCGCTCAGTCCTGCCTTGATTAACCGTAAGGCTAATCAAGGCAGCTCTTAGACCCTCTAGTTCATAAGCCAATCATGTATTAAAGGTAAGATACACCATCTATTCATAATCGTCTTTTGCTTTCCGGGTCTTAACAAGGCGCTTCCGCTTTTCTATTGTCTAGCTCCAGCGCCTAGCCCCTCGGGCTCATAAGCCACTTCATAATTGAAGGCAAAGAACGCCTTCTATTATGAATCGTCTTATGCCTGTCAGGGCTGTTCGAGGCGCTTCCGCTTTTCTATTGTCTAGCTCCAGCGCCTAGCCCCTCGGGCTCATAAGCCACTTCATAATTGAAGGCAAAGAACGCCTTCTATTATGAATCGTCTTATGCCTGTCGGGGCTGTTCAAGGCGCTTCCGCTTTTCTTACTTAAAAGATTTCTAATTCTATTTTTTCTACCCAATCGTCAATATGTTCAGAGATGAACGTGTAATCCATTTCTTGAATAATTGTCATTTCACGAATTTGTTTCATTTTTTCTGTTGCTTTTTCAACTGCTTTTGTATTTACAGGTAAAGAACCAAATTGTTCAGCCCATGCACCTTGAACTTCCGCACTGCCAAACCAGTTAATAAATTCTTCTGCTGCTGCAGTATCTTGATCTTTCCCTTTATTAATGATTCCAACTTGCTCAACAGTTGTTGGTACACCTACTTCTGGTGAAACGATGCCCGCTTCAAAACCAAATTCTTCTTCGATACCAGGTAAACCACTTGAATATGTGAATGAAATTGGAACTTTTCCTGAAGCTAGGTTTGCGTTAGCATCTTCTCCTTCTGGCGTTTTATAGCCATTTTCAAAGAATGCTTCGATTTCTTTCCAACCTTCTTCAGATATATCTAACTCGCCATTCTTATCTACATGTCTCATTAACATTCCATAAACAACAGAGCGATTTGTTCCTCCACCTAAATCACCAGGTACATGATATTTCCCTTTAAATTCTTCGTTTTCGATTAAGTCTGTCCAATCTTTAGGAGCTGTTTCTTCTGTATAAACATCTTTGTTATAAATCATAAAAATTCTTTGTTCTACAAGCGGATGGTAGTAATTGTCTTTTTCACTTGAGCCTTCTGGAATTTCAGCCGTCCATACCGGTTCAAATGGAACAAGTAAGTCATTTGATTTTAACGTTTCAAAGTTCATTTGATTTAAACCAAAAACAACATCTGCTAAAGGATTGTTCTTCTCAGAGACGATACGATTTAAAAGATCTCCACCGCCAGCTTCTACAAGCTCAAGCTCAAAACCTGCTTCAGCAGCTTTTTCAGTTAACCAATCTCCACGGCCTTCAGATAATGAGTTTGAATAAACAACAAGTGATTTCTTTTCATCTTTTTGTTCTGTTGCTGTATCTTTTTCTGCTGAATTGTTACCCATACAACCTGCTAAAATGCTTGCGACCAACATGAATGCCACTACGAGTAGAAATGGTTTTTTTGCTTTCATTCTTTTTCTCCTTTTGTAAGATCATTGTTTGTTATGCCGAAATATTCTGTATGATTGGAACATAAATGATTGCATCTCTTTGTTGCTTATCGTTTTATTGTGCCCTCCTTCATTTTTTTGGAACGTGTCAATTTTTAATTACAATTTCATTATATTTGGGCAATAAATGAGCGTCAATACGATTTACCGTTGTTTAACACTACATTTACAAAGGTTTACGTTCTTTACAATTCAATTAATCTATTAAATATGACATGTTATAGCATCATACTTTGCGTTTACAGAACAAAGCGCAAGCTCTAGCTGTAGACTATGAGGGACTATGTGATTGCTTCAAAAACGCGACGTCCTGTGCTTTGGAGTTGAACGTCGCGCTCTTATCAACAGTTCAAGAATTTTATCGTATCCTAAACGACAAAAAAGGCTGCTTCAAAACTGGTTTATTCCATACTTTGAAGCAGCCTGTACACCTTATTTATTATTCATTCTTAAATCTACAAACAGTCAACCTCACTTCTGCAAATCAAACTGAATGTAGTCCAGCTGATGATAACTAGGTGTTGTTATATTGACAACAAATGTATGACTGCCTTTTTCTAAATATCTATACTCCCATTCCTGAAGCTCGAATGCACGAGTATTAGTGGTGTTTCTTACCTCAATCTGTTCGCTGGACTCTCCATCCCAATCCAACTTGATCGTACCAGCTGGAGAAACGGCTGCAGACAAACGCCCAGAGATTTTATACATGCCAGATTGATTAATATTCACTTCATATTTTGCCCATTCACCTGCCATGTTTGTCTTTACAACAGTCGCACCATCTCTGTCTGCGACATCGATCCAGTCTGGGCTTGACGGGTCATCACGGTTTGGATCGAGATCATAATAACCGATACCCTGTCCACCTGATATATAGTCCTCCGCCTGAACACGGACTGTGCGATTACCTTTTTGCGACTCCCAGTGCTTCATGTTACCACCGTCTCGCCAATAATCCAGAGCCTCGACATTGTCAGTTTGCATGATGTTCGCACCGAGATTCGTTACAGCCTTCCATCCAAGGTTTACATCCCTCAGTGAAGCTTCGTCCGTGTATTTTGCAGCAAGTCCATTCCACATGACGTTTACAAAAACTCGACTATTCTTTTGAATTTGACGTACTTTCTCAGGTTGAATTTGTGGATCTGATAGTTCGTCAAAAACAACCTCGTATGCTACTGGCTGTCGTTCAGGGAACGAATCAACAGCATTAGCATTGTGGTCTTTGATAATGTGCATATATAGAATTTCTGGATCCTTTGCCATGAAAGCTGCTGCATCCTCAACATTTGAACTTCCCTTAAACAGACCATGATCAACGGTATTGGTTTTGACAAGCACGTCGTACATGCTTTCGCGGATGTCCCAGCCTTTATCAAGATTAACGATGGCACGATCCTTAGCTACTAGCATTGCCTCCTCAAGTGTAGGTACTGTGTGCTCAGTTAGTGCTGCTGTAGCACCGCCAAGACCTTCTTTTAAACGAAGCTCCTTAATTTGGGCTAATGTGAAGTCACTGACCTTACCTTTGCCATTGGTTGTGCGATCTACGGTTTCGTCATGCATTAACACAGGTACACCGTCAGCTGTCAAACGAACATCAATTTCGACGATTTCAGCGCCGTCCTCGATTGCTTCTTCGATTGCGCCTAGTGAGTTTTCAGGGTAATCACGCCACTGGCCACGGTGCGCCGTAATCATCAAGTCGGCATTTTTATGATGATCTAATAGCTTTGAATGTAGCTTTTGAAAAGCCTTACTATCTTCTGTTTGAAATTGATTTGCACCTCTGGCATCTGCTTGTTGCGCCGTTCCTACATTTGTAATCGTTGTCGCGACTAGCCCTAATAAAAATAGTTTTTTCCATTTCATTTTTCTTCACTCCTCGATATTTTGTGATCAACACACTTTTTTGAACGTGTCATTTTTGGACAATTTCACTATATTATCGAGATGAATTACAATCAATTATAATTTGAATATTTTAACAATCATTTACACAATAAAAGAATATTATTTACTTTTGAAATATTATTTTTACTTATTTTAAGTCTTTTCACCCTTTCATTTATTTCTTAAAGGACAAATAGTAGATTCTATTCTTTGTTGTTCCATCGCTAGGTAATTTCAGAGAATGAAGAAGTCTTGAAGCTAAATAGGGGGAGGAGATTTGTAAAAAATCTCTTGCCTTTTCATTGGTAATCTCAGATCCGCAAAGGAGAAAATAATCTTTTAGTGCAGATATATGTGCATTTTTCTCTTTGTTCTTGCATTGAGGACAGTTCCATGTACCGAATACTCTTTCCATAGGAAGATGAAGACAAGCAGGACAAATAACTCCTTTACGCAATTCATCACAGCCAATTCCATATTGTTCAAGAATTGGTTGATCAAGAGGTGTATGTTGTTTCTTTAAAAGTTTGATCATCCTTTTAATGTCCTTAATCGAGATTCGTTCTTCAGAGTATTCTGTTTCGAGCTGAGTTAATTTTGTTGATAGAAAGTTGCGGTGAACTACTTTTTGAGGAATAGCTAAGTTTTCAGGAGATGTACGAAGAAGAGCTTTCGGATGAGTAAAAACAACGAGAGAAAGAATCGGTATTTTAGGAAATTGATGCTTTCTTAACCATTTTTTCAATTGCAGCTCTTGGCGGTTTATTTGAATGATTGGATCTTCAAAGACAGTTTCTTTACCATCCAACGTTCGAATGAGTTGATGAAAGATTGGATCTAAATAGATATCTCCTGCTATATTTTTCACCTCTAAAATAATCAAAATATTTGTAGATATGATGAATGAATCGATTTGAAAATAATGAGTAGCATCTTTTATCCGAAGGTCGTGAAGAATGTAGTAGTCCTTGTCAGAGAGGAAGCTTAAAGGGTAGTCAAGATATGTTTCGCCTTTGAAACCTGAAAGTCTTTTTGATAAATTTTCATTCATCATTTGCATTTTCGGATGAGATGGTGGTGTCCGGCTAATTAAAAATTGTAATTTTTCTATTTGCAGAGGAATTGTACGTTCTTTTATAATCATTTCTTGCCTCCTTGCTAGTTTTACCCGCTTAATTCGGTAGTTATAGACTTAAATCCTGCTAAAGATGAAGAAAATTTTGAAGCCAGTAAATTGATTTTGCAACTTCGAAAGGGAATCTTGTAACTTTTGATATTAATCTTGCAACTTTCAGTGAGAATTTTGCAACTTCACTCGATAATCTTGCAACTTTTCCATTTTTTTGCAACCTACATAATTCGACGAATTTCGCCCACCTCTCTCTTATTTTCAAACAAAAAAAACGCCGCATCCCTGCGGCGTCAACTCTCTCCTACTCTTTCTTCAGCTATCTTCTTTATAAACCGATTTCTCGTAATAAAAAACTCTTTCATATACCTCTCTAAAAACAGCCGATCTGCCAGCTTTCCAACTAGACCAAATGGAGAGGTATAATCAAATGTATCGATCATCAGCGTTCCATTTTCTTTTTCTATAAATTCATGAGTATGATAAAACCGTTTAAATGCGCCTTTTTCCATTTCATCTACGAATCGATTTGGAAAATCGAATTCTGTAATTCGGACGGTTAGCTTTTGTTTGATGCCAAAATGGATGGCTTCCCATGTTACTGTTTCGTTTAACTTGATTAAGCCGCTTGTCACACCTGCTATGGCGCGTTCATCTGTTTGGCTTGCTGATTGAGTATGGATATCAATATCGCGAGCGACATCGAAGCAAATTTCCCGTGGTGCATAGATAAACATATCGGTCTTAATTATTGGCACTTTCTATCTTCCAATCTTAATTTTTCACTTGAAGCAAGTCGAAACGATTGCCGTATAGGTCTTCAAAAACGATTTCTACTCCCCATGGCATTTCTTTTGGCTCACCTAGAAAAGTTACACCCTTTTCCTTCATGCTTGAATAGTCACGGATAAAATCATCTGTTTCAATGACGAGGAAAACATGCCCGGCAGCTTGGGAGCCGACACGCTCCCTTTTTGCTTCTGAATCAGCTTCAACAAATACAATCGCGGTTTCATGATTCTTTGATGGTGCAACTGTCACCCAGCGCATACCCTCGCCAAACGAATTATCAGTAAGTAATATAAAACCTAATGTATTTATATAAAAATCAATTGCCTCATCATAATCGTTAACTAGAATCGTAACATGTCCTATTTTTCGGTTCACATCGTTCAACTCCTTTTCATTATTTTTTTAGATTCAGCTTTGCAAGTGCATCTGCTAATGCATTATTTGCAAATCCTTCATCTTGTTTTTTCATATATTTTGCTACATCCTGTTTCGATACTTTGCTGTTTTGATTCTTTTTTCGTCTTTCTTGGAAAGTAGACATTTTTTCGCGATGGCCGCATTTGCAGACGAAGATTTGGCCTTCTCCTTCACCGCGAAGCTCGAGCTTTTTGTGACAATTTGGACAGCGTGCATTCGTTACTTTTGAAACTCCTTTTCGATAGCCACATTCACGATCCTGACAAACAAGCATTTTGCCCATTTTTCCATTTACCTCTAACAAAAGCTTATTACATTCAGGACATTTCTTCCCAGTCACATTATCATGCTTAAAGCTTTGCTTACTATTCTTAATTTCATGAACAACTTCTTTTGCATATTGTGTCATTTCATTTAAAAAGGCTTGCTTTGATAAGGAGCCTTTCGAAATTTTCGTCAGCTTTTGTTCCCATTCTGCTGTTAAGACAGGTGATTTCAACTCTTCAGGTACTAGCTTTAAAAGCTGTTTTCCTTTTGAAGTGATGAAAATTTCCTTCCCCTTCTTTTCAATCAGAAAGCTGCTATAGAGCTTTTCGATAATATCAGCTCTTGTCGCTACTGTTCCAAGGCCGCCCGTTTCACCAATTGTTTTGATTAAGTCTTTGCTTTCTCCAGCCATGTACTTTGTTGGATTTTCCATTGCTGAAAGAAGGGCTGCTTCATTAAAACGAGCAGGTGGTTTTGTTTCACCTGATGTTTTTGATAAAGAGACAATTGGTAATTGATCACCATTTGATAATGCTGGAAGCTTCTGTTCATCCTCATGATCATCATCTGTATCATCACGAAACACTTCTTTCCATCCAAGTGCCGTGATTCTTCTCCCTTTAGCCGTAAATGACTCATCATCAATTTTTGCTGTAACAACTGTTTGCTCATATTGATGTGCAGGCAATAATACGGATAAAAAGCGCTTGACAACTAAGTCATAGATTTTAAACTCTTTATCACTTAACGCACTAAGCGGCACAGATTCCTCTGTTGGGATGATGGCATGGTGATCGGAAACCTTTGTATCATCTACAAATGACTTGTTTGCTTTAATTGGCTGCTTTGTAATCTTGGCAATGACCTGGGCATACTCCTTCGTTCTACATGCAGCAAGTCTGTCCTTTAATGTATCAACAAGATCGCTTGTTAAATAACGCGAGTCTGTACGCGGATATGTTAAGACTTTGTGCTGCTCATACAGCTTTTGCATGATCGAAAGAGTCTCTTTTGCTGAGAAGCCATAGCGCTTATTTGCATCACGCTGCAGCTCCGTTAAGTCATATAGTGCAGGTGAATATGATTTTTTCGGTGTTGTTTTCACATCTACAACCGACGCTGATTTGCCTTTTAGCTTTGTTACCTTCTGATCAATTTGTGCTTCTTCAAATGTTTTTATATCCTTCGTTTTTTCATCCTGCCATGTAAGGGTTAAGCCGTTAGTAGCTTGTGCTTTCATTCCATAATATTTTTTCGGCTTAAAGCTTTTAATATCTTCCTCACGCTGGGCAATCATTGCCAGTGTTGGCGTCTGCACACGTCCTGATGAGAGCTGGGCATTGTACTTTGTTGTGAGGGCACGTGTTGCGTTTAGCCCGACAATCCAGTCGGCTTCTGCTCTTGCAACTGCTGAAGCATATAAATTTTCATACTCTTTGCCGTTTTTCAGCTTGCGAAAACCCTCTTTGATTGCCTTATCTGTTACAGAAGAAATCCACAGACGTTTAAGCGGTTTATTTACGCGCGCTTTATCAATAATCCACCGTGCTACAAGTTCTCCTTCGCGTCCTGCATCTGTTGCAATAACAATTTCATTGACATCTTTTCGCAAAAGCTGTGTTTTTACAGCTTGAAATTGCTTGCCTGTTTTTTTAATGACAACAAGCTTAAGTGGTGTTGGCAGCATGGGCAGATCCTCTAACCGCCATGATTTATAATGATCGCCATAGGCTTCAGGGTCAGCTAATGTAACGAGATGACCGAGTGCCCATGTTACGATGTATTTGTCCCCTTCTAAAAAACCATTTCCTTTTTTATGACACTGTAACACCCTAGCTAAATCTCTTCCTACTGAAGGCTTTTCAGCTAGAACGACTGTTTTACTCATAGTAACATCCTTTCAAAAACCTATTTCCTATCTACCTATTATAAGTTTATTTAGCTTAGAAATCTAATTAAGTTAAAACATCCAATTTTTGTTTCAGCTATTTCCAGTAGCATATAAAATGAAACAATAGTAGAATGAGCAAAGATACTGTTTATGCTTGGAGGGTTAATAAAGCAATGAGTTTACTTTCGATCGATAATCTTAGTCACAGTTTTGGTGACCGTACGTTATTTAAAGATGTAACGCTGCGCCTGTTAGCAGGAGAGCGCGTTGGTCTTGTTGGAGCTAATGGGGTAGGGAAATCTACTTTAATGAATATTATTACAGGGCAGCTTATTCATGACACAGGTCGTGTGGAATGGACACCAGGTGTCCGTTATGGTTACCTTGATCAGCATACTGTTTTAACAAAAGGAAAAACAATTCGTGATATTTTAAATGATGCCTTTCTCCCATTATTTGAGCAGGAAAAGGAATTAAATGCTGTTACGGAAAAAATGGGTACAGCAACACCTGAAGAGCTTGAGGAATTACTGGAAAAAATGGCTGAAATTCAGGACCGTTTAGATGCCGGCGGTTTTTATTTACTAGATATGAAGGTAGAAGAAACAGCTAGAGGACTAGGACTAGATGCAATTGGCCTTGACCGTGATGTATCGGCATTAAGCGGTGGTCAACGTACGAAGGTACTTCTTGCTAAGCTTTTACTAGAGCAGCCTGATGTATTATTACTAGATGAACCAACTAACTATTTAGACGTTGAACATATTCGCTGGTTAAGCAATTATTTAAAAGACTACCCAAATGCGTTTCTATTAATCTCGCATGACACAGAGTTTATGAATGGTGTATCAAACGTGATTTTTCAATTAGAGTTTTCTAAACTAACACGTTATACAGCTACTTATGAAAAATTCTTAGAGCTTGCGGAGATCAATAAGAATCAGCATATTAACGCATATGAGAAGCAAAAGGAATTTATTAAAAAGCAAGAGGATTTTATTGCAAAAAATAAAGCACGCTACTCAACAACTGGCCGTGCAAAAAGCCGTCAAAAGCAGCTTGATCGCATTGAGCGTATTGATCGTCCTGAAACTGCGATCAAACCAACATTTGAATTCAAAGAATCTAGAGGCAGCAGCCGCTATGTGTTTGAAGCAAAGGATCTTGAAATTGGTTACGATCGACCACTATTACCAAAGCTTACAATGACAATTGAACGCGGAGAAAAAATTGCCATTGTTGGTGCGAATGGGATCGGAAAATCAACATTGCTTAAAACCATTCTTGGTAAGATTAAGCCATTAGGCGGGACGACAAATCGCGGTGACTTCCTATTTCCATCTTATTTTGAACAAGAGGCTAAGGCTGGATCGATTACACCGATAGATGATGTGTGGAACGCCTTCCCAAATCTTGATCAGCATCAAGTACGTGCTCTTCTTGCACGCTCCGGTCTGAAAAACGAACATATTTCACGACCTATTTCACAATTAAGTGGTGGAGAGCAAGCAAAAGTGCGATTATGTAAACTGCAAATGAATGAAAGCAACTGGCTTCTATTTGACGAGCCGACAAATCATCTCGATGTTGTGGCGAAAGAAGAATTAAAACGTGCCATTAAAGCATATAAAGGAACAGTTGTCCTTGTCTGCCATGAGCCTGATTTTTATGAGGATTGGGTGACAAAGGTTTGGGATATTGAGGATTGGGCAGCTAAATAAAATAAATGAAGAAATACAAAGGATAGAAAAAGCAGATATCGTTGCTAATTCTATCCTTTTTTTGTATGGCAATCAGGGTGACAGTTCCTATCTCTAATAGGAAACAGTCAGATTCCTCCATTGCATAACGTATTCCTAGTTGGTAATAATAAGCAGAAATACTGGTTTATGATCAGTAAACGAATTTAAGCTTTTCATTCAGAGGAGTAAAACATGAAGCTGCAAAAAATAGGTGCCCTTCAACTTTTTTTTATTATGATTGGCTTTGAAATAGGTAATACGTTAATTTTTGGAAAAGGTGCAGCTGCGAAACAGGATGCTTGGTTAACACACTTAGGTGGTATGGTATGCGGATTATTATTGATGTTCATCTATATCAAATTATCTGATTATTACCCGGGTGATACATTGATTCAGATGATTCCCAAAATCATAGGTAAATATCTTGCCTACCCAGTTATATTGTATTACCTTTTTTATTTTACTTTACTTGCCTCAACTGCCTGCCGAGATTTCGGTGAATTAATTTATTCGACAATTTTAGTTGAAACCCCGATGTTAATCATCATTGGAAGCTTTATGGTATTAATGATTTATTGTTTACGCGGCAATGTTGAGTCTTTTGCTCGAATGGGGGAAGTTGTCTTTCCTGTTTATATTTTATCTCTCCTTGTTATTTGGATTCTTTTATTATCGGTTGATAACTTTACTCTCAAAAATCTTACTCCTATATTAGGGAATGGGTTAAAGCCTGTATTAAAAGAAGTTTTTCCAAAAGCAATTGTCTTCCCATTTGGAGAAACAGTCCTTATCTTAATGTTTTTCCCTCTTCTAAGCAAGCCACAGAATAAAAGAAAGATAGGTATCGCAACCATCGTCATTGGGGGAATTTTACTAACCATTAATACTATGTTGAACACGGCTGTTTTAGGGCCAGAAATTTATGGCAAGGATTTATATCCGCTTTTATCTGCAACGCGAATGGTTTCGATTGCTGATTTTCTTGAGAGATTTGATGCGTTGGTTATTTTAATGATGGTAGCAGGGGTGTTTTTTAAGGTTGGTGGATGGATGTATGGGGCTGCTGTTGGGATTGCCCAATTTTTTAACCTAAAGGATTATCGACCAATCATTCTTGCACTTGGGACAATTATTATTCCCTTATCACTTTTATATGCAGGTCATTTTATTGAATCCAGGGAATTCGGTGAGGAATTTATTGATTATTACTTACATATCCCTTTACAAATTGTTATTCCAATATTATTGGTTTTCATTGCGTTTATTCGTCGTAAGTTCACTAAAAAGCATGTGGATAAACGATATGGATAGGGTACATCCTTACGATTTTAGTGATGCACCCATCCTTTTTATGTATTAATTTGCTGCAGGGCATGAGCAAGAGAATATGTCGTTTTTACATGGTCAAAATCAAGTCCCAGCTGAATAGCCGTTTGAGCAATTTCTGGTCTAATTCCTGATATGATCGATTTTACACCTAAAAGGTTTAGCGCTTGGATTAAATTAAACATTTCATGGGCAACCATCGTATCGATGATTGGAACACCTGATAGGTCAATGCACAGATTTGCGATGCCTAGTTCTGCACATTGTGCTAATGTATTTTCTATGATTAATTTCGCTCTTGCTGTATCAATATCTCCTATTAAAGGTAGCAGTGCCGTTTGATTTTGAAGGAGAATAACAGGTGAGCTTAGTTCATTTATCATTTCTTTTTGTGCTGATAGCTGTCTCATCGTGTTTTTATGTGCCTCATCCATATAAATATATATGGATAGATTAATTACCTTTTTTACCATTTCAAACCACTTGAACACTTGATCGATCTCAATCTTGTCTTTATTTAACGAATAGAATCTTTTTAAAAATGCAGCATAAACTTCTTCGGTTCTCATAAATTCTCGCACTACATAGTGAATTGGTGTATTTAAGTGCTTTTGGTCTTTGGCCAGTTCTTCAGACCATTGCTGGAACTTATGAAAAAATTCTTCTTCCTCACTAATAAAAAGTTCGTGTAAATGCTTAAAATAATCTTGGTTCTGTTCTTTTAATGTTTGAACAATAGTAGGATCATTTGTCGAATAAACAGATTTAGGATCATGATCTTCGACCATACTATACCAATCTTCTGACATTTGCCAAGAATTCTCGACTAAATAGTTATATAAATCTTGGTTTCTATGCATGTATATCTCCCCCAAATAATACAATACTCACTTTATTTAACTAGTGAATGTTTAAATGCGTAAATAACAGCTTGTGTACGATCCTGAACCTCAAGCTTGCTTAAGATGTTACTAACATGTGTTTTTGCCGTTTTTAATGCAATAAATAGTTCATCCGCAATTTCCTGATTTGATTTGCCCTCAGCCATTAGCATAAGAATCTCCATTTCACGGGATGTTAAGTGATCATGGGCATGCGTCACATCTTTTTGACGCATTTTCATCATCATTTTTCCAGTTACTTCCGGCTCCAAAATAGACTGTCCGTGGAAAGTCGCACGAACGGCACCAGCAATTTCACTTGCCTTTGACGTTTTTAATAAGTAGCTTGTTGCCCCAGCCTCAAGTGCAGGATATACCTTTTCATCATCAAGAAAACTAGTCACAATAATAATTTTTGCTTCTGGCCAAGATGCAATAATTTCCTTCGTAGCTTCAATTCCATCCATTTCGTTCATGACCAAATCCATTAAAATAACATCTGGACGCAGTTCTAGACAAAGTTCTACCCCTTTTTTGCCATTATCAGCTTCACCAATCACTTCGATATCTGGCTGAGCTGATAAATAAGAGGATACTCCAATCCGTACCATTTCGTGATCATCCACAAATACTACTTTTATCATTTTAAATCACCCTCTATCGCAAGTACAGGAACCTTAACCTCTAATCGAGTTCCCTTATTTTTCAAACTCACTACCTTTAATGTACCGCCAATTTCAACAGCTCGCTCGCGCATTGTTTGCATCCCATACGAACCTGTTTTTTCTTCATCAATCTCAAAACCAATTCCATCGTCAGATATGCGCATAATGACAAAATCATCCCGTTTAATTAACAGGACATCAAGGTTTGTTGCTTTTGCATGGCGAAGAGTATTTGAGACAGACTCTTGAAGGATGCGAAATAAATGGTCTTCAACACCTTTATCCAAAGGAATTGGTTCAACTTTCCATTTTATATTCATTGTAACCTTTTGCATTAATTCTACCAATAATTCTTTTACACCTTCTTGAAGTGATTTTCCTTTTAAAGCTGCAGGACGTAGATGCAATAACAACGCTCTCATTTCAAGCTGTGATTGATGGATTGTTTCTTCAATTAATTTTAGCTGCTTTGTTTCTAAGGTCTCTGATAATGACCTTGATTCTGTAATAGCAGACATCATCATGGAGGCTGCGAACAATTGCTGACTGACAGAATCATGCAGCTCACGAGCTAATCGATTCCGTTCTTGCGCGACCATCTCTTGTATTATTTTTTCATTGTCCTCTGCCTTTTCATTTGCAAGCTTCTGGGAAAGCTTTGTTTGCTCCATCATTTGTTTTTGTACTTTTTCAATTCTGCTCCATATTTCATGAATTTCAGGAAATGTATGACGTTCCACCGGAAGGGTTCTACTTTTTTCTAGCTCTCTCACTGCTGTTGTGATCGACTGAATTTGTTTTTTCCAAAACCAGCCTGAAAAAAATCCGAAACAAACACCTACTAACATGCAAATACTTGGAACGATATAAATAAAAGGCAAATCCAACACTTTTTGTTCCCATAATGAATCCCAGCCTTCCAATGGAAACGCGATAAAAAATAAAACTGAAAATAAGATAAAGACGATGATCGTAAAAATAGCGCCAATGAGAATTTGCCGTTGAATAATGCTCATACTCGCTTCACCTCAAGATTCCCTGCAATCACTGACGTAATCAGCTTTACTTTCTGTTCAGCTTGAACATACTCAGCCGTTTCATACACAATTGTCTCATTAACAATCCTTTGCTCTTGATCCTGAAAGATCGCTACTGTCCCAGCCATAACGGAATGATTCACATGTACTTCAACTTCATATGGCACAAGGACTTGAACATTGCCAATTAAACTTCTGATTGAGATGATTGCTTCTCCTTTAGGTAAAACGGTATCGCTTAAATCAATCACCGTATTTCCAATGCCAACCTGAATATTCACATCATTCCATTCATATACGTGTTCAGGTGTCATTTGACTTGTAAAAAATTTATTCTCAAAAATCTTTTCACGTTTAATAAACGGATCAGAACCTGTTTCAGTTTTAGCTTCCAAAATAATTGGCTTAATTTGCTTCGGATGTTTCTGTGATTGGAAAAATTGTACAATGATATAAAGAAGGACGACACATAAAAAATAGCGAAATGTCATCATATTGAGAACCGTTATAATCAGCCAAATCCAACCGATCCAAAAAAATGCTTTCCCCATAACGCGGGGCTTCCACTTCTTTCCTAAATAAATACATCCAATTGATAAAAGGAACGTGACAATTAATCCACCATTAAAAAATAAAACTTCTAATAAAAGAAGGATAAACCCAGCTATAATAATCCAGTTTACATAATCGCTTTTTATATTTCGAATCATTAGGCATCCTCCTTTCTGATAAACACAAATGTGTTGGTCATAAGACACTTCATAATCGAAGGTAGTAACTACATTCGATTATGAAGTAGCTTATTTAAAAAGCATGTGACTAGGTACATCATGATAAAAATAAGGCGCAGGGAATCACGCCTTATTAGCATACCATGTTTTGTTATGGAAAGGGCATGGAACCCGCTAAGCCACATTTTTTTCGAATTCCAGTTAAATGCTGACATGTTCAGGAACACCCAATACTTTTGTTAAGAAATTGCATTTGCTTCTTCATTTTTCAGCTGTTTTTCAAGTTCGGCAATACGGCCGTCGATTGTATTGCGGTGGTACGCGGAGTTTACTTGATGCTCTAAACGATCAAGGTAGTTTTCCATTTCTTCAAATCTAGAAATTGCCTTAGTAGAATAACTATTATTATCAACAACTTTATTCATTCTGTGATGAGCACGGGCAATATTTTCTCTTCCCATAAGCTCCATACGCTTAATATGCATATCTTTTAGCTTATGCTTCATCTCTTCATATTTTTGTTCAAGCTCATCAAGCTGGCGTGATGTTTGTTGAAGCGATTCTTCTAGACGTGCTGCACGCTCCTCATAATGGACTTGCTCTTTTAATGCAAATTGATAAAGATCCTCTTCACCAGCTTTCGAAGCAATTTCAGCTTGATACTTACGCTTCTCTGCTAGATGTGCTGCCTCTTTATACTCACGGTTAAATTCCTCTTTCAATAAATATTGGCGTTCAACTAGTTTTCGAACCTTTTCCGTTTCAGCTTCACATTGTCGTAAATAATGATTAAGAACTGAGATTGGATTTTTTTGTTCCTTTTGATCTAACGCCTCATGTAAATCAGCAGTAATTGAGTCCTTGATTCGAGTAAAAATATTAGCCATTTTTAATCTCTCCTTATTTAAATTATTTTTCGTTTTGATGTCTAGCTCCAGCGCTAACACATCGAGGTCACAAGCCACTCATAGATTCAAGGTAAAGAACACCTTCATTTTATAAGCGTCTTATTTTCCCTGGGTTGATCACGCTCTTACGCTTTTCTAATTAATAGTTTCCTTTTAAGTCATTCCATTCTTTTTCAAAGTTTGTGAATGGATCATTATCTTCTTTCACTTTTGCAGCTTTAGGTTTGTTCCAATTTTTATAGACAACATATAAGACATAAACAGCAACAAATCCTAAGATCGCTGGCAGATTAGATGCTGATGCAAATAACGCAATGATACCGATAGTTGCTAAGATTACTTTGTTGAAGGTTGAATCAGTTTTGATGAAGCCTTTATAGGCGAAATACATGATGAGCAAGCTGATCCCGAGTGCGATCATCGGGGCAAGATTTGACAGCAACACGATCACTGCCACCCCGCCTAATAGTAAGTAACCAAATTTTTTCATTACTTGTTTCCTCCTTTCGTTTGCTATGTCCTTATCTTACCTACATTTGAAAGTCCTCATAACGAGCCCCAGCTTTATTTTGATCTAAGACTTGAGACGTAGTGTGGATCAGACCTGTATAAAAAAGGGTTTATTCATACATGTTTTTATCCAAATTGGGTAAAAATTAACTGTATAACTAAAGGAGGGTTTCAATTGACAGAAGAATTTCCACAAGGGAAAATGCCATTTGAACCAGAACCATATTGGAGAGAGTCAGCTCAGCTAAAGACATTCCCTGCGCTTTCAATCGATACAGAGGTTGATGTTGCGATAGTAGGCGGCGGAATTACAGGTATTACAACCGCTTATTTATTAACAAAGCAGGGACTAAAGGTAGCTGTTTTAGAAGCAGATCAAGTCCTGAATGGTACAACTGGACACACAACTGCAAAGGTAACAGCACAGCATGGTTTAATTTATGATGAATTTATTCAGCATCTAGGTGTTGAGAAGTCCAAACAGTATTATGAAGCGAACAGCAATGCCCTTCAATTTGTCCGCCAAACAGTAAAAGACCTGCAAATCGAGTGTGATTTAACAGATGAAGATGCCTACATATATGCCATAAGTGATCAATATTTACAGAAAGTCAGGAAGGAACATGATGCCTATCAAAAGCTTGGCATCCCTAGCGAGTTTACCGAAAATATCCCTTTGCCTATTGATGTCAAAGGAGCTATTGTGATGAAAGACCAAGCTCAATTTCACCCGATCAAGTTTTTAGAAGCACTCGTAAATGAAATAACAAAGGCTGGCGGAGAAATTTATGAGCAAACAACAGCTGTTAATATTGATCAAACAACACCAAAGCCTATGGTTATTACCAGGGAAGGACGCCGAGTAACGTGTAAATATGCCATTTCATGTTCACATTTTCCTTTTTTTGATGGGAAAGGCTTTTACTTTACAAGATTACATGCTGAGCGCTCCTATGTATTAGGGGTACGAACAAAATACGAATTTCCTGGCGGGATGTATTATAGTGCTGATTCCCCTAGAAGGTCATTACGCTATACGCCATTCAACGGCGAGAAGTTAATCCTTATTAGCGGTGATGGTCATAAAACAGGTGAAGGCACACCAACTTTTACACATTACAAGGCCCTAGAAGAGTTTGGACAGGATGTAATGGGAATTGAGGAAATTAAGTATCGCTGGTCAGCACAGGATCTTTATACATTAGATAAAGTACCTTATGTAGGACCCATCACATCTAATAAGCCAAATATTCTTGTTGCAACAGGTTACCGAAAGTGGGGAATGTCAAACGGTATTGCCGCTGCACACCTATTACGTGATCTTGTTTTAGAAAAAGAAAATCCTTACCAGGACTTATATAGCCCTTCACGCTTTTACGCAGACCCGAGCATCAAACAATTCCTTATGAAAAACTTAGATGTAGCAGGTCACCTCATTGAAGGAAAAATTGATATTGCAGATAAACGAATTGAAGACATTCGAAATGACGAAGGCTCAGTCGTCGTTATTAATGGAAAAAGAGCCGGTTGCTACAAAGACGCTGACGGAAATTTGAATCTTGTTGATACAACGTGTACACATATGGGATGTGAAGTCGAATGGAATAGTGGTGACCGCACTTGGGATTGCCCTTGCCATGGGTCAAGATTCTCTGTTCAAGGTGATGTCGTGGAGGGACCTGCTAAAAAGCCATTGAAGCGGGTGGATTTAGAGTAGTTTTTATTGAAATCGTATCGATCTCGCCACATTAACATTAAGAGTTGCTGCCATATGGCAGGAATCTTGCAACTTCAGGGTTTGATTTTGCAACTTGTGAACTTATTTTTGCAACTTCCTGAAAAGATCTTGCAACTACATCACTTAATCTTGCAACTTTTCCATTTATTCTTGCATTCGATTAAATTAGACAAAAAACAACGCCGCATTCCTGCGGCGTCTTCTATTTACTTGTTGCCTTGCGAACGATCGGAGCAATTTTTGTAGCTAATAACTCAATACCTTCAGCAACCTTCTTGAATGGCATCCCGCCTATATCGATTTGGGCAATGAAACGTTGATGCCCAAACAGTTCGTATTGTTGAAGGATTTTTTCGATTATTTGCTGCGGGCTGCCGACAAACAATGCTGTATTTGAAGCGGTCATTTGTTCGAAATCTTCCCTTGACATTCTGAATCCCATCCCGCGCTGGCGGTTAACATATGACCAGTAATTTGCATAGTAAGGGTAGAATTCATCCTTAGCTTGTTGTGTTGTGTTTGCAAAATATCCGTGTCCTGTAACACCGATTTTAAGAGCTTCCGGTTTATGACCCGCCTCTTTGCCTGCTTGACGATAAAGATCGACTAATGGTTTAAATCTGATTGGATCACCGCCAAGAATGGCCATTGCCATCCAAACGCCCAACCTGCCGGCACGGGCAGCACTTTCTGGTGTACCGCCTACCCCAACCCAGACTGGCAATTCGTTCTGTACTGGACGCGGTGCAATTTCAGCATTTTTTAATGAGGAACGAAAACGGCCTGACCACGTGATCTTCTCGTTTTTGTTCAGCTTTAATAATAAATCGATATTTTCGGTAAACAGGGCATCGTAGTCATTTGTGTGATATCCGAATAGCGGAAATGATTCGACAAATGCACCTCTGCCCGCAATGATTTCAGCGCGCCCGTCTGAAAGGAGATCTAGTGTAGCAAAATCCTCAAACAAACGTACAGGATCAACTGTACTTAACACGGTTGTTGTGCTTGTTAATCGATTGTGCTTTGTTACCTGCGCAATAGCTGCCAAAACAACCGATGTAGCTGATACAGCATAGTCTAACCGGTGATGCTCACCAACTCCAAAAACATCAAGTCCAGCCCCGTCAGCGAGCTTTGCTGCTTCGATTATTTCCCTTATGCGCTGTTGGCTGCTTATGACTCTGCCTGTATGTGGATCAGGTCCTATATCTGCAAGTGAATAGAGTCCAATTTCGATCCCTGACTTTCTACTTCCGGTCTCCTCTTTCATTATAGTATTTACCTCCGCTTCATTAGATTTGTAAGTAAATACGGTTTCCAGAAGGATCTAAGGTCACAAAAGAACCATTTTCTTCGCTAACAGCCGCACCCATATTGTTCAACTTTTCAACAACGCGCTTTCTTGCTTCTTCATTGTCGTAAATTAATGTGAAATAGTTAAGCCCGACACTATTTTCAGGAGGTGTTGGCGCACCAACTCCGGCCCAAGTGTTTAAGCCGATATGATGATGGTATTTCCCTGTAGAGATGAAAAGTGCTTGGACTCCATAGCGACAAACCACTTCAAAACCTAATCCTTTCGTATAAAACTCTTCCGTTTGTTTCAATTCAGATACATGTAAATGAATATGACCCATGACTGTACCCGCTGGAAGACCCTTCCATGACTGTTCTTCCTCACTAGAAAGCAGGTCGCCGAAATCTAATGGATCGACTGTCATGGCTACTTCGCCTTTGTTCCAATTCCACACAGAAGGATCCCGATCGATATAAATTTCAATGCCATTTCCATCTGGATCTGATAAATATAAAGCTTCACTTACAAGGTGATCTGATGAACCAATTTGTATTCCATTATCAACAAAGTGTCTCACAATATTTGCTAAATCAGCGCGTTTCGGTAATAAAAGAGCAAAGTGATATAACCCTGTCGTATTCCTCTGTTTTGGAATAACGTTTTCCGGTTGTTCAATCGATAATATACTTGTTTTGCCATCAGCCGTTAGGTTAGCGGTTGTATTGGTTCTCTCAAGAATTTGAAAACCAATCACTTCTTGATAGTACTTTAGAGAGCGCTCTAAATTTTGCACCTTTATTTTCACATGACCAACAAATGTATTTGGTTTACTATGAAATCCCATCTATATGACCTCCTGATTATTGTATCTTCATCTTCTGAATACGTTAGTTTTTTATTCTATTGTTATCATTTACATTACCCACTTATTTTTACTACAAAAAACAAATATCTTTTTATTAGCTGGTTACTTTATGTAAGTTATTATATTTTTATAATAAGGTTTCGTCAAGTAAAGCATTGAGATATGAAAGAAATGTGTGAATTTTTAACATGTAAAATTTCTACATAAACCTTCATTGTAAAGACCAATAATGGATAGACTAAAATTATCATCACATAAAAGGAGACTTGGCAGCATGGACAAAACAAACAATAAAAATAATGTGACAACTTCTTTTAAAGGGAAAGTATACCAAAGAAAATCAGAAGCACTTTCAGAATACAATAAAACACTTCCTGGCGAGCCTCTTCCACAGCCAAAGGATTATGAAGAAATTGAGTATTAATGGAGACAGAATCTGATTTAGCTCTGTTAAATAAGAAAAGCTGAATCACCATGGATTGGGCTCCATGGGCACCCACCCTTGTGATTCAGCTTTAAATTTACCTATTGTGTTTTTGCCATTACATTTACGCTTGCTTGTGTAAAAGGATTTATATTTTCAACCATCAATGTTGGTTTGAGACCATACATAGTCGCCGTTTGAAAGGCCTGTTTATTTAAGCAGATGACGCTGATTAATGGATCATTTAGATGACTGGATAACTCATAATGTTCAGCTTTCTTCATATACATGTGTACTGCATCACTCGAAGGTAATAGAATCGTTGTGATGGCTGCATCATCAATCGATCTCTTAATCACCATGTCAAATCTTTCATCAATTGATGTTTCATAGACACTTGCATAATCATGTACCCCATACTTATAATCAAGCTTCCATCTTTGCTCATTTTTTATCTTTCCGCCTATGATTAATAGACTTCCGTCTGTATCCATATTGTCAGCAGATTGGGCTATTAACCCTTTATTCTCTATGGCAATGATTGATGATGGCTGTAGACAATATAATTTTGCCTGTACGTGGCGGATGTCGATTTTGTTCTTTCTTAATAGGTTAAAAAAATGCGTTACCGCTTCTGTTGTCTTAAACAAAATTCTTCTATATGATGTTACCTTTTGTTTAACCGCACGATCTAACGCCTTCTCCTTTATTTCCCATTTAGGAAATTCAATAACGTCTGCCCCTTTGTCAATTAAATCAGCAGCCATGCTCTTCTCATCAGCACTTCCTCGAGCAAGAAGGATTTGTTGGCCAAATAACGGTTTTTTCTCAAACCATTTTGTTTTCTCTCTCGTCGCAACAATATCACCAACTAATGTGATGGCAGGATTTTCAATGTTTTCATCTCGTACCTTTTGAACAATTGAAGAAAGTGTTCCTTCAACACATTGCTGCCTGCTCCACGTACCCCACCTGATCACGATGACAGGGGTATTTGGTGACTTTCCGTTAAGAATCAGGTTATCACAAATATGTTCTAGATTTGAAATCCCCATATAAAAAGCAATTGTTTGGACACCTCTAGCAAGTCCTTCCCAATCGATATCCGGTTTGCCGTTTTTTGATTTATCATGTGCTGTCACCATTGCAAATGAACCAGCATAGTCTCGATGTGTAACAGGGATGCCCGCATAAAGCGGTGCGGCAATCCCTGATGTAATGCCCGGTACAATTTCAAAGTTCACATTGTAATCAGCAAGAACTTCTGCCTCTTCACCAACTCGGCCAAAGACACTTGGATCTCCGCCTTTTAGCCTTACGACCGTAAAACCTGCTAATGCCTTTTCCAATAATGTTTGGTTGATCTCGTCTTGCTTCATAAAATGGCGAGTTGGAAGTTTGCCGCAATAGATCAGTTCACAATTTGCTTTCGCATATTCCAGTAATCTAGGATTCACTAATCGATCATAAAGAATCACATCAGCTTTCTTAATCGCTTCTACTCCCTTTACTGTAATCAGCTCACTATCACCAGGACCTGCACCAACTAAATACACTTTTCCTATCCCCATCATTTTAGTCCTCCCTTAGTATGTTAAGTAAGGGAAGGCATGCTTTCTAATAGGCTCACCATTCTATACTACCTTACTTTTGTTTAGTTCTCTTTTTAAAAATAGGCTGTTTTCGCAAACTTTGTTGCTATTTACCAATTAATGCGGTGTGGTTGATTCCCTCTTCAGATGCTCGCTTTTTAGCGGGGCGGGCGGTGAGACTCCTCGGCGTTAACGCCTGCATGAGTCTCACCCTGTCCCACTGCTCCAATCAACCTGAAATAGTTTTTGTTTTAAAAGCAACAATCTCTTAGAAAAGAGCCTTAAAATAAAAGATATACCTCTCCATCTTCTAATAGCGTTTCATACGTTTTTACACAGCCAAAGTCCGGCTCTTGCACCTTTCCATCCTCAAGGCAGATTTTCCAGTCATGCATCGGGCAAAATACATGTTCACCACTTACAATTCCTTCACTCAAAACTCCGCCTTTATGTGGGCATTTATTTTCAATCGCCTTGATTTTTCCATTGGAAAGTTTAAACACAGCTACTTCTTTATCTTTTTGTACTTGAACGGTTTTTCCAACTCGTTCTGGTAAATCCAACAGGGAACCAACATGTACCTTTGTCTTAATTAACTCCTTCATGTCCATATTCCTCCTTGACGAAATATTCTGTTATTTATGTGTATATTAAAAGAACGTTCGTATAAACGGGTTTACACGCCAATTGTTTCAAATAGTTCTTTCGTTGTTTTCTTATCTTCAATAATTTCTTTCCAAGGATCTCTATAAACAGACAATGCCTCATCCATGCGAGCATTTAACTCTTTGCGCTTGTTTTTATCATCTAGTACGGATTGAACATGCGCTAAGCCAACTCTTTCAATCCAAGCTGATGTACGTTCTAAATAATTTGCTGTTTCACGGTAATATTGCAAGTAAGCACCTGTGATTTCCATTGCTTCTTCATCTGTTTTTACCTTGTATAATAAATCTCCGCCACGGACATGTGTACCACCATTACCGCCAACATAGATTTCCCATCCGCCGTCAATACCGATAAAACCGATATCTTTAAAGCCTGATTCTGCACAGCTTCTCGGACAGGCTGAGACTGCCATTTTGACTTTATGAGGAGTTTGTAATCCTTCAAATTTCTTCTCAAGATTAATTCCAAGTCCCATTGAGTCTTGTGTCCCGAAACGACAGAAGGTTTCTCCAACACACGTTTTCACAGTTCGAAGTGATTTTCCATATGCATATCCTGAATTCATATCTAAATCTTCCCATACTTTTGGAAGATCATCTTTACTTACACCAAACAAGTCAATACGCTGCCCGCCTGTTACTTTCACTAACGGGATCTCATATTTATCAACAACATCTGCAATGCGTCGTAATTCATCCGCATTCGTTACCCCGCCATACATTCTTGGTACAACAGAATATGTGCCATCCTTCTGAATATTCGCATGCATACGCTCATTCACAAAACGTGATTCTCTTTCATCCTCATATTTAGTTGGGTTAACCATTGCTAAATAATAGTTAAGAGCTGGGCGGCATTTTGAACATCCTTCTTCAGATTCCCATCCAAGAACATTCATGACTTCTCTTATGTGTGTTAAACCTTTTTCTTTAATTCCATCTACAATCTCGTCCCTTGAAAGTGACGTACAACCACATATTGCTTCTTTTTGAGCTGATGCATCAAATTCAGAGCCAAGTGTAAGTTGTAATACATCTGCAACTAATGGTTTACATCCTCCACAAGAGCGTGATGCACTTGTACATGCTTTAATCTCATCAACGGATGTACAACCTTTTTCTTGAATCGCCTGAACGATTGCACCTTTTGATACACCGTTACATCCGCAAATGATTTCATCAGCACTCATAGTAGCCACTAAACTAGCGCCAGCTTCCTCGCCAATCGGCTGTAAAATCGTGATTTTTTCAGTATCCGAAATGTCTGCTTCTTTTTTAATCATTGAAAACAGTCGATTGCCTTCTTTACTGTCACCGAATAAAACAGCTCCAACAATTTTATTTCCTCGTAAAACGATCTTTTTATAAACTCCATCTTGCTCATCAAATATTTTGATCGACTTCTTCTCTCCATCTTCCATAAAGTCACCTGCTGAAAACACCTCAACACCAGATACTTTTAATTGCGTCGATAAGACTGAACCTTTATATGGTGCTGCTTCTTGACCACAGATGTGACTTGCTAAAACCTTTGCCTGTTCATATAAAGGTGCAACTAGACCATATGGGATGCCATTATGTTCTGCACACTCACCAACAGCGTACACATGTGGAAGATCTGTTTGTAAAAAGTCATTGACGATGATCCCTCTATTAATGGATATTCCACTTGCTTTTGCTAGTTCAATATTCGGCTTAATGCCTACAGCCATCACAACTAAGTCTGCTTCAAGCTGTGTGCCATCCTTAAACTTTAATCCTTCTACTCTGTCTGTTCCGTAAATTTCCTCTGTGCTCTTTTCAAGCAGAAATTTCATCCCTTGTTTCTCTAACTCTTTTTGCAAAAGCTTTCCTGCTGTTTCATCAAGCTGGCGTTCCATTAACGTAGGTGCAATATGAATAACCGAGACATCCATTCCTAGATTTAACAAGCCGCGTGCTGCTTCTAAACCGAGCAGGCCTCCGCCAATAACAGCCGCCTTTTTATAGTTCTTTGATGCTTCAAGCATGACATCCGTATCCTTAATATCACGGAATGCCGTTACTCCTTCTTTATCAGCACCAGGAAGTGGAAGAATAAACGGAACAGAACCTGTTGCAATAATCAATTCGTCATAAGGTATCACTCGATCTTTATCTGAAATGACAACCTTCATATCAGCATTTATTTTCGTTACCGTTTCTCCTGTATAGAGGGTAATATTATTTTCTTCATACCATTCCCAATCATTTAACGTAATATCTTTAACCTTTGTATCACCTTGCAGTACCTTTGATAATAGGATCCTATTATAGTTCGGATGTGGTTCACTGCCAAAGATTGTAATCTCAAACAAGTCCTCTGAAACTTTTAAAATCTCTTCAATTGCTCTAACACCGGCCATTCCATTTCCAACAAGCACAAGTTTCTTTTTATCCACCTGATTTTCCTCCCCTAAGAAAGTTTCTTATAGCTTATCACGAGCCAATGAAATATTTTATATACATGTTAGATTTTCTAACATTGTTTTATTTTCTAACATGATAAAACCTAGTGAAATTGCGGTTTTCAGCTACCATAAGGGGAAAATTGTACTAGAAGAAACGCGAGTTACCATTCCTTTTTGCGATAAAAAAGAGGTATGGATTCCCATACCTCTTACACAAAGTTTTACATTGAATGTTATTTTTTTTCACACAGGACTTACATGAACAGCACTCACCTTAAACCCCGGCATTTTACAATGCGGATCAAGCTCTTCTCCGACGAGCTTGTTTACATTTTGACTATCTGCCCAGTGAAAAGGGACAAAAACAGTATCTTGCCTGATTTTTTCCGACCATTTACTTCTAACGACAATCCGCCCTCGTTTTGAAGCAACAGAAACTAACCGGTTATTTTCGATATTAAACTTCCTTGCTGTCTCTGGGTGGATTTCAAGATAAGATTCAAAGTTTCTCGCCGCTAGTGCTGAGCTTTTCCTTGTTTGCACTCCTGTTAAATAGTGTGACATCACTCGGCCAGTTGTTAAGTATAACGGATATTCATCACATATTTTTTCCTTCGGAACATCAGGAGTGTTTTTAACAGCAATCATTTTAGCTCTTCCATCAGGATGGGCAAACGATTTTTCAAATAATCGTTCTGTTCCATTATGCTCAATGTCAGGACAAGGCCAAAGAATTCCTCCTTCGTTTTTAATTTTCTCATATGTTATCCCGTAATAGTCTGCTGTACCGCCTCGACTTGCAATCCTTAACTCATTAAAGATGTCCTCTGCTTTTGTATAAGAAAAATACTGTTCTTTCCCTAGTACTTTCGCAATCTCACAAAGAATCTCCCAATCATGCTTAGCTTCACCGGGACATGGCCGACTCGCTTCGCGAAGTGTTACTCGACCTTCAAGGTTAGTCATTGTTCCTTCATCTTCTAAGTAAGATGAAGCAGGTAGAATGAGATCAGCATATTGAGCTGTCTCAGAAATAAATAAATCGACTGCAACAAGAAACTTTAATTTCTTTAGAGCAGCTTTTACAAAATTAGCATTTGGATTTGATACGACTGGATTTGAGCACATAAGAAGCATGCCAGTAATTTCACCCTGATCTATTTTTTTAAACACCTCAAAAGCTGAAACACCTTTTCTAGGCAGGTCTTCTTTCTTAACACCCCATACATTTGCGATGTATGCACGATGCTCTTCATTCTCAATCGATCTGTAGCCTGGCAGTTGATCGGCTTTTTGCCCATGCTCGCGCGCTCCTTGCCCATTTCCTTGCCCGGTAATTGCCCCATAACCTGAAAGCGGCTTTCCGATCTTGCCTGTAGAGATAAGAATATTCAGTAAATTCCTCACAGCATCTGTCCCGTCGATTTGCTGCTCTACACCCCTTGCTGTGAAAATCATTCCAGATTCTTCGCTGGCAAATTTAATCGCAGCACTTCTTATTTGTTGAATCGGCACACCTGTCATATCAGAGAGATCCTCTAATGATAGAGATGTTACATAATCCCTTACTTCATCAAATCCTGTCGCTCTTTCCTCGATAAATTTCTTATCAATTAAGTTTTCTTCAATGATCACCTTTAATAATCCATTTGCCAGCGCTGCATCCATCCCAGGTTTTACTTTAAGGTGCATGTCTGCGATTTGCGTTGTTGCTGTCTCACGCGGATCTATTGCAATGATAAATGCGCCGTTTTCTTTTGCCTTTTCAAAGTAGGGCATAATTGTCGGCTGACATTCTGCTATATTTGTTCCTGATAAAATAATGACTCGTGTAAATGGCACTTCTTTTAACGTATTTGTGAACCCGCGATCAGCACCAAAGGTCTGATTCGCTGCGGTTGCAGCCGCAGACATACATAATCGGCCATTATAATCAATATAACGAGTTTTTAATGCGACACGAGCAAATTTACCAAGCAGATATGCCTCTTCATTCGTGATTGATGCACTTCCATAAACAGATAATGCATCATAGCCATCAACTGCCTGGATGGTTGAAAATTGTTCCTTAATATGAAGCAATGCTCGCTCCCACGAAATTCGCACAAATTCTCCATTTACTTTCAGAAGAGGATGTGTAATTCGATCCTGATGAAAAGCATGCTGATGGGCATTCATACCTTTAATGCACAGCCTCCCTTCAGACGTGGGGTTGTCTTTCCCTATTGTTGTATACTTTTTCCTCGAAACAATTGATTGTTCAATTAATTGCATTTTACATTGCATACTGCAGAACGGACATTGCGTATTATACATTTTCTCGGATTGAACCTCTTGTTGCTTTGTCCGGAAATATTTTAGTAATAGCTCGGTCAAGGCACATCATCCCTTTATTTATTTAATGGAAAGCAGGCAAAACCCGCTTACTTAGCTTGCAAACTGATTTCATTTCAAACAAAACCTTTGTCACTACTTTACAAATTGACCTGTAAAGGCGAACTTTTCTGCTTCAAGACGTTCAAGTAACAACCCTCTAAGAACATCATCAAACAAAACTTCTCTTATATGAATAAGGCCGACTCTATCAACCCAATCACTTACTTGCTCAAGGTAATTCGCTGTTTCCCTGTAATATTGGACAAGCCCGCATATC
Organism: Metabacillus sediminilitoris; assembly: GCF_009720625.1. NCBI lineage: Bacteria > Bacillati > Bacillota > Bacilli > Caryophanales > Bacillaceae > Metabacillus > Metabacillus sediminilitoris. The sequence continues at coordinate 5,433,928 of NZ_CP046266.1, forward strand.
AATTCCTTTGCATCTTGATCATGTTTAGCTACTGTAAATAATTCACCTTGCTTCATTTGAGGACTAATGCTTCCGCCTACGTAAATCTCCCATCCTCTGTTAAAACCTATGACACTAAAATCTTTTGTCAGCAAATCAACTGGACTATGCTTGCAAGCTGCTACAGCTAATACAACATTATGGGGTGTTAGTAAATAATCTAATTCCTTTTCCATATCAATCGATAACTGTAAAGCATTTTCCTTATGGCACTGACAATACTGCTCACCAAAGCTGTTGTTTACAAGTCTGATCGTATGTTTTTGGGCTGCTCGCAACGGCATATTTAATTCTGAATAGACCGCATGAAGCTCTTCCTTTTTAATACCATTTATTTGAATTCGTTGATCAGGTGTAAACCCGACATCTGTTAGATTGTATTTTTTCATCAGGTGAGAAATTTTTTGAAGCTCTTCAGCATTCGTTTTTCCTCCATACATTTGTGGAATGATTGAATATGTTCCATCCCTTTGAAGCTGTGCCTTCATGTTACCTTCTACTAAATATGTCTCATTCTCCGGATAGATCATCGCTAAATAATAATTAATAGCTGGCACACAGCTTGAACAGCCTTCAGAGGTCTTCCATTCAAGTTGTTTAAAGACATCTTGGATTTTGAAGAGGTTTCTTTGTTGAATTTGCAGGACAACCTCATCCTCAGTCAATGATGTACATGTACATAAGGATTTTTGTTGAATAGTCTCATTACACTCATCACTATGAATATAGTGTAACAAGTCTGAAACAACTGACTTACACCCGCCACATGAGCCCGATGCTTTTGTGCATTGCTTCACTTGCTCAACTGTTGTTAACTCTTTCTGTTGAACTGCCTCCATGATGGCTCCTTTTGAAACCCCATTACAGTTACAAATAATTTCAGTTAGCTTCATAGATTTTATCTGTGGACCATTCGTATCTGCCGTTTGAAGAAGGCTTCGTTTCTCTTCATCGCTAACATACTTTCTTTTTATGATCATATCTAATAGTTTCGATTGGTCTGCTGTATTTCCGTATAACACGGCACCAACAATCATATCATCACGGATAACGATTTTTTTATACACTCCATCCACTTCATTCAAGATCTTTAATGAGGTCGTCGTGTCATCCTCAGCGAATTCACCTACGGAGAAGAGATCAACACCCGGTACCTTTAAGCTTGTTGATAAGACCGTTCCCTTGTAGCCCTGCTCGTCTAGCCCGCAAATATGCTTAGCGAGAACTTTCCCTTGTTCATAAAGTGGTTTGACTAATCCATAAATCACGCCTTTATGTTCAACACATTCACCAACAGCGTAAATGTCAGCTTTATTTGTTTTTAAATAGTCGTTAACAATGATTCCGCGATTAGTCAAAATGCCGCTTTTCTTAGCAAGCTCGATATTCGGCCTCACCCCTACTGACATGACGACAAAATCAGTTTCTATAGATGTCCCATCTGTAAACTGAATTTCTCTCACGCGATGATCTCCGATAATCTCTTTTGTCACTTTCCCTAAGAGAAATTCCATCCCTTGCTTCTCTAATTCTTTTTGAAGCATGGTTGATGAAATTGAATCAAGCTGACGTTCCATTAAATACGCAGAATTGTGGATAACTTTAACCTCTAAGCCTAGATTTACAAGTCCTCTTGCTGCTTCTAAGCCTAATACTCCGCCACCGATTACAACCGCTTTTTTATAATGCTTTGACGTTTCAATGATTTCCTTACAATCATCTATTGTGCGGAATGTTACAACTCCATCCTTTTCACTACCTGGTATGGGTAAAACAAATGGTATGGAGCCAGTAGCAATAATCACTTTATCATAGTTGATGATGCGCTTTTTATCTGTTTCAATCTGTTTTTTGTGATCATCTATGTTTACAACCGTTTCTCCTGAAAAGAGTTTTATCCCATTTTCTTCATACCATGTTAACGAATGGATCGATATGTCTTGAAATGTCGTCTCCCCTTGTAAAACAGAGGATAATAAAATCCGATTATAATTTAGATGCGGTTCACTCCCTATTATTGATATATCAAAAAGACTTGAATTTTGTTTTAAGATTTCTTCAACACAACGAATACCCGCCATTCCATTTCCGATTACCACTAATTTTTGCTTCATCTTTACCTCCAGCATTAAAGGTATGACTTCTCATAATGAACTAATTATTTCATATTTTTCATTCATAAAGGTTTTTGTTGTTACATTTTCTAACATGAAATCTCATTTTGTCCTGCATTCTTCTCTTTTTCACCTCCAATTCAATCGCTCTTTTTTCATGAGCTTTTCAAAAACCATGTTATATTTTCTAACGTGTAACTTTTCTTGCAAAAAAACTCCGCTTATAATGAACCACATATTTAAGAAAAGTGTAGGAGGCAAGCGACAGGTTAGATGGATAGCCTACAACGCCTAGTACAGGACACGAAGATAAAATTTTACTATTTTGATGCTGAAAGGGGATTATGCAATGAAAATTTCTGATTTAAAATCGAGTGGTAACCCGAAGACTCTATTTTCTTCCTTCCTTTATTTCGATATCAGCTTTATGATATGGGTTATACTTGGTGCACTCGGCGTATTCATTACTCAAGACTTTGGATTATCACCTGCTCAAAAAGGATTAATTGTAGCAGTACCGATTCTTGCCGGCTCGTTTTTCCGTATAGTGTTAGGGGTGTTAACAGATCGAATTGGCCCTAAGAAGACAGCCATTATAGGAATGAGCATTACGACAATTCCGCTACTTTGGGGAACGTTTGGCGGGACTACCTTATCAGAGCTTTATATGATCGGGATTTTATTAGGGGTTGCCGGTGCAAGCTTTTCCGTTGCATTACCAATGGCGAGTCGATGGTATCCGCCGCATTTGCAAGGCTTAGCAATGGGGATTGCTGGTGCAGGGAACAGCGGAACATTAATTGCCACATTATTTGGACCTCGTATTGCTGAAAATATCGGTTGGCATGCAACAATGGGAATCGCCCTTATTCCGCTACTTATTACGTTCACAATTTTTATCTTTTTAGCAAAGGATGCACCAACACAACCAGAACCACAGCCATTGGCAAATTACTTCAAAGTATTTGCTTATAAAGATACATGGTTTTTCTGTTTGCTTTATAGTGTGACCTTTGGTGGTTTTGTTGGGTTAACAAACTTTTTAAGTATGTTTTTTGTTGATGAATATCAATTATCAAGTGTCCAAGCCGGTGATTTTGTTACGCTATGTGTAGCAGCAGGCAGCTTTTTCCGTCCTGTCGGCGGCTTTCTTTCTGACAAATTCGGCGGTGCGAAGGTATTAAATGTCTTGTTTATCATGATTGCCATATGTATGGTAGCCGTTAGTCAGCTTCCTCCTTTATTTGTCATGACAGCCGTATTATTTGTCGGGATGTTATGTTTAGGTATGGGTAATGGCGCAGTATTTCAATTAGTTCCCCAGCGATTCCAAAAAGAAATTGGGGTTATTACAGGTATTGTCGGGGCAGCAGGCGGCGTTGGCGGTTTCTTTTTACCAACATTATTAGGCACATTTAAGGAATTGACCGGCTCTTATGCTTCAGGATTTATCATTTTCTCTATCATCGCACTCATGGCATTTGTTATTTTGTTAGTTGTGAGCAATACTTGGAAGAAAGCAGTAAATTTAAAAGGAAATGCTATGAAAGTTTAAAATACAGATGACTACCCTCGGCTTCATTTGGCCGAGGGCTTTTTTTATTTTTTTAGGATTGCATGGGATTGCGATCTTTTTTATCTATCTGTTATCCTTTACAAATTTCTCCTTTATGGTATATTAGTTAAGTTGTTATTTACCTAGGTAAATAATTTGTAACTAATCATATTTATGTGGGATAGATTGAGGAGATTATAAATGGAAAACACAAGCAAGCTCTTTCACATGCTCTATCAGAAAACGCGGCTAATGACAAAAGAACAAAATGACCATATCCAAAAACACGGCTTATATAGTTCACAATGGTCGATTCTTTTTTGCTTAAAAATCAATGGACCGATGACACAAAGTGATATTTGGCGTTATTTATCTGTAGAAGCTCCAACCATTACCCGTACAATTGTAAAGCTCGAGGATAGCGGCTGGGTTAAACGGACACAAGGAAGCGATAAACGTGAGCGGCTCGTTTCACTTACAGATAAAGCAATTGAAAATTTCCCATCCATTGAACTAGATGTAAGAGCATTTGAGCAAAAAATGCTTGCATCGTTATCGAAAGAAGAACAGGAAAACTTGTTCCACTTATTAACGAAACTTGGTACACCAAACAAATAAAAAGGAGGAATGAGTCTAAATGGAACATGAAAAAAAGCAACCAATTTGGACCAAAAGTTTTATCAGTATTTCGTTAAGTAACTTTTTTATCTTTATCGCCTTTTATGGCTTACTAGCATCCTTGCCTATTTATGTCCTTGATGAACTCCATCGTTCAGAGCTTGATGCAGGTTTAGTTGTCACGATTTTTCTTTTATCAGCTATTATCGTTCGCCCATTTTCAGGCAAACTATTGGCTGATTACGGCAAAAAAAGAATGTTAATGACTAGTCTTCTCTTATTTACAATTTGTTCATTTTTGTACTTATGGATCGATCAATATGCTTTATTACTCGTTTTGCGATTTTTCCATGGAATGTGGTTCAGCATCGCAACGACAGCGACTGGTGCAATTGCAGCAGATCTTATCCCCCTAAAAAGACGTGGTGAAGGTCTTGGATATTTTGTCATGTCAACGAATCTTGCAGTTGTTTTCGGCCCTCTTATCTCACTAACTCTCATACAAGCAGCATCATTTAAGATCCTATTTCTTGTATTTGCGGTATTAATATTAGTCGGATTACTTATAACAGCTACAAGTAAGGTGAAGGAATTACAGCAAGCACCTACTGAAACGAAGAAACGATTACAGTTTTCAGATTTAATTGATCAAAAAGCATTGCCAGTTGCTTTTATTGGGAGTTTAGTAGCGTTCTCTTATTCAAGTGTTCTTTCGTTTCTATCTATCTATGCAAAAGAGCTTAATTTATTAGATGCAGCAAGCTTTTTCTTCGTTGTCTTTGCTGTTGTCATGTTAATCGCACGTCCTTTTAGCGGCCGCTTATTTGATACAAAAGGTCCACACTTTATCATTTATCCGGCACTTGCGCTATTTTTCATCGGATTGTTTTTATTAAGTATTACACAAACTTCCTTTATGCTTCTTCTATCAGGTGCATTTATTGGTCTTGGCTATGGAACGGTTGTCCCATCTTTACAAACACTTGCAGTACAAGCAACAGATCGCCATCGAAGCGGGCATGCTACAGCAACATTCTTTACACTTTTTGACACAGGTTTAGCAATTGGTTCTTATGTCCTTGGAATCGTTGCCACACAACTTGGATATAGTACTCTTTACTTCATTACTACTCTGTTTATGATCGTTGTCGTTATATGCTATAAGCTTGTGCTGCATCGAAAAAAAGGAGCTGCAGCGTTAAATTTGGAGGAATCAAACACTAGTATTTAAAGCTGGACTTATCGGTCAATTGGTGAGTTATTACTTCTCGTTAAACTCGGTAAAAAAGGTGACTGTTCTACTTTTAGGAGTAGAGAGTCACCTTTTTTTGTTTTTACCTGCTGTAATTAACCAAATGACTCTTGGTGACGGACCATTATAAGCATCATTCTGGGTGTATAAAAAAGAACGACTAAAAGCGTCGCTCTACTTTTTATTAAACGATCATTTGTTACCTTCTAAGTCTTGATAGTAACGGACAAGGGCAATAATCGCACTACCCATTCGCTCCTCCTCTGGTACAACCATTCTTGTAATGCCCACTTCACGTAAAGCCTGCGCAGTCACTTTGCCCACTGAAACAGCCATCACATTTGTTGCGAATGCCTCTAAGAGTTCTTTTTCAACACCTTGCTCTTTAGCATATGCCATTAAAAAGCGAGCTTGAGGGGTACTAGTAAAATTCACCGCATCAATCTCACCTCTTAAGATTTCACCAACAAGCTGTGCCATCACTTCAGGCTTTGGGGGAATATGCTTATAAGGTAGGATTTCACGATATTCGGCACCTTGTTCATCAAGCAAATTCATTAATAATGGCGCTGGATCACCGTGAAGCTGCAGGGCAACACGACAGCCTGTTAAACGATGTGCCTTCAGTTCTCTTACTAATCCTGCTGTACTGCCATCATCATCTCTAACATCTGGCTTAATTCCTAATTTCTTTAAAACATTCACCGTTTTATAGCCTCTTGCTGCAATTTTGGCTTTTTCTAATGCTTTAATAAAGTTTTCACCTAACCCAATACTCACTGCTGTTTGGTATAACTTATCTGTCCCAATACCAGTCGTGAAAATAAGCCAATCAAAGTTTCCCTCGACCAATGCATGGATCTCTTTCTCAACATTTGAATCATCAAGGAAGACAGTTCCTTGTGCAGGTCGTACCAAAGCAACCCCGCCTAAATTCTCAACAAGCTTACTCAGCTCTTCAGATTTTCTTTGTCCAGCTAAAGCTATGGTTTTGCCATTCAATCGTTTCACGACAATCCCCCCGATAATTTTCTAAGTTGTTCATATTGTATCATCTTTAAGAATTGGTTTGTCTGATAATTTAAAAAAGACTGACATAGTTATGACAAGGCTAGTTATTTTATCTTTTAAATCTTCAAGGCTGTTTTAGCAAACTTTGTTGCTATTTACCAAGTATTGCTGTGTGGTTGATTTCCGCTCCAGATGCTCGCTTTCCGCGGGGCGGGCGGTGAGCCTCCTCGGCGTAAACGCCTGTGGGGTCTCACCTGTCCCGCTGCTCCCGCAGGAGTCTCGCACTTCCGCTCCAATCAACCTTAAATAGTTTCCGTTTTAAAAGCAACAATTTCTTAGAAAAGAGCCATCTTCAATGACTTCCTCAAAACTTTCATCATAAAAAATGAGGTACTCATCACATTCTTTTGAGTACCTCATGATTTACAGTATTCTTTTATGAATAGATACTCTACAAAACCTTAGAAAACAATCGTTTTATTTTGATGAACAATAATTCGATCTTCCAAATGCCATTTCACGGCGCGGACGAGTACACTTCGTTCAACCGTACGACCGATTTTTTTCATATTATCGATATCATCGCGATGATTTACACGAGCGATATCCTGCTCGATAATCGGACCTTCATCAAGGTCATTTGTAACATAATGGGATGTTGCACCGATTAGCTTTACTCCGCGTCCATACGCACGTTCATATGGCCTTGCGCCAATGAATGCTGGTAAGAATGAATGATGAATGTTAATAATCTTATTAGGATTTGCGGCAACAAAGTTCGGTGTTAAGATTTGCATATATCGTGCCAATATAATTAAATCAATATCGTGCTCTTTTAGCAGCTCCAGTTGTTTTTCTTCTACTTGAGCGCGAATATCTTTATTTGCTGGAATATAATAAAACGGGATGTTAAATGATTCAACAACCTCTCTTGCATCCTCGTGATTACTTATAACAAGGGCAATATCTGTCATTAGATCTCCACTTTGCCAATCCCATAGAAGCTCTAATAAACAGTGAAGTTCTTTTGATACAAAGATTGCTGTTTTTTTCACATTATATACATGAGTTAGCGTCCAATCCATTGAAAAATCCTCAGCAAGAAGAGCAAACTGCTTCTCCATCTCTTTTGCCTTTACCTTTAATCCGGGACATTCAAATTCGATGCGAATGAAAAATGTTCCGCCTTCAGGATTTGTTGAATACTGGCTTGACTCAATAATATTTGCATTATGGGAAAATAAGAATTTTGAGATCATCGAAACAATTCCAGGTTGGTCAGGGCAACTAACTAAAAGGCGCCCACGATTTTGATTTCGCTTTTGAAATTGTTCGATTTGATCTTTACTAAATGAATTCATGATAAAAACCTCTCTATATGTGATGAAAATCATTATACATGACAAAGTTTCATTTTTTAATACATTTAGTGAATTGTCATTAAATCTTCCTAAGACTAGCCTTACGAATAATCTGATTCATGACCTCTGATAAAACTAACCCGATCGCAATCGCACCAGAAATCATAAATGCCTTTGCAGCAAGAGGAATCGCCGCATTAAAATCATTTTCAACCACCTGTCTCATAGCGTCATATGCTAATCCGCCAGGGACTAACGGTATAATGCCCGAAACATTAAAAATAATGACAGGTGTTTTATATTTTTTAGCAAAAAAATGACTAATCACAGCAATAATAAAGGAAGCAAATAATGTGGCAAGTACACTATCCATCTTATATTGATACAAGATAAGATAAATCATCCAGCCAATCATTCCAACAAAACCGCATTTCAATAATGTTTTAGCAGGCGCACTAAAAATAATACCAAATGCCGCTGTCGCAATAAAACTAGTTATGAACTGTTCAATCAATATAAAAGCCTCCTTACCTACATAAGCGAAAGAGCCGGCAATCCTTATGCCAAACAATGGGCACGGCACTAATACTATAGAAGAAACGAATAACTGTTTCTCCCTTTAAAATGAAAAAACGATCGCTACGCCTGCTCCAATGGCAAATGCCGTTAAAAATGCTTCGGCACCCTTAGAAATGCCTGATACCAAATGTCCTGCCATTAAATCTCTTACAGCGTTGGTAATTAACAAACCTGGAACTAAAGGCATCACAGAACCAATAATAATCTTATCCAGTTCAGTACCGATATTGAATACAACAAACAATACCGATATCAACCCGATGATTAGTGAGGCTAAAAATTCAGCAAAAAACTTTATTTCTACCAATTGGTGAAAATAAATTAAACATGAAAATCCAATTCCACCAGTTAGTAAGGCAGGGAGAAAGTCCGTCCAATCGCCTTGAAACATAATTAAAAAACAACCGCTTGAAATGGAAGCTGCCGCGATTTGTACCCAGGTTGGGTATGCCAGTGCATCCCGTTCGATCTCTTTAAGTTGCTCTAACGCCTCTTTAACAGTAAGATCCCCACTGCTAATTAACCTTGAAACACTGTTTACTTTTGCCACTTTTTGCAAATTTGTTGATCGATCAACAATTCTCACTAATTTCGTAGGGTGATGACTATCAATTGAAAAAATAATACCAGTAGGAGTTACATAGCTATGTGAATGATAAATTCCATAGGCAGCAGCTATTCGCATCATGGTATCTTCTACACGATAAGTCTCAGCGCCGCCTCTAAGCATGATCTTCCCTGCCAGCAAACATACTTCGATAATATCAAAGGTTTGATCTTGTTTCTTATCCACCTTGCCTTCACTCCGTCATCATAATGTCAATTTCGAGTCTAATGAAGATTCCGCATTTAAGCAAATGTAACCAACTCTATAAGTTAGAAGCGGAGGTCCTTTTATCCGCAACACTTTTTGTACTTTTTCCCACTGCCACAAGGACATGGATCGTTTCTTCCTGCCTTTTTTACGGTCGCTTGTTGACTAATCATCATTTCTTCCGCGTTTTCCTCTTTTCGAATGATTAAAAGCCACTCTTCTAAAAGCGGATGGTCAATACCGATCATTTTATAGTAACTATAGGCTAACTGTTCAACATCATATAAATATGTTGTAGGTCTTTTACTTACAAAGTGATTAATTTCTGGTTCACCTGCAAGACTTAACTGATGCGCGAGAGCCTCAATAATTGTTGCTTGTATATCCTCATCTTCTGCCTTGTAATAACTATTACGCAGAACTTCAATTGCATAATCCGTTTTAATATTTTCCACGATTGACGTTGCGAAAATATTTGATTCTTCCTTAAGAATATATGGAGCAACTGCTTCTACAACATTGTCCGATTGAAATGATATTAGGGTTGCCGCAACCTCTTCAAGCAAAATATCTTCATCGCGGACAAGCAATGCGGCTAACTGTTGGACATACTTGTCATTCTTCATTAAGCCGAGCATATATACACCTAGTATGCCACGATAATCAAACCACTTTTCTTTTAGGTTAGCCTCTAAGATTTCATCTAGTTCCGCTTCTGTTATCCATTCATTTTTAACACATGTATAGGCCACTTTTTTAGCAATCCGATAAAAAGCATGATGATGATATGTTTCGGCTTCAAGCAGGTGAAGAATACCTTCATATTCCATTAAAATATTCTCTTTTGTGCCATTGACTAACAAATCATATAAATCCCAGTATTCATTTGGCATATATGGTGTTAAATCTTCCTTATATTTCAACGCTAGTTCAGGAGCTAAATCCGTAAAAAGGCGCTCATAAAAATGTTTATGATATTCCCGAGCATTTTTTACACATTTTACCAATAAAGGAACAATCTCTTCATGCATCGGATCAATTGATAAATATATGAAAATAGATTCTCTTTTTTCAGCTTTTTCAATCGCCTCATTTATCAGCTGCTCTACCCAGCTTTTCCTAACATTCGGATAGTCATGAAGTGTATGTAAAACGAAGTCCTGAATGATCCTATCATCGGAAAGCAGGAAGGGCTCAATACAATCTATAAAATTCATTCTTCAAAACCTCTCAATTTTTATTGTATATATTTCTTTCGATATTTGTTTTCTTGTAATCTTGCACTACCTTATATTAACAAGCATTTCCCTCTATCAAAAGTTTTAAATAGCGAATAAATGGTTATCTTCAATGAAAGCGTATATAAATTTGTTGACAACATGTATATACATGATTATGATAGTTATAATACATGTATATACATGTTTCGACAATCTGGTTTAGATTGGAAACGCTTTTAATGATGATTCAACCAATATAATTTAAATTTCAGAATTACGGGAGGGGAAACCATGAGTATCGATCAAAAACAAGTAAGTCAAATCATTGATGCCATCGGTGGCAAAGACAATATTTCAGCTGCAACACATTGTGTTACACGCCTGCGCTTTGCATTAGTTGATGAAGGGAAAGTAGATAAAGCAGCACTTGAATCAAATGAGCTTGTTAAAGGATCATTTTCAACAAACGGTCAATTTCAGGTCGTTATTGGACAAGGTACGGTAGATAAAGTGTACAAAGAGCTTGTACAGCAAACAGGTGTAGGGGAATCATCTAAAGATGATGTTAAAAAGGCATCTGAAAAACATTTAAACCCATTACAACGTGCAATTAAAACATTAGCTGACATTTTCATTCCAATTTTGCCGGCGATCGTGACAGCTGGTTTACTAATGGGTATAAACAACATTTTGACAGGTCCTGGCATTTTCTTTGATGAAAAAGCGCTTGTTGATGTCTATCCACAATGGAAAGACGTTGCAAGTATTATTAATTTAATTGCAAACACAGCGTTTGTGTTCTTGCCTGGTCTCATTGGCTGGTCTGCTGTGAATCGATTCGGCGGAAGTCCGTTATTAGGGATGGTTCTTGGACTAATGCTCGTTCATCCAGATTTATTAAACGCTTGGGGCTATGGCTCTGCGGAAGAAATTCCAACTTGGAACTTATTTGGTTTAGAAGTTCAGAAGGTTGGTTACCAAGGTCAGGTATTACCAGTCTTACTTGCTTCATATGTATTAGCAAAAATTGAAGTATTCTTGAAAAAGCGCATTCCTGACGCATTCCAGCTTTTACTAGTTGCTCCTATTACTTTATTACTTACTGGCCTTGTATCATTTATCGCAATTGGACCGATTACTTTTGCCATTGGAAACGTCATTACTGATGTTGTAGTAGGAATTTTCAATGTCGCTCCAATTTTAGGCGGTTTAATTTACGGTGGACTTTATGCACCGCTCGTTATCACAGGTATGCACCATACATTCTTGGCAGTAGACTTCCAGTTAATCGGCAGCACAGGCGGAACCTTCTTATGGCCAATGGTTGCTCTATCAAATATTGCTCAAGGCTCAGCAGCTTTAGCTATGATGATTGTATTAAAAGATGAAAAATTGAAAAGCTTGTCTGCTACATCAGCTGTTTCTGCCTACCTTGGTATTACAGAACCTGCTATGTTCGGTGTTAACTTACGATTCCGCTTTGCGTTCATTTCAGCTATTATCGGATCGGCACTTGCAGGTGCGTTTATTTCATTGCAAGGTGTGAAAGCTCCGTCAATTGGAGTCGGCGGACTTCCTGGTTTCTTATCAATCTTCCCGGAAAACTGGGGATCATTTTTTATCGGAATGGCCATTGTGTTAATCGTACCATTCGTTTTAACTATTGTTTTAGGGAAAATGCGTAAAGCACAATAATTAAACGTAAAAGAAGAGAGTCTATCATTATTTTGGATAGACTCCCTTTCTGTTATATGGTTTGTAAAAGATTTAGGGCTCAGGCTTTAACCTAGATATAATAAATAGGAGTTGATATAAATGAGTAAAACATGGTGGAAAAAAGCAGTTGTTTATCAAATTTATCCGAAAAGCTTTAATGATACACAAGGCAATGGTGTAGGCGATTTACAGGGTATTATTGAAAAGTTGGATTATTTAAATAAATTAGGTGTAGATGTGATTTGGCTCACACCAATCTATGCATCACCACAACGTGACAACGGATACGACATCAGTGATTATTTTACGATTCATGAAGAATATGGAACGATGGCTGATTTTGACCGTTTAGTAGACCAAGCACATAAACGCGGTATAAAAATCATCATGGATATTGTCGTGAATCACACTTCAACAGAACATGAGTGGTTCAAGCAGGCTTCTTCATCAAAGGATAATCCTTACCGGGATTTCTACATTTGGAAAGATTCGAATGAAGATGGTTCACTACCTACTAATTGGGAATCCAAGTTTGGCGGACCTGCCTGGGAATTTGACGAGAAAACAGATCAATATTATCTCCATTTATTTGATGTGACACAGGCTGATTTAAATTGGGAAAATGAAGAACTTCGTAAAGAAGTGTACAACATGATGGATTTTTGGTTTAAAAAAGGTGTTGATGGCTTCCGTCTTGATGTTATTAATTTAATCTCAAAAGATCAAGAATTCCCAAATGATGATGGCTCAATTCCACCAGGTGATGGAAGAAGATTTTACACAGATGGCCCTCGTGTTCATGACTATATCCATGAAATGAACAAAGAAGTGTTTTCAAAATACGATAGTATGACAGTTGGTGAAATGTCTTCAACGACAATTGACCATTGCATTAAATATTCGAATCCAGACCGTCAAGAATTAAGCATGACGTTTAATTTCCATCATTTAAAGGTTGATTATCCAAATGGTGAAAAATGGGCTATTGGTGAAATGGATTTCCTTTCTTTGAAAAACATTTTATCAACATGGCAATCTGGCATGAACAAGGGCGGCGGCTGGAATGCACTTTTTTGGTGTAATCATGACCAGCCAAGAGTTGTTTCACGCTATGGAAATGACGGAAAATATCATCGGGAGTCAGCGAAAATGCTTGCTACAACGATTCATATGATGCAAGGCACGCCATACATTTACCAAGGCGAAGAATTCGGAATGACAGATCCTAAGTACACTTCGATTGATCAATATCGTGATGTTGAATCATTAAATATGTACAATATTTTAAAGGAAAAAGGTCTATCAGAAGGAGAAATTCTTGAAATATTAAGGCGGAAATCACGTGATAATTCCAGAACTCCAGTTCAATGGAATTCTACTGAACACGCAGGCTTCACAACTGGAATGCCATGGATTGAAGTAGCAAACAATTATAAAGAAATAAATGCTGAAAGTGCAGTAAATGATCTAGACTCTATTTTTTATCATTACCAAAAGCTCATCTCATTAAGAAAAGAATACGACATTATCACTGATGGTGAATATGAACTGCTTTTACAAGATGATCAACAAATATTCGCGTATATAAGAACAACTCCTAAGGAAAAACTATTAGTCATTAATAATTTCTATGAGAAGCCAACAACATTTGAATTACCGAAGCATATCAATGTGAATGGATTTTCAAGAAAGCAATTGCTTTCTAACTACGCAGATACAGCCAATCATTTTGAAAAAATGGAGCTTCGTCCTTATGAATCAGTTGTTTATTATTTAGCAAGAGATTAACCGGAGCCAGTTATTCATGATAAGATAGTAACGGTGATAAAGATGAAAAAGAATAAATACCTTGCCATTTATAAAGAATGGACAGATAAAATAAAGTCTGGTGAAATAAAAGCAGGCAATGCGCTTCCTTCTGAGAACGACTTAGCAGACATACACGATACAAGCAGGGAAACCATTCGCAAAGCCTTAAACCTCTTATCGCAAAATGGTTTTATTCAAAAAATCCGCGGCAAAGGTTCAATTGTCCTTGATGTGCAAAAAATGAGCTTTCCGATTTCGGGATTAGTGAGTTTTAAAGAAGTTTCTAAAAACCTCAAAAAGGAATCTATTACAACTGTTCATGATTTTGGGTTAATTAAGCCAGATCCCTTTATTAAGCAACAACTGAACGCTTCAAATAAAGATGAAATCTGGAAGGTGATTCGCTCAAGAACAATTGGCGGAGAAAAGATTATTTTAGATAAGGACTATTTCCTAAAGGATTATGTTCCAACCTTAACAAAGCAAATTTGTGAAGGGTCTATCTATGATTATCTGGAAAATGAGCTGCAACTGAATATTAGCTTTGCCAAAAAAGAGATTGTTGTTGAGGACTGTACCGAGGAAGATCGCACATACCTTGACTTAGAAGGATTTTCTCATATTGTTGTCGTTAAAAACTATGTGCACTTAGATAATGCCAGCTTGTTTCAATATACGGAATCGCGCCATCGACTTGATAAGTTCCGGTTTGTTGATTTTGCAAGACGCGGCGTATAAGCACACCTACCGAGCCATTGGGTTTGTTCCCAATGGTTTTTCTTTGCCTAAATATGCTTTGCATGCGATCTTTCAGCCAAAGTGATAAGATAAAGTGAGGCTTCCCTCAGGCGGGTTTCCTATTTCCCATATGTGGTTAGCGAAATCTTCCGGCTTCTACTTACAGTTATTCTGAGATGAAATTATCCTAATTTTAGAAAGAAGGACGTTCATATGAAAAACGAGATCATTGAAAGATTTATTCGTTACGTGAAAGTGGATACTCAATCAAATGAAGACATTGAAACATGTCCCTCTACACCTGGGCAGTTGACTCTTGCAAATATGCTTGTGAAGGAACTAAATGAGATTGGTATGAATGATGTGTCCATCGATGAAAATGGATATGTTATGGCCACTCTCCCTGCAAACACGGAAAAAAGTGTGCCTACGATTGGGTTTTTAGCACATGTCGATACTGCTACTGATTTCACAGGCAAAAATGTGAACCCACAAATCGTTGAAAATTATGATGGAAAAGATATTACGTTAAATGAACCTTTACATATTGTCCTTTCACCCGCTCACTTTCCAAATTTAGCTAATTATACAGGACATACATTGATTACAACTGACGGTACCACATTACTAGGTGCCGATAACAAAGCCGGTATTGCTGAAATTATGACAGCAATGGCTTTCTTGATTAAGCATCCCGAAATCAAGCACGGGAAAATAAGAGTTGCGTTTACACCTGACGAAGAAATTGGCAGAGGTCCACATAAATTTGATGTGACAGCCTTTCATGCTGATTTTGCTTACACAGTGGATGGCGGCCCTCTTGGCGAACTTCAATATGAAAGCTTTAATGCTGCCGCCGCGAAAATTACGTTCAAAGGAAATAATGTTCACCCTGGAACGGCTAAAGCAAAGATGGTGAACTCTGCTAAAATAGCGATGGCGTTCAACAGCAAGCTTCCACAGATGGAAGCACCGGAATTCACAGAAGGCTATGATGGCTTCTATCATTTACTTTCCTTTACTGGTAATGTGGAAAAAACAAAGCTGCACTATATTATTCGCGACCATGACAAGCTGCAATTTCAAGCAAGAAAAGAAAAGATTACAGCGCTTGTTGAAGAATTCAAAAGCGTCTATGGGCAAGAATCCGTCATCTTGGAAATGAATGATCAGTACTATAATATGAAAGACAAAATTGAGCCTGTTAAGTACATCGTCGATATCGCTCATCAAGCTATGGAGAAATTAGGAATCGAGCCAATTGTCGAACCAATACGCGGAGGTACTGACGGCTCACAGCTTTCTTATATGGGATTGCCGACACCTAATATTTTCACTGGAGGGGAAAACTTCCACGGGAAATTTGAATTTATCTCTGTTGAGAATATGATCAAAGCAACAAATACAGTGATTGAAATTTCTAAATTATTTGAAGAAAGTGCAAGTGAATAATATAAAACAAAAGTGCCCTCCCTGAAAGATGGAGATAGGCACTTTTTTGGATTATTCGTTTATTGTGCTTTTACGTTTATAAATGACAAGCAAGATTCCGCCAGATAAAAGGATCACTTTTCCCCATAAAAGGAATTGATAATTTGCAGTAGCTGTTTCTGGCAAGGCATTGCCGCTTTATCTTCTGTTTTTATTCCTTGATCATTGTTTTCATAATTTGAGTCATTATTTGATTCTGGCTGTGGTGTATCCTTTTCATCTTCTTCAGGTACTGCTGGCTGTGTAACCGTGATTTCAGCAGCAGCACGATGCTTCCGCCATTTGTCATAACAGTTATATCCGCTTTTCCTGCAGAGATTGCTGTTACATTAAACCTGTGCTGTAGCCGGCAATCTTCTCAAGCTCTACTGTATTCGGAATCTTTTCCTCTTCATTTACAGCAAGATCGTCCATGCTGCTTACAACAAGGTTTAATTGTCCCTGTTGATTAGGCGCCATCACACCAGTCACAGTAACAGATTGTCCTTCTTCAATATTGGCTGTTAAACCTACTGTAGAATCAAAATACACAGACAGCTCATTATTGAGCGTTAGAGTGTTCTCTGTTTTAGCCGTTACATCACCTGTTACACTTACTTGATAGCCTTCAAGTGCTAAAGCTTCGTTAGAAGAAACCGATGCAACAGGTACATCTGCTTCACTCTCATCAAGCACTATAACTTGTTCGATTAAAAGGGAAATTTCCCCATTCACTTCTTGCACCATACCTGTCAATTGCACTCTTTGTCCTTTTTTAGCATCTAAACCGATGGCATTAAGTGCACCACTATCATCCTGAATGTACGTATATAACATACTACCATCTGCACTTGCTTTCACATTTGCTGCAGAAACTTGCCCCTCTACTGTCACATGCTGACCTATAAGTTTTGCTTGTGTCTTAATATCTGCAATCTTTGTAAGTTCAATCAGTTCAACATCGCCTTCAGTATAGCCAGACATTGTTGGCGATGGAGTAACGACCTCAAAATCAGCACTGTTGTTATTTGTATCTGTAAAATTGATTCGTCTCACAGACGTATCGAATGTGATTCCTGTGATTGGTGATCCTTCTCCCTTTATCGTATCAGGTTCACCATAAGAAAGGGCATCAATGACTGTTTCGTTCTTTTTAAGCTCAACGTTTCCTTTTTCATCACTCATCCCAATTCCTGCATTAGGAGTATCATAATACGCATCAGCAGCAAAAACGTCCCCAAATCCTTTGTCACCCTCATCACCTAATGTTGCCTCACCGCGGAGAAGGAAATAATCATTTGCTTTGATGACTTGACCATCAGTAAATTGGAATGTTTGAACCGTATCTCCTTTACTGTTCGTATATGTTAACGTAAACTCATCAAGGGCTACATCTTCATTTGTCGAGTTGTACAATTCAATAAAATCATTCTTATAAGGAGCCTTCACACTTCCATCCTTAGACTCCTTTCCTCCGCCGCCATAAACTTCATTAATGATCAGCTTCGAACTAGCATCTGGTTCAGCACTTACATGATCTGGAATAACTGGATTACTAGAAAGTAATAAAATCCCTGCTAACGAAAACACACCAAATCGACGAAGACTTCCTTTGCTTCTCATCATTCTTCCCCCTAAGTATGGTTTTGGAACAACAATTCTTTTTCATTCTCCTCGTTCTATAACTTCCGACCTATTTAATAGATTAAATGAAAAGTTTGTAGAAACTATCAGAATTTTGTTAATTTCTTGTTAGGATTTTGTAAAGAGGGGGAGGTTTTACTGATTTAGAAGATTTGATATGGGAAGGAATTTTGATCAGGAGGAGGAGTTGCAAGATTAATGGGGAAAGTTGCAAGATAAACGTTGAGAGTTGCAAAATAATCTAAAAAATTTGCAAGATTTTTCTAATTCCTATCGTTCTATTCTTTCAAATAGATCAACCTCATTGTATATAAGATATTTTGAATATTGATACTTATCTGTCCGCTGAAATCCGTTCATTAACTTACTTCTTCTATTGCTTAAAACTTGTTCGGCGGTGTGCGTGCCTATGGCTTGACCTTCTCTTAAAGCTTTTGCCCAAGCATATTCAAGTTTTTTATAAAAAAGAAACCTTGAATGACAAATAGCCATTCAAGGTTCTACTAATACGTGTTCTAAATACAATTATTTTTCTTCTTTATATGCTAAGGCAATCTCTACTACTTCCTCTGGTGATAAATCCTCATCATTCCAAAAAATTAAGTCACTAGGAGCTGGATGAGGAACATTGTCTTCTAAAATATCTATATATTCACTTACTTCTTCATCAGATAGCTTAGGATTACATATTTTATTTACTAGTTCAACTAATTCCTCTTTAGATAACTTTTTACTCATTTTTTCCACCTTCCATTAATTACTGCCCTTTCTTTCCAAAATGATAAGCAAGGTCTAAAATATTTTGGTGCATTTTTGGTGAAGTAATCATTAAATTATCAAGATTGTATACTTCTCCACCCTTGTCTATAGGCTGTTTATGATGAAGTATATATGACTTATGTTTACCATAATGTTCAACTTTAGGAGCAATAGGAGCATTTCCTTCTAACATCCTTGAAACATTTCGGTTGTTAAACTCTTTTGCAAAGCTTGAATTTGCTACAGACTTCCAAAACTCTTTTCTAAAATCATCAAAGGAATTAAATTGTTTGCCTATTAGTTTATCTCTTATTTCTTTAGGTATTATACCTATTGCTCCATTATTATACATAAGCTTGGTCTGTGTTTGAAGACTTCTATCTAACTTAAAGCTTTCATTTACAACCCCTGGCTTATTCCTTGGACTCTTACTTAAATCTTTACCTATACTCTTACCAACACTATCAACAGATATCTTCGACACTACATCATCTATTACCTTCTTAACTGATGAAGATTCCATCACATTCATCGGCAAGTTGGGAGTATTGCCGGCAAATGCAAAATTACCATTTGGATTGAATGCAATTCTTGCTCCATTTTTAACATCATCTATGAAACTATAAGTCCCAACCCTGATGACGTTGCCTCATTTAAAGATGCAGCCTACTCAGCCGACGATTGGAATGAAGCCTATGCATTAAGAAGATATCTAGATCTATTAAAAAACCTTGAAAGGCATAATGCCAATCAAGGTTATAAAACAATCACATTATATTTTAGGAAGATCAACCTCATCGCCTGGTGATTTACTAATAAGAATATCAGGAATGTTAGGGTTATTCTTTTTCAACTTAAACTTTTGAATTTTTGTTAACTCGGGATCAAAGGAAATATTCTGAGATTTAAATTGTAAGTTTATAAGTTTATTGTAAATCTTACTCAAAAAATCTTTCCATTCCTCTAAAGAAGAACTTGAAACTTCATTTGAATTTTCTAACATACGATATCCGTCTGCATAATGAAACATTAGTAAACCCGTCCCTAAATCACAGGCCTCATTTTCTAAAATAGCATTTGGTACATCAAATCCGATATTCCAATTATAATTTGCAGCAAAAAAATGAAGTAGTAAAGGGTTGTCTGTATTCGTTAACTGACTGATTGTATAGTCTTTATCTGTATTATAAAGTAATTCTTCAAGGAAACTAATATCTTTCTTATCCATTAGAACATACCTCCTTACTATATTCCCTCATACAATTATTCTTCCAGTTGTTTAAGCTTTCGTTCCCAAAGTTCTACTGTTGCACCTTGACTAGGATATAAAGGTAAACCATTCTCTTGCAATTTCCTTAGATTATTTTGTAACTCATAAACTTGTTTTTGTAAACTATCGACACTATGGTTAATATCCATTTTGTTTAATGCTCTTTCAACTACTTCATTATAAACAGAATGATACCCCCTGTGCCTAGACATTGGACTTATATCATTAGCTGGCACTCTTAGAAAAATACCATTAGATGAGTCGTCGAAATTCATTCCTATTTTTTGAATAACAGGATTATTTGCCATCTCAGAAGGAATTATATGTTGTGCTTGATAACCACTCCATTTTGTAGAACGTTTAAGTCCCATCCCCTCTATCATATTTTTACCTAACTTGTTAGAGTTACCCCCTGTTACAATACCTGGCTTCCCTGGAATAAGTCTATTCACATTATCTATACCCTTACTAACACTACCAACAGAAATCTTCGACAAGACTCTGTTTAATTCCTTCTTAACTGATGAAGATTCCATCACATTCATCGGCAAGTTGGGAGTATTGCCGGCAAATGCAAAATTACCATTTGGATTGAATGCAATTCTTGCTCCATTTTTAACATCATCTATAAAACTATAAGCCCCAACCTTCGTTTTCATCGCTAGCTCATGCGCTTTTTTGATTGTTTCATCACTAACCATTTTCCCGTTTCGAACAATCTGTGGTGCAAATGCCAATCCACCAACAGCCAACAACCCAAGCGCCTGATTCAGGCTATTCTGCTTCTGCTCTTCCGTCAATTCATTCCCAAACATATCTTTACCTGTCAAATACTCACTAAACCCATTGGCAGATACAAGCCCATAAATGCCCATCTCTGCCTTTTCGAGGGTTGAGAAGGTATTAGCTGTTCTGTAAACATCAAGTGCTTGGTTGGCGGCATGCATGCCTTTAGCAGTTTTGTAGATGGCGCTGCCGCCCTTGAAGATTCGGCCTGCCCAGCCGACGACTGGGATGAAGCCTGCGGCTGCCATGGCTCCAGCGGCGACACGCTGTCCTGTTGTTAAGGTTTCTCCAGTGACCGGGTCAACTCCTTCTGATGCCCGGATATAATCGTAGTAGCCTGTTAATTCTCCTGTGAATGTTTTGATGCCGTCCCATGTTTTTTCGTACCATGGGCGGTTTTCGAGCTCCTCTTGCCGCTTTAGCTGTTCTCTGAATTTTTCCTGTTCATCTTTGAATGTGAGGTATTCACTTGTTTGCTTTTCAGCTTGCTCCTTCAGCTGATAAACATCACTTGCTTTATAGGCTTCTGCGTTGAAGTGGATAGGTGAGATGGTGCTGCCTTGGCGGGATGCTTCGATTAGCTGCTGGAAGAGTGCGATGGTATATTGTTCGTCACCTTCTGATAAGGTGTATTCTGATTTTAGGTCATTGTCAAGTTGATCAACTGCACTGATTGTTTCTTTTCGATCCTTATCTGCTTGTTCCATATTGCTATCAAAGGAGGCTTTGGAGAAAACAGTTAATGAGACAAGATCATCAATGCGGTTGATGATTTTTTGAAGTTCATCTTGCTGGCTTGCGACCATTTCTTTGTGATTTTTCATGTGATGTGTGAGTTCATCTTCTAGAAATGGAACATGGACAACTGTATCTCCTGATAGATCATTGTCTGCGGCATTTCCTGATATTCCATTAAAAAATGCCCTGTTGCGATCAATGAGGCGGAGCCAGGCTTCTACAACATCGATTTGTGCTTGGTAAAAGCCTTTGATGGCATCGGCTCCTTTTCCTTTGAACTGATTGTCTAGATTGACGATATCATTGCATTTTCTTTTTACTTGTTCAAGCTTTTCCCGTAATTCACTGTACTCTTGTGATCTGGATTCCATTGAATCAATTAATGTCTTTGCTTCAAGTACCTTCACAATCTACTCTTGGCCTCCTTTAGTTTCTTGTCATCCAGTTCCAGCGCCTAGCCCCTCGAGGTGTCGGAGCTGATCAAGGCGCTTTCACTTTTGTTGTTATTGCTTCATCCTGTTCCTTTAATGAGCGTACATTTGCCTTCGTATCTTCTATATTCTTATCAACAATTTCTACATACTCATTAATCAGTTGATGGATTCTCGCTTCTCGTTCAAGCCAATAGGTTGTGAAATCTAATTTGTTTTTGCCTAGTGTACTAGCTTGCGGCGGAGCAATTTTCACATTGGCAAGCGCTGACTTTACTTCATTCAACTCTTTTATTACGGTTTCATAATTTAATTTAATTTCCGCCATTATAGTAACCGCCTTTGTATATCGTTTATTTTATTTGCCAGCTCGTCAACTGCATCTTCGCCTTTTTCAACTAATTGACCAGCTTCATAGGCAATGGCTTTTGTGATGTTTAAAAAGCTTTGTTCAATTTCTAAGCTATTTATCTTGTTTTCTATTAATCGCTGGTAATCAGAATAATCGGTTTCCCCTATTTTTTGCATCACATTGTATGCCTCTTCGCGCTCTTTATCAAAGTCGTTTGCCCGTTTACCCGTCCACTCATTTCCTAAATCTGGTTGTTTGATTCGCTTGATTTCTTGTAAGAGGAGGTTTTGTTCATGACTAATATCATTTTTAGCCTTTCTTAATCGATCAATTTTTTCATCGATATCATTCGATTGTGACGAGATCATATTTTGAAGAGAATACAATGTATTCGATAAACTCATCATTTCCACCTCTCTAAACGTTTTGTAGAGATTTTTGTTTTGCTTGGGATCTCCCCCATACAATTAAAACAAGAATAAGCAACATAATACTAATACCAACTAATACCCAAATAAGGATCGATAAAGAAAGATTAGAAGAGGATGGTGTTTCCTCTTCTATTTGATTACTCGTTGTTGCTTCTTTTGATGAGAACAACTGTAGTTCTTCTGCTTTAGCTTTTACGGTATTTTGATCTGTTGCATTGCTTAAAAATAATTCTCTTTTTAATTCTTCGTCTTTCGATATTTTGTCTTTTTCAAAGGTAATCCCCTTTTGTTCTTCTGGTATATTGACAGGCTGATTTAATAAAGGATTGTCTTTCAACAAATCTGTATTTGATTTGAATTCATTTTGTTGATAATCATTCGGAACAAGCTCATCAATCTTCGTGGTATCTGCAAAAACAATTTCAGCATTCGTAAGATAAAATGCTGAAATTATAAGCAAGATGAAAGGAACTAATTTTGCTTGCTTACGCTTCATAGGTCTCTGATCCTTTTTCGACCGCTATCGTCGCGGCTTTTCTTGAGATAAAAAACTGCAAAGCAGCTAGTACCGCAATAATAAGCACAAGGATGATCGTTGCCTGTGTAAATAATGATTCTGTACCATACTGAATCGACATATAGACCTCAGACATCGGATCTGTAAACGAAAAGTTAGGTGTTGTTAACGCAAGTAATGGCGTTACATAGAAAATGACCATGCCGACTGTTACAAATAATCCTGCTAGGTGATGGGCCGTGAATGCCACTCTAACTAGAGCCGCTCCTGCTGCAAGAAGGAGGATCGTATAGACCGTCCATTCAACTGCACTTTCTTCTCGCAATGGATAAATTTCTAATCCAAATAAACTAATAATTAAACCAACAATGACATTTAATAGCACGAATAAAGTCGCTTGAATCCATAGTGGCGGCTGTGCAAAATAGTAACTTGCATACCCTATCAGGAGGCTTGAAATTAACACAATGAACAAGACAACAACTGGCGGGATATTTTGCACATTGCCACTTTGTGTTTCTTCTGGAATGTCACCACTAATTTTTAGTGGGTTCGTTAAGAAATCATAAACATAGCCATTTGATTGTCCATCAACAAATGTATTGCCCAGAACACTAAATACATCATTGCGGATTAGCTCTGTTGATGAAACATTTGCTGACCATTTGTTATTTAATTGGTCTGCATCTGCTTGAACATCATTTACTCTTCCTTGCAGCTCCCCTGTAAAGTTGATAATGCTGCTTTGACTCTCACTAACTGAATCCATCCACATATGAATTGAGTCCATTTGCTCGTTAATTCTTTCATTTCCTGAGATAACTTCCTCACCATCAACAGCTGGTGTCGGTTCTACAACAGTTAGAAGCTGTTCAGGCTTATTGATTTGATTTAACACCTGTGTTGCTTCCTGTTCGATTGCTTCAAGGTTTTCAATTAATGCTGCCTGCTGTTCTTCAACTGACTGGCGATATTTGGCCATAAAGAGAGTAAAGCCATCTTCCATTGTATTTAATGCATCTTGGGTTGTTGGCATATCTTTACCTAACTGTTCCCAACCTGATTGTTCATCACTTGTTATTTCAACAATTTTATTCGCTTCTTTTTGTAAATACTCATCACCTAAAACAGCCTTTAATTCCTTATTTTCTGCAAGCATGCTGTTCAAGGTTGATTCATAACGATCGAGGTATGAGTAG
Organism: Metabacillus sediminilitoris; assembly: GCF_009720625.1. Taxonomy (NCBI): domain Bacteria; kingdom Bacillati; phylum Bacillota; class Bacilli; order Caryophanales; family Bacillaceae; genus Metabacillus; species Metabacillus sediminilitoris. The sequence continues at coordinate 5,458,351 of NZ_CP046266.1, forward strand.
TAATACATCATATCTAACAGATCTTTGCTTTTTATTTCCTTGGAAAAGATCGGTGTCAGCAGATCCTTTCGCGTTTGAGAAAGAGCGCTGGATGCTAGGATTGCTTGTTCTTTGCTTTCAATTTCTTTAATAATATTAGATTCATAGTCTTTATATAGATTTAATTCTTTACCAAGTGATTCTGACAAATCACTGTAATAGTTCTTTTCTTTTAGAAGACTGTCACGTTCTTTCACTAAATCCTCTATTTCTTTCGCCTTGTTTGCAATGATCGTGTTTAAATCATCTTTATCTCTGTTTAATCCTTTAATCTCATCTAATAATTCGTTCACTCTTGTTTGCAGTGGATTATCTCCAGGTTCCTTCTCGTCTAATGCTGTCTTTAAAGCAACAATGCGATCATTCAGAGTAACAAGTGTACCCAATACCTGCTGGAGCTCCTCTGGTGTTGGATTCACCATATTTGAAAGTTGATCTTTTAATTTCAAGATTTCTTCTGAGAGTGAATTTAATTCCTCTTGTTCCTTCTCCAAATCAACGTAAGGTTTTGTTGACTCTCCATTACCTTCTTGCCCCTGATTCTCTCCGCCATTATTTTCATCATTTTGGCTTTGTTCACTGCCTGCTTGAGCCGAACTTAGTAAAACAGGTGGTTGTTCAGGCTTCTCTGTTACACCTGAAGATTCAGATTCAACCGGCAGCTCAGAAGGTTCTGTTGGTTTCGTTGGCTCAGTCGGTTCTTCCTCACCCACACTAAGCTTTTCACTTAAGGATGCAAGCTGTCCTTCGACATCATTAAGCAGTGTTGAGTCTTTAAGCTGCTGGTAGAATTCTAGAACTTTTCTTTGATGATCGTAATATTCACTGATTTGTCTGGCTACTTGGGAATATCTTTGTTCCTCAAGCTTGTTGAACACTTGTTGGCTGCTCATCATGCTATTTTCCAGGTTTGTCATGCTTTCTAATAGTTGATTGCTATTTTCTTCAAAAAGATTTGTTGATGCAGCAAATAATGGCTGTTGATTTTCGGTTGCTTTGTTAACTGATTGGATTGATTGTGCTTGAATTTCAGTTAGAATTGTTTGCTGTTTTTCTTGGTATTCCTTGTATTGCTCAACATATTTGACAAAAGTGTCTAGATTTTGGGCATAGCCTTCCATCGTTGACTTTTGTTCTGGTGCTGTTTCATCAACCTGCTGGATAGAAGATTGCAAGGATGTCAGCATATTTTTTTGTTCATCTATTTGTCCAGCAAGGTCCTTTGAACTTGGTTTATAAAATGCTGTCATTGTTTCTTGGAAGGCTACTTCCTTTTCAAGAATTTCATCAAATTCTTGGCGGATATTTTCCATATCTGCTGATACATAATTCCAGTAAAGGGATGAAATTTTTTGATTAACACGTTTTGTTGCTTTTTCGATTTCTACTAATACTTTTTCTTTATTCACCGCATTTAACTGACTTTGTATCTTAAATTGAAAGTTAGTTTTTATCGGATTTTCATCATCATATGTCATAATGTTTTCCGAAAAGTCGGATGGGAGATAAACGATGGCATCGTATTTCAGATTACGCAAACCGTTTTCTCCTGCACTTCTTCCTACAACAGACCATTCAAAATTTGAATTCTCAGTCAAGATTGCCGCTACATCCTGACCAAATTTTATGTCTTCTTCATCTTCTTGTGTCCCAATATCTTCATTGATGATCGCAATCGATTGTGTTGCATTTTCCCTTTTTACTACTTTCAAAGGGTTATCTCCGATCGTACGGAAGAAAAGAAGGGGGGTGATGACAATGAGTAGGATGACGACAATCAGTTTTACTAAGCTACTTGCTTTTTCATTCATACTTGCACCTTCCTTTCAACATTCACAAGTGGGATCTGAATGCTTTGTTCTTTACCGTTTTCAACATAATAACCGAAACCTGGTTGTACCTCTGCTTCTTTCCGGTCATATGTTAGTGTATATAATGTTTGCTCTGATTTTCTCATTAAAATAACAGCTTGACGAATTTGTTTGATTTCAATTGTTAACGGATCATATCCCTTTGTTAATTCATTGTTGTTTCCAGAGACGATCACATTAAAGCCTAGATGACTAAAGCTTTTCATATATTTGACAATGCGATCTTGTGTCAGATTATCAAGGCTTTGCAGGAAGCGGGAATACCCATCAATGACAAACAAAACAGGTGAAAATTGCGGCATTTGTCTGCCACTCTGAATGTGCAGGTCATAGGTTTCCGCCCTTTCTCTAAAGATCGTTTCCAGTTTATCTAGCCATGATGTTATATGGTCTTTACCTTCGAGATAGACCAATTTCTCTTCGCCAATAAATGAAGCTAGGCCGCGGTCAATGGAATCAAATACCGCAATATGTTCAATCTCATGCTCAAGCGCTGTATGAATGAGCACTTTTAGGGAATTTGTTTTTCCTTTTTGTGCCTGACCGAGAATAATGCAATGCTTGGTCTTTTGGAAATTCACATATACCGGTGTAACATTTTCTTCATCAAGGCCTATTGGTAACAAGCCATTTTTCTTCGAAATATACGAAGTAAAATTGACGATTGTCAGCTCTGTAGGCAGCATTGGCACAGGTGTTGGTTTTGCAATGTTCTCATACTGCTTCTTAAGCGTTTGAACCTCTTCTTTCACATTCGTCATCTGCTCAAAGTCATCTTTTCCTTCAGTTGGGAGAAGGACTTGTGCAAAGAACGCAGTGTCCTTTTTCACAATCGCTCTTCCCGGCATTGCTTCCGGAGAAAACGGCAATCTGCCTAACATCGTATATGCTTCAGATTGATCCATTAAATAATGGACAATTTTTGTTTTTAAGTTGTTCATGAACGATTGACGGACTGAATTGATTCGTGTTGCTGTTACCATCATATAGATCCCTAGTGATACACCATCACGTGCGAACTGATTTAATTGTTGTTCAAGTTCGAGCATCTCTTCTTTTACAAGGTCAAAATTATCAATCACAAGGAAGAATAATGGCAATGGCTCTTCACTTAAGGCGTTATACATTTTAATTGAGCTTACCTCTTGCTTTTGGAACAGCAGTTTTCTTCTTGCTACTTCATCTCGTAATATCCTCATGAACTTCTCAATTTTCCGCTCTTGATCAAGTAAAAAGTAATCAGCGGTATGTGGCAGCTGTTTAAGCGGTAATAGCCCGCCATTTCCAAAATCCATTACATAATAATGAACCTCTTCTGGTGTATATTGTTTGGCAATTCCAAGTAATAGGGTCATGATCGTATGTGTTTTTCCATATCCAGAGGAACCAAATATTCCAACGTTACCATCCTCGATTACGTTATACGTATAAGGTGATTGACTTTGTTTTTCAGGTTCATCAATCATGGCAAATACAATACTCGTCCTGTCATCTATAGAAATTTCTTCACGATATAAGCGGCCAGGAAGCGGCGGCAGCCAAGGACTTGGAAGTTTTTCAAGACCTAAATCTCCTTGAAGCTGCTCAATTTTATCCACGATGATGCCTATTTCACTAACTGAATCCTTCTGTTTCAGATCTGATGAAGATACTTCTGATAAAGGTATTAGTCCTAGATCGGTAACAATCGCTACTTCATCCTCCAAATCATATGATTCTTCCTCATGATAAGGAGCACCACTCCATGCTGATTGGAAAAGCTCATATACTTCATTATTACCGACCTGCAAGTAACCGCGGCCAGTAACTGTAATGGATGCAGCATCACCATTTTTTAAGATTTCACGGCTATCCTCCGTATTTTGAACCTTTAAAGCGACACGGAAGCGAGCGTTACTCCATATTTGATTGTCGATCACTCCACCCGGCTTTTGTGTTGCCAGGATTAAATGAACGCCAAGGCTTCGCCCGATCCGTGCTGCACTGACTAATTCTTTAATAAAATCAGGTTCTTCCACCTTGAGCTCAGCAAATTCATCTGAAATCAAAAATAAATGTGGTAATGGCTTTTCCGCTTTTCCTTGTTTAAATAGCTTTGTATAGTCATTAATATGTGAAACACGATAGTGATCGAATAACCGTTGGCGTCGCTTTAATTCACTTTTAATCGAAGCCAGGGCGCGCATGCTGAAGTTTTTACTTCCTTCTATGTTTGTAATCGTACCTAAGAGATGCGGCATATTTTTAAATGGCTGCGCCATGCCTCCACCTTTATAGTCAATTAATAAAAAGGCAACTTCATGCGGGTGAAAATGAACAGCTAGTGAAAGGATATATGTTTGTAAAAATTCACTTTTCCCGGACCCCGTTGTACCAGCAAGCAAGCCATGTGGACCATGTGCTTTTTCGTGTAAATTTAACTCGACCGTTTCCGCTTTTCCTTTAAGTCCAATCGGGACTGCCAACGATTTTGCTGACTCCCTTGACAGCCAATTTTGTTTAATCGGCAATTGGTCTACGCTTTTCACATTCATCATTTCTAAAAAGGTCACTGCATTTGGTATCGAGTTTGTCATGCCTATTTGATGATCAAGTGTGCGAAGCATGCGTGCGAAATTTTCATTGCTCTCTCTTTTATGTGGATCCAAATCAAATGAGATTCGCACTGCCTTTTTCTGTTGAATTAAAATATCACCTTGCTCGTCATTAATATAGCGAACAAGGGTATGAATGTTATCAGATAGGCTTTCTTTTGCTTCTGCTGCAAATACAACTGAAATTCCAAGGTGCTTATGGTCACCTTCTAAATATTCCAAAATCACATGATCTGAAATAAGTTGATGATTTGTAATGACAAAAAGGTAATGAGGTGAAAAACGCAGTTTCTCCTTTTCTTCCTCTTGATCACGTTCTCGTATCATCTCATACAATGAATAAAGAAGTTGATCACGTGTTTTCTCGTTATAAATGAACCCTTTCGCAAAGGAATTTGGTAATTGAAAATGCGGCAGCCACTTCATCCATTCCCATTCTTTATATTCCTGCTCATCAAAAATAAACACAAACCGTAAATCGTGGTAGCTATGGAAGAAGGCAAGCTGCCCGATTAGCTGGTGCATTTCATTTTTCAATACGGCATTCTTTCCAATTAACCCAATCGGACCCTCGGAAAGATTTGCAGTAATCGGCAAGTTTTCTAAGTACTTATAGGTTCTTTCAAGCAGCTGTGATTGTTCTAATAATTCATCCATTTCCCTGTTGGCCATATCAGAGGATGTTGATGAAATTTTATAGCTTGCTGGAACCGTTCCAACTCCAAGGCGAAATTGGAGGAAATCGGGACTTTCAAGCGTTCTTTCCCAAAGCCTGTCAGAAAGCTGCTCAGTTAAATATTTCATTCGTTCAAAAGATGGAAAGTGAAAGGTTAAAACATCTTTTTGTTTATCTGCAAGTGTTTGCAGCTCCTGACGTTTTGTCTCTAAGTATTGTGTATAAATCCGTTTTCGACGTTCCTTGGTTCTTTTTTGATTTGCTCTGTCTTTAAAATATTGAACAGTTGAGGTCACAAGTGTTGTTAAAAACATCACTAACGAGATCAGAATAAATATCCCTCTTGGAACGAGGATAGCAACGACACCCATCACAATGAGCATAATGAGCGGTGGCATAATAATCAGCCATAAGCTTCGATTAGAATGCTCCGATTCTTGTGTTGGAAAGGAAAACTGTACCTTATCATCAGGCAGATCATAGACCATTCTCGGTGTACGACGATACACCGGATATTTCTTCTGCATTTCAGATTGCGGTCTATTCGTTTCTGAAAGTCTAGTCTCAAACTCTTGTAAGCTCTCAATTTTGATAAGATCTTTTTCTAAAAGGGTCACTGTCATAAAAGGCCAAAATATCTGATCACCTATTTCAATCTGTGACGCTTCCTGTATTTGTTGACCATTTTTATAAAGACATTCCTTTTCACGGGCAGCGATCTCAATTCCATTCTTACCGCTATAAAGCGTAAAAGCATCTTGCTCAAAGGATGATTCAGCCTTCTTATGTATGATGGCATGCTGATCTGTTGTTGAAAATGTTACTTCCTTTATGTGTTCTATATAAAAAGTTTTGGTAAATTGAGGAGATGCTGTGATCATCATTTCCAGCTTCACTTCTCCAATGGAAATCGAGTGCAGTGAATTCTCTTCCATTTTCTCATTATTCTTATCTTGAATCAGCCAGAATGAATCATCACGAAATTTCACTCTTAGCGGTTTTTCAATAAGGTGTACTGATCCAAGGGTAATGGTATGCTGCAAATCAGGTCCAATCGTGATCTCTTGCTTAGGATCTGGAGTCAGTGGTACCTGTTGATAAGAATCATGATAGAAAACCCATAACATCGTCATTTATTTTGTCACCACCAATAATTGTTGATTACCGTATTTGTTTGCCTGCTGTGAAATAGGTCATTATTCAGGCGGCTTTGTTTCTTGTACAGTTGTTTCAGCAGATTGTTTCTCTTCATTCTTATTTAGGGTCTCCGTCACAGCCTTTGATTTCACTTCTGTTTGTTCAGCATTAGATTGTTCTTCTGTTTGCCCTGAAACCGACTGTTCAGCTTCTTGCTCTGCTGCTTGTTCTTCCTTCATTTCCTGCTGATACTCCTTTGTTTCCTCTTCAATTTCTGCTAATAATTGTTGTCTTTCTTCTCTCTCTAAATCATCATCAATTTTCACTTGTTCTTTGTACTTTATTAATCCGTATAAAATTAATGAGCGATCCTCTAAATACCTTGCAATATCAAGTGCTTCTTCGGCATTTCCTCTTCCAATAAGAATCCAGTACTCCAAATATTGGGGATCTGATTGTAACGTTACTGTATTTCGAATGTTCTCTTTTTGTTCCTCTGCTAATGATTCATTAATGATATATGACAACGATAATTGGTATTGAGTGACTTTAGGCATATCCTCAATGTCGTAAGGCTGAAGGACTGTCACAACTTCACTATATTCATTATTAAGAAACTTCTCCTGCGCATGAATAAAGCTTGTTTGTTTCGGCTGAAGAAAAAATAACGAGTATATGGAGTAAATAAGTGCTGGAATAAAACATAAAATTAACCCATACAGCACATATCGGTTTCGTTTCCATGTCTTTTTATTTACTGTCATGAGCAATGATTTCTCTTTTGTCACTTGTTGAATGCGCTCTTCAATGATGTCCATTAACTCATTCAAGCTATTAGCAAGACAAACGCGTTTCGTGAATTCATTAAGCTTAAGTGTTTCGGCATAGTGGACATATTGTTCAAAGGAAAATTGTTTGTCGACAATGGCCGCAACGGTTGCCTTTACCTCTTTTACTAATTGGTCACTATTTTTTTCATAAGGCGGGAGACTTTCCTTTACCCCATAATGTAGAAAGGTTGGATTAAGTCCTTGATCAAGGACAATGTTTTCTGGACAAACAAGTAAATGGATTCTCGTTAAAGAATGATATTCAGCTTGTTGAACAAGTTTATAAGCAATCATAAGTCTATCTCTCTCATCTACTTGCTCCAATTTGGGAAGAAAAGTGTATGTATTAGGGATTGTATGAAGAATGGATAACTTATCATCCATCATGTGAATTTCTTTTTTTATTTTTGGATTTATCTCCTTTAAAAAAGAAATTTCGGCAGGATTATCTAATTTGATTTTCTCTATTTGAAACGTAAACGAGATTGTTTGCTTGTCACGCTTAATATCTGCTTCGAGTTTCTCTGCTAAGTATGAGAGGTCTTTTTGTGTTGACATTCCCCTTATCTCCTTTATAATATTTCGATTCTGTCTCCAGTTGTAATGCCTGCATCCTTTAACCGTTTATTTCCCGGGACAACCTTCTGTTTATTGGTCACCTTTATCCAAGCCCCTTCTCTTGGCTTTCCATCTAATTGTTTTGCCTGCCATACAATATCAACCACTTTTTTGACAGAGTGGTAGTTTGAGAGTCTAATATCGAAGCTCTCATTTTGATAGTTTTTTAAATCAATCGTAATCTCTATGTACACATTGGTTCACCTCATAAGGAAGGAGCGCAATTTTTTGTAAAAGAGCGCTCCCTATCTCTTAACTGTCTGTGCATGGGAAGGGGTCAAAACCCGCTTCCTATTAACCTCTGATTTGACTAGCAATTTGTTGATCAGCATCTTCAAGTGCTTTAGCTGTGCTGTTCAATTGAGTAGAAATGTCATCAAGTAACTGTTGCATTTGGATGAAAGATGGTCTTAACGTTTGGTATTGCTCACTGAACGCTCTGCTTGATTCACCTTCCCACATACTTTCTAGCTCATTAATCATTGTATCAAGACGAGAAACTTGCTCTCCTACTTGGCTGCTTTCACTTGAATAACGGTTAGACATGCTAACTAGTTCTGCTGGGGTAACGCGAATGATTCCAGACATTTAATTCCTCTCCCTATCTATTGTTTATTTGGTAGTCATCTATATAAATTGTGAATACCCTGGATCTATTCTCTCTCTAGTAGAAAGTCTTTCTATTAAGATCATTTCTTAACGGGGGAGTTTATCCCATACTAACTTCTCATTTCCTCCAAGTCTTGAGGTAGGGGATTACTGCCCGTTTATCTGCTGTACAACTCTCTTTTTTTCCAGAAATAATGTGAAAAAGACTTAAATTTTAAATAAAAATCTTTTTAAACATCCATTTTTTCCTATAATATACCAATAACATAACTACCCCGATAAATACAGACTAAAACTGATTTGTTTAAAAAAACCAAACTATCTCCCTATATATCGAAATGTCTACAGTAATAAATTCATGAAAATCCTTTTCGCTATTTAAATCATTTGCCCCTTTCAATCTTTAAAAACATTTTATAGATTGGGTATTTTTTCATAACCGTTTTTTTACATTTATTGCATAAAAATTTTTGACCTCATTTTCAAGTCCTATACAACCCTCCTAAAAAATAACTTTTGATAGTAAAAAACAGCCAGCTTATTTCATCCTAGCTGGCTGTTTCGTTTTATCTCTATATGAATATCTTAATGATATCCCCGTTCTCCATACGGCTGCAGCTGATCAAGCCACTTTTCTTCCAGCTTTTCCAACTCTTCCTTCTCGTTATAATAAATATTCTCTTTCTTTTTTAAAAGCTCTAATACTTCAATAGCAAATGCTTCTTTGCCAAAGGATTTCCATTCCTCCTGTAATTTTCTGTTTGTATGCACACCATTTTCAAGACTGAATCTTACTCCATTTAATGTTTTCAAATTCTTTGTACTACCGATAAGGATCTTCTCGTTTTTACAGTTTTTAATTTGGTAAACTCCCGCTTCAATTGGTATTTCTTTATATAGTTGTTTCAGCTCTTTTTTCCGTTCCATATCACTTACATCCTTCCTGGATATTTATTTTTTCAGCCAATATTCGCTTCCATCAGATTTTCTATCGATAAATCCGTATTCAATTAAATATCTTCTTAACATGACATAATCATCATAAATAGCTTTCAAAATATGATTCATTTCCTTTTCATCATACTTTCGCTTAGCTTCCAAATGCTTTGCGATTTCCCGAAGGACAACTAATTTCTGCTTTTCCTTTAAAGGAAACTTTTTCAAATATCCTTTTGGCCCTTCCGGAAAGTATTTTTTTACAATTTCCTCTTGTTCTTCTTCCGTAATATTGTATCGGTCATCAATCATCTTTGCCGTTTTGTGAAGGGGCACAAAAGACGGTGCATGCTGATCTTTATCTTTTAGTAGCTCCATCATTGTTAAAAACGTCCTGGCCTGGCGTTCTTTCTCCTTTAATACAAAGCGATGATTTCGTATCGTTGACACACTGCCGATGCCCGTTTCCTGTTGAATCTCAGCGTCACTTTTCCCTTGATAAAAAAGGCGGAGTAAATGATTCTGATGGTCTGTAAGACCTGTAAGTTTTTTATCAAGCCCGATCAAATATGAGAATACTGAACCATGTGCCCATTCAATATGCATGCGCATATACCTTTCGGCCTCATAAAGAAAATTCTCGTGAGGGTAAATAACCCCTTTTTCAATTTCCTCACCACAAAGCAGGCATATATAGGAGTCTTGCTGCTGTATATATCCTTGTTTAAGTTCTTCTATTGAAGCATTCCAAAACATCTCTAATATTGTCATTTTTATAAACACATCCATTTGTTGTTTGTTATTTAACAAACATATTATTATATCGTTTGTATATTGTCAATTCCCTTTCTCTCTATACACATTTCCTACTCCCCGCATACAATAAGGTAATGTTTTCTAATTAAACGTTTTTGATGGAGGTATGTGAATGTTAATCAGAAAAGCAAAACAATCAGAATTAAATATGCTATTGAACATGACTGTAAATGTTATTAGTGAAAGTTCGATGGGCTTTGTACAAACTAATTATCAAAACGGCCTTGCTTCATTTGTGCCATTCATAAACAGCGGTGCTTATTACCTTATTGCTTTAGATCATCAAACGATTGCAGGCTGGGTATTACTTGGCCCAGATTTCAATCCTTATCATATGCAAAAAACTGGCAGCATCATTTCGCTTTATGTCTTTCCTGCCTATAGAAAAAAAGGAGTAGGCAAACAACTAATGGAGCATGCGCTAAACGAATTAAAGAACCAAGGTTTTCAAAAAGCACAATTAAATGTTTATTTGGGGAATCCCGCAAAGAATTTATATGAAAAAATGGGTTTTAGAGATATTTCAAGCGTCATGGAAATAACATTCAATTAAAGACAATGTTGATATAAAGTAAAAATGTAAATTCTATGTTAAATTTTACCTATCAAACCGTTACAATCTATATTTCTTGTACAATTGTTTACTAGGGAGGCCGAACTTATGAAGCGTATGACGAAAGAGGAGAATAGTTGGATTTTCTATGATTGGGCAAGTTCTGCTTATTCTATTATTATTTCAACAGCTGTGTTTCCGATTTTTTATAAATCGGCAGCAACAAATGCCGGAGTCAGTTCAGCAAACTCAACTGCATATTTAGGCTATACGATTGCTATCGCGACATTCATTTTAGCAATGCTTGGCCCAATATTGGGGACGATTGCTGATTACAAAGGCTTTAAAAAGCGCTTTTTTACATTCTTTTTTGTGTTAGGTGTAACATTTACAGGTCTGCTGGCGTTTATTCCAAGTGACCAATGGCTGCTCTTACTCATTTTTTATACGATAGCAGCAGTTGGATCTGCCGGTGCAAATGTATTTTACGACGCATTTTTAGTTGACGTGACAAACGAGGAACGAATGAATCGTATTTCTGCCCGGGGATTCAGTTTAGGCTACATCGGTAGTACGATCCCATTTATTGTTAGTATTGTGATCATCATTTTGGCCCAAAGCGGGACAATCCCGATTTCAACGACATGGGCTAGCAAAATTGCTTTTATGATTACAGCCATTTGGTGGGCAGTATTTACGATCCCATTATTTAAAAATGTCCATCAAAAATATTACATAGAACGTGAGCCTAACCTAGTTGCAAGCAGCTTTAAGCGCCTCGGTAAAACGTTATTTGAAATCAGGAAATATAAAGCAGTATTTATCTTCCTAATCGCCTATTTCTTCTATATTGATGGCATAGGAACAATTATTACAATGTCGACAGCCTATGGTACTGATTTAGGAATCAGCTCGACAAACCTCCTAATTATTTTATTTGTAACACAAGTAGTCGCTGCACCGTTTGCCATTCTATATGGGAGATTGTCTGAGAGATTTACAGGGAAGAAAATGCTGTATGTTGGCATCATTATTTATATTTTTGTTTGTATTTATGCTTATTTTTTAAAGACAACTTTAGATTTCTGGATATTGGCCATGCTTGTTGCTACCTCACAAGGAGGAATACAAGCATTAAGCCGCTCCTATTTCGCAAAGCTAGTTCCAAAAGAAAAAGCAAATGAATTTTTCGGCTTTTACAATATCTTTGGGAAATTCGCTTCTATTATGGGACCGCTATTAGTGGGCGCAACTGCGCAGTTAACAGGAAACTCAAATAGTGGTGTGTTTAGTCTAATCATTTTATTTATTATTGGAATTGTGATTCTTGCCCGTGTCCCTGAACCAAAAACTGAGGTTGCAGCAAATGCGAATAATAGATCTGTTTAGTTTTTACATTAGTAAATAGGAGCAGACTACTAATATAGTAATCCTGCTCCTATTTCATTCCCTACCTTCTTATTCCTAATAAGTAGACGTTTTAATTTTATTTGCTTTTCTTTTATTCATAATCTTTTTTACGATCGGATAAATAACAGGAGCCCATGTAATGACATTTTTGATAAGTTTTTTCATCTTATTACCTCCTACTTTTTCTTTTCTTTTTCCCGATTCTAGTAAAAGGTAAACTTTTACGGTCATTCCTCTATTCATCCTACCTGCGAAATTTCCTTTCCAAGTTGCATTTGATGCATTTGGTAATACTTTCCTTTTAAATTCAATAATTCCTCATGGCTTCCTCTCTCTACAATTTCCCCCTGATCTAATACGAGGATGAGGTCTGCATTACGTATCGTAGAAAGGCGATGCGCAATTATAAAAGTTGTTCTGCCTTCCTTCACTATATTTAATGCTTGTTGAATCATTGCTTCTGTTTCTGTATCAATATTAGCGGTTGCTTCATCTAATATTAGGATGGCTGGGTCATATGCTAGTGCGCGGGCAAAGGAAATAAGCTGCCGCTCACCAGCAGACAATGTACTGCCTTTTTCAAGGACTGGCTCATCATATTGATTTGGAAGCTTTTCAATAAATCTCTGTGCCCCGACATCCTGAAGAGCCTTTATCACTTGCTCTTTTGTAATAACTGGATTATCGAGACTGATATTCGTTTCAATTGTTCCAGTAAATAAAAATGGATCTTGAAGGACGATGCCCATATGCCTTCTAAGCTGTTGACGAGGAATATCTCTCGTATTCATCCCATCGATTGTAATGCTCCCTTTTTCAATATCATAATAGCGGAAAAGAAGATTAATAATTGAACTCTTCCCCGAGCCAGTGTGCCCTACTAAAGCAACAGCCTCACCCTTTTTTGCTTGAAAGGAAATATTTTTCAACACTTCATGTTCACCATCATATGAAAACGAAACATGATCAAAACACACATTTCCTTCATACCTGGGAAGCTCTCCTTCATCTACCACTTCACCCTTCTCATCTAAAAGCTCAAAGACTCGCCCGGAAGCTACACGCGCTTGTTCTAATTGGGCAAGTTGGTTCACTATATCTGTAACAGGCTGAAACAAACGATTAAGGTAGTCAACAAAAGCATAGAGCATACCAATTGAGACAATTCCTGCTGCACTTATTGATTGCCCGCCGAAATACCAAATTAATACAACGAACGTTACATTTCGAAGAACATTTACTAAGTTGTGAGATGTCATTGCATTTAAGCTTAGTAATTTATTTTGATAAATAAAATGCTCTTCATTTAATGTTTCAAATTCTTTTAATGATTGATTTTTACGTTGAAATGCACGAATAATAGGCATTCCTTGAATCGATTCATTAATCATCCCATTAATATCACTTACTCTTGTGCGGATTAAGTGATTATATGTTGAAGCTAGTTTTCGATAAAGAACCGTCCATATCAGAATGATAGGCACTAAGAGCAATGTAATAAGCGCAAGCTTTGCATCAAGGAAAAACAAAGCGACAAAAATTCCCGTCATATAGATACTACTTGTAAAAAATGTTGCAAGGACTTTTACATAAAGCTCTCTTATTGCCTCCGTATCATTCGTTACACGTGAAACAATTTTTCCTGCTGGGCGATTATCAAAGTAAGTGATGGGCAGTCTTTGAATATGCCCAAATACATCTGTTCTCATTTTCTGGATAATTCGATTCGCAGCTTTTTGAAGCATTAATGCTTTCCCATATTGAAAAAGGGCTGCTATAAAAAGTAATCCTGCATAAAATCCAAGCAAGAGAATAATTGGGCGAATTTCAGGTTGATAAAATGCAATTAACTCTTGTTGACTTAATTTCTCTACTTCATAGGTTGCTTTTTCCGTTCCAGTAGAAACTGTTAATATATTATTATTTTGAATTAATCTCTCTCCATCATAGGTTAGATGCTCTGTTGTCACATAAAAAGAACGTCCTACTTGCACGATTTGTAAATTTGCATCGCCTTTTGCGTCATCTTCTTTCAAGTTTGAACTTTTCTTATAATAGCGTTCATTATATAAAACAGCCTCATTATCCTTCTTTCCTACTTCTACCCAAGGGCTTTCAATCCCCATCAAATGGTCATCAATCATTTTTTTTGCTATGAAAGGACCGGTTAGCTCAGCAGCTACGGCAAATGTGAGCAAGACAAGCGCTGTTATAATTGTTTTTTTATAGAGAAGGGCATAGTGAAAAAGTCGTCTTCCTGTTGAATTTTGTCTCATTTAGCTCACCTCTCCATAGGAATCAGCCTGCTGGCGGTCAAATTGCTCTTTATACCATTTTCCTTGCTTAAGGAGCTGTTCATGTGTCCCTTCTTCCACTATACGTCCTTCATCCATTACAACAATCCAATTTGCATGCTGTACTGCTGATAGTCGGTGCGCTGTAATAAAGGTTGTTTTTCCAGCTCTCTCTTTACGGATATTCTCAATAATCCTTGCCTCTGTTTTTCCATCTACAGCAGACATTGCGTCATCTAGTAAAAGAATTTCTGGGTCTTTCAATAATGCTCTAGCAATTGAAATCCGCTGCTTTTGACCGCCTGAAAGTGCAACACCTTTTTCACCAACAAGTGTATCGAGCCCTTTTGGCAATGTCGTAATATCATTGTTGAATGCTGCTAAATCCAATGCTCTTGCGATTTCCTCTTCATTAACAATTTCTTTTCCAAATTGAAGATTTTCTCGAATTGTTCGTGAGAAAAGAATCTGCTCCTGCGGAACATAGCCGATCCAGGAATGGACAGTATCAAGCTTGATCTGTTCCAAAGGGACCCCTGTGATGAGTATTTCACCCGTTCCTAATGGATATTCACGTAACAGTTGCTTTAGTAGCGTAGTCTTTCCACTTCCCGTCTTCCCAACAACCCCAATTGTTTGCCCCTTTTTCACTTGTAAAGTGACGTTTTTTAAGTTGTCAGTTGTTGATGTTGGATAACGAAAGGTAACATTTGAAAATGAGACTGTTTCTGCGTCTTTTATGTCAATAGGATGATTATGATCCTTAATCTCTGCGTCATAAGTAAGAATTTCATTTACCCGGTCTAACGAAGCATTTCCACGCTGAAGGATGTTGATTAGCTCTCCGACAGCAAACATCGGCCAAATGAGCATTCCTAGATAGATGTTAAAGCTAACTAATTCCCCTAATGTGATAACTTGATGAAAGACAAAATACGCCCCATAGCCAAGGCCTATTACATAGCTTAAGCCGACTAGTATTTTTATCGTTGGCTCAAATAAAGCGTCAATCTTTGCAACCGCTATATTTTTGTTATACACATCCTCTGTCATATTAATAAAGCGTTTTTCATCTGCTTTTTCCTGGACATAAGCACGTATTACTCTTACTCCTGCAATAGATTCCAGGACATTGTCATTTAAATCGCCAAATGCATTTTGGGCGACTGTAAAGCGTTTATGAATGAGATTGCCATAATAATTAATGGCTAATGCCATGAAAGGCAAGGGTATAAGGGCTGCAAGGGTCAGCTTCCAACTTATCGTAATACCCATGACAAAAACGATTATAATCATAAAGATGGTCGAGTCAATTAAAGTTAAGATACCGAATCCTGCCGTTAAAGAAATGGCCTTTAAGTCATTCGTTGCCCTTGCCATTAAATCACCTGTTCGATTCTTTTCATAAAAGCTTGGTGTCATTGATAATAAATGCCTCATAAAGCGATATCTTAAGATTCGCTCAACTAAATGGGCCCCTCCGAATAACTGATACATCCAAACATACGTTATCCCGTAGCTCAAGATGATGAGCGCACCGAAATACATCAAAAGTTCGCGTAAACGGTCTCCAGTCATTTGACCAAATTGAATATCATCGATTGCTATTCCAATAATTTTCGGTGGAATAACATCTAATACACTTACAATCACTAATAAAGTAATCGCAACTGTGTATCGTTTCCAATATTGTTTAAAAAACCAGCTTAGCTTTCCTAATACCGTGAACAAAGTAAAATCCCTCCCCTTAAGTTGAAAATGCTTGATATTTGTTAGCCACCTTTTATCCAATCTAAATCAATACGGATCACCTTTTCTTTATCCATCGTTAACACTCCTTTTTTAATTGTATTTATATAAACGAGCAAGAGCTCGGAACATTTTTTTGGAAAAACAAATAAATGCAGCTTATTGAACAATTCTTACTATCCAAATCCTTAAGATATACATGAAAAACGTAAAAAAAGACATCGCGCGTAATCGCACGATGCCTAATCATACAGACAAAATAAAAACGCACGTTACTTCTTGTAACCTGCGTGTAAATACATATAAAAAGAGTTTATTATCAAATAAACGACATCTTTATACAAACATTTGGCGGGTTACATCATATTGAATTTGATGAAAAGTCATGCCTGCTACATTCTTCATCTTTGTAACCCTCCCTTTCTTGGAAAATAGTATATTTATTGTATATTTTTCCAAATATTTATGTCAATATGTTTCTTAAATTTTATCTTAGTATATTTTTATTCCTTAAGCTAAATAGTATGCTAGAAAGTTTTAGATTAGGAATTAGACACAAACCGGTTAATCTAGTCCATCATTGCGTAAATTAGACTAGCTGCGGGAACCATCTGTGATTGAAGCCGGGCATGATGTTAATCCCAGATTCACCATACTCTATTGCAATCTTTTTTATCATTTATTCATATTAGCCAGAAACCCGCCGAGAAGATCATCAACGTCATCCGTCTCTTCATTATCTTGATTTTCTTCCTCTGCTGTTGCAAGTTCCTGCCTAGCTTGCTCCCAATCGAAATTTTCCAAATCATTATCAAGATCATCTTTAACAGACAGAGAAACCATTTTAGGTTTCTCTTGATCTGTATCAGTTGTTCCATCTAGGTCTGTATAAAAATGATCGATTTCTGTTGGTTCATTTTCTTGCAGATATAGTGCTTCATTTATATCTAATGCATTACTATTAAGTGATGCTAATATGGATGTCGCTCGAATCGGGTCTGCCAGCAATTGGTAGACAATACTTCCTAACAAAGCCTCTGAATGAGCGTGTTTTAGCCAATCTCGTTGATCTTTGCTTAATTGTTTTGGTAATGGCAGTGTGACGGTTTCTCGATCCTTTGTTAATGAATTGTTAACCCCATCTAAAATAAACTCTGCCATTTTACTGGAGAAATTTCTTCTTTCTGTCTCTTTTAATTTTTGCAGCTGTTTAATTATGTGGTCAGGTGTGTCTGATGGCAGACGGAATGTAATTGCTTGTCCCCTTTGTATGCTTGCTGAGCCCTTTTTATTCATGAAACCACCCTATTTTTGAACTGTTTGTTTCTCTATCTTTTTATCTTTCACTTCTTTATTATTTTTTCTTACATAATCTGAGATTAACTTATAATAAGCATTTGCCATCATCCAAATGCTTTCCTTTTCATCTTCGAAAAATTCAATATTGTAACCATCTAAACTATTATTTAGTGTTTTAATATATTCTTTTAATACCATTGATCCGCCGCCCACAAAATAGCAAATTTCTGTTTGAGAGTTTTTCTGCCATACATTGCGTAAGTGACGGTACTGTTTCTTAGCCAATTCGAGAAGTATACGGTCTGTTATTTCATGAACACTTGTCCGACTTCCTTTAACCATAATATGATTTCGATCATTTTTACGGGTAATGATTTCAACCACGTCTCTACGGCTATCTAATTCCACCCCGTGTTTTGAACGGATTTCTTCTCTTATTGCTTCCAATGATTCAGATACTCCAAGGTTAAAGCCTTGTGCTTTATCATCATCTACATTTCGATTTTTTATGACTGCTACATCAGTCGACAATCCGCCAATATCTTGAATGAGGATTCGTTTGTCAATTAAATCTCGATTAATAATATTTAAATCCTTATCCATGACTAAATTGATATATGCAGCAAATCCTTCAGGGTATATCTTTACTTCATCAAACTTAATATTGACCTTTAACCCTTGATATTTTGGAGTTACTAAAAATTCAATTTGATGAACTGAACCTAATAGCTGTGAGCGATAGCCTACATCTTTTCCTTCTTTCACTTCACGAAGAGGTAATCCGGTTCCAAGGGTGTAATTCGCATCAATCACATTGTTCGTTTTTTTGAAAATCGAAGAATTTTGCTCTCTCACTGCGTCTAATGCCAGTGAGGCAAAAAGCATGACAAGTGTTTGATCTTCTTCTGATTTACTGCTTCCTGGGTCTAATTCATTAGGATTGTCACTTTTTGTCGCTAAGTTTCCAACTCGATAAATAGCATTATTCTCTTTTAAAGCAGGTGAGTGGACTCTTATATGAATACCATCTAATGGATTTTTATCATTTAACTCTTCAATCCCAATAACTGGGCGATCTTCTGTATCTCTAGCAATAACATTAGGTATGTACAATTCATAATCATATTTTCCAAACAACGCTTTTACACAATCATTTCCTACATCAATTGCAGCGATTCTAGTCATACTCATCAAATCATTCCCCTCAATTTTTAATGAATTAGTTTCATAAAAGTGTTTTCACCTTTTAATACGAGGTAATAAACACAAACTATGATTTCCTTTCATTTCAAGAAAGAAACTTATCCATAACTTAAGGGTAAAGCAGTCAAAAGTAATCGTCAATATTACTTTAGTTGTGTTCAATATGAAAACATGTCTGCAAATTTGTGTTCATGTAATCATTTTTGTATACATCTTTATATACCAACATGCATACGCATTTGTTTACAAGTATACTGTTTTGTAAACAAAATGAATACACTTTGTTTACTCGTTTACAATATGTATACAAATACTTTCTATTACTTTTCAACCTAATCTATCTTACTCTTTCTACCTATTAGCCCCCCATTTATTTTATAATAATAATTCTCCTTAACTAAATTAGATGAAACACAGTAAAGTTGACTATTGGAAAATTTATGAACATATTAAAGAGTTAAGTATTATAGTAATGAACTAAGGAGGTTGTATGATGTCGTGGAATGTATTTGCTTGTACTCTTGTATGCTTGCTGCGCTCTTTTCATTCATGAAACCACCCTATTTTTGTACTGTTTGTTTCTCTATCTATTTATCTTCGATTCATTATTATTTTTTTACATAATCAGAAATTAACTTATAATAAGCATTTTGCCATCATCTAAATTCTTTCTTTTTCTTCTATAAAAAATACCATCTATACTATTATTTAATGTTTTAATATATTTTAAGACCATCGATCAGCCGCCAACAAAATAGCAGATTTCTGTTTGAGAGTTTCTCTGCCACACATTTCGTAAGTGATGGTATTGTTTTTTAGCCGATTCAAGAAATATACGGTCTGTTATTTCTTGAACACTTGTCCGACTTCCTTTAACCATTATATGATTTCGATCATTTTGCCGGTAATGATTTCAACCACGTCTCTACGGCTATCTAATTCGACACCGCGCTTTGAACGGATTTCTTCTCTTATAGCTTCCAACGATTTAGATACTCCAAGGTTAAAGCCTTGTGCTTTATCATCATCTACATTCGATTTTTTATGATTGCTAATCTGTCGACAATCCTTCAATATCCTGATTGAGGATTCGTCTATCAATTAAATCTCGATTAATAATATTTAGATCCTTATCATGACTAAATTGATAGATGTAGCAAATCAATCAGAGTATATCTTTACTTCATCAAATTTAATATTTTGGAGTTAATAAATTTCAATTTGATGAACTGAACGTACTAGCTGTGAGCGATAGCCTACATCTTCCTTCTTTCACTTCATGACGAGGTAATCCAGTTCAAAGGGAGTGTAAATAGCATCAATGACATGATTGTTTTTTTGACAGCGTAGAGTTTTGCTCTTTCACTGCAGCTAATGCAATGAGGTAAGTAGCATAACAAGTGTTTGATCTTCTTCGGATTTACTACTTCCTAGGTCTAACTTATTAGGATTGTCACTTTTTGTCGCTAAATTTCCAACTCGATAAATCTCATTATTTTAAAGCTGTAGAATGAACTCTAATTTGAATACCTTCTAATGGGCCTTTATCATTTAACTCTTCAATTCCAATAACCGGACGATCACCTTATCTCTAGCAATAACATTAGGTATGTACAATTCATATTCATATTTTCCAAACATCGCTTTCACTCAAGCATTTCCTATGTCAATTGCTGCGATTATAGTCATACTCACCAAATCATTCCCCTCAATTTTTAATGAATTAGTTTCATAAAAGTGCTAACGCCTTTTCATAGGCAAGTAATAAATACAAAGTATATTCCCTTACATTTTAAGCAAGAAACTTATCCATTTATCTTGAGGGTGAAGCCATCAAAAATGATCGACAATATTTCTCTTGTTGTATTCAATTTGAAAACATGTCTACAAATTTGTATTCATGTATTCCTTTTTGTATACATCCTCATATACCAACATGTATACGCATTTGTTTACGTGTATACATTAATGCGTTCAAATTGTATACACTTTGTTTACTTGTATGCACTATATATACAAACACAATCTATTACTTTCCAACCTGCTTTTTCTTACTCTTTATACCTTACCTATCCAATTTATAAGAAATAGAAATAAAACAGTGGTTAAAACCGTTATTTCAACACTATTATTCTATAAAAATATTTATCCACAACTAAATTAGACATAAATCAAGCAAATTCAACATTTTAAAAATTTTTGACAATATTGTAGAGTTAAAAGTATTATAGTAGAAGAATAAGGAGGTTGTATGATGTCAGACTATAATAAACTGAAAATTGTGGAAAGTGTCCCGCAAAAAGGTTTCTTTGGACATCCTAAAGGATTGTTCACATTATTTTTCACTGAGTTTTGGGAGCGTTTCTCTTATTACGGTATGAGAGCAATTCTTGTATTTTATATGTACTATGAAGTGTCAAAAGGCGGCTTAGGAATTGATGAGACCACAGCCTTGGCAATTATGTCTATTTACGGATCACTTGTATATATGTCCGGAATTATCGGAGGATGGCTTGCAGATCGAATATTTGGTATGTCACGTGCGATCTTTTATGGCGGTATACTAATTATGCTTGGACATATCGTATTAGCTATACCTGGAAGCATCAGCATGTTCTTCCTTTCAATGGTCCTTATCGTACTTGGAACAGGCTTACTTAAACCTAATGTTTCAAGTGTCGTTGGTGAAATCTACAGTGAAGAAGATCATCGCCGTGATTCAGGATTTAGTATTTTCTACATGGGGATTAACCTTGGAGGATTCCTTGCTCCATTAATTGTTGGGGAAGTCGGTATGAAACATGACTTTCACTTAGGTTTCGGAATTGCCGCTGTCGGTATGTTTTTTGGACTATTGCTTTTTGTCTTAACGAAGAAAAAAAATCTTGGGCTTGCCGGTACAATTGTACCTAACCCCCTTTCACCTACTGAAAAGAAAAAAGTTTATTCTTATATTGGCTTAGGTGCTGTCTTACTTGCAATCATTTTGGTTATTACGATCCAAATGGGACTACTTACAATCAATGCATTCATTAATATTGTCGGAATTTTAGGGATCCTCATTCCAACCTTCTACTTTATTGTGATGTATAAAAGTGAGAAAACAACGGCTGTTGAGCGTTCAAGAATTATTGCTTATATCCCATTATTTATTGCTTCTGTCATGTTCTGGGCAATTCAAGAGCAAGGCTCAACAATACTTGCTAGTTATGCGGACAAGCGTACACAGCTGGAATTTGCAGGATTATCTATTTCACCTGCATGGTTCCAATCACTGAATCCGCTCTTTATTATTATATTAGCGCCAGTATTTGCTTGGTTATGGATGAAACTTGGGAATCGTCAGCCATCAATACCTAAAAAATTCTCATTAGCGTTACTGTTTGCCGGCTTATCATTCCTTGTGATTCTTTTACCAGCCTACTTTGGTGGAACGGATTCACTAGTTAGTCCAGTATGGCTCGTTCTTAGCTATTTCATTGTCGTTATAGGTGAGTTATGTTTATCACCTGTTGGACTCTCTGCTACGACAAAGTTAGCGCCAGCGGCTTTCTCAGCCCAAACAATGAGTTTATGGTTCTTATCTAGCGCCGCTGCACAAGCGATTAATGCACAAATTGTAAGATTCTATACACCTGAAACTGAAATGGTTTACTTTGGTGTCATCGGTTGTGTAGCGATTTTGCTTAGCATTGTACTTTTTGCCCTTTCACCAAAAATACAAGGATTTATGAAGGGTGTTCGTTAGGATAACAACTTTATAAAAAGCTCTTTTCTAAGAGATGTCGCTTTTAAAACGAAAGCTATTTTAAGTTGATTGGAGCAGATTGCGAGACTCCTGCGGGAGTAGCGGGACAGGTGAGACTCATGCAGGCGTTTACGCCGAGGAGGCTCACCGCCCGCCCCGCGGAAAGCGAGCATCTCTCGCTGCAATCAACCACACCGCACGACTTGGTAAATAGCAACAAAGTTTACGAAAACAACCTTGTAAAAACAATAAAAAGCGTACAAAACGAATCCGTTTTGTACGCTTTTTTTAATTTACTTGCTTTTCAAATAGAATATGCCGTTCATTCATCTTTGCAATTTTTAGTAAGATAAATATACTTAATATAATGAGAATAATCCCAATTAAAAAGATAATCACTGGATTAAAGAAAAACAGCCCGCTCACCTGGCTAATTAACAATCCAATGATCGGTAATACAGTGACTCCGCCTAGCTGTTGTGCTTCCTGAAATCCTTTAACACGTGCTGAAATGAGCACATTAAATAAAATCGTTAAGGTCGTTAAAGATGGCACAATCCAGAGGACAAACAAAAACCAATTTGCCGTTAAGAAAAGAAAACCATTAAACTGCCCATACGTAAGAACATTAATGATAATTGCTCCTAATACATAAGCCCCGAGCGAAATTGTCATTGAAGGTAGAAATGCTGAAAGGACTTTTCCAAGAAACAAATCTTTTATATTGATTGGAGCAAACAATAGGCTCTCAAGTGTTCTTCTTTCTTTTTCTCCTACAAAACTATTCGCGGCGATCATCATTGACGTGATCACAGGGACAAGCAAGAATAATGAAGGGAGAATATAGTTCACAAATAAATAGATCATTTGACTCTTTTTATCAGATAAATGTCTAATCATTTCCCCTTCTCTTCCAGGTATCTCACCGATTAACGTAAGCATTTGATCAGGTCCATTAATAAATGAAAGATGATTGGCTTGAAGAAAAAAAATAAGGACGGCTGGCATAATAACACATAATACAGTTGGTAAAATCAGCATTGGCAGCAAAATCTGTTTAATTGAAATAATTGATTTCATATCTTTTTTCGCAATGATCCAAACCATTCTTTTATTCATGCCTTTTCCTCCTCACTTCAAAATAGATAGATTCCAAGCTTACGTTTTCAATACTTGTAGAATGAATCCATGTTTCTTTCAATATTTCTTGTAATAAAGGAGATATATCTCTTTTTGAAGATAGTGTAAAGAGAAGTGTGTTCTCATTAAGGCGTTTTACAGGGTGCCCAACATAGGAAGGATCACTTACTTGCAACCCTGTTTCAACCCTTAGCATAATGTCAGTTACAAACTCTTTCTCTAATTGCTGTCTTGTCCCTTTAGCTAAAACTCTCCCATTCTCCATAAATACATAGGAGTGGCATATATCTTCTAACTGTTGAAGAACATGCGAGCAAATAATAATGGTTGTTTGCTCATGTTGATTTAATCTGGTTAAATACCCCATAACATCTCTTATTCCATCTGGATCAAGACCATTTGTAGGTTCATCTAAAAATAACAACTTTGGCCGATGGAGCAGCGCCTTTGCCAAGGCAAGTCGCTTTTTCATTCCTGTACTATATGTTCCAACTTTCTTATGGCGATGATCAAAAAGATCAAATTCTTTCAGTAATTCAGCAACTCTTTCCCTTACTTTCTTGACCTCATATATTTCCGAGAAGAAAATCAGATTATCTTCCCCGCTCATCTCGTGATATAACCCGGCACCTTCTGTAACAATTCCGCTCATTTGGCGAATGACATTCCCATCTGTCATTGGGTTGAAACCATTTATATCAATCGTCCCCTGCTCAGGTCTGATAACACCATTTAACAAACGAATCATCGTTGTCTTCCCAGATCCGTTTGGACCAAGGAGACCAACAATACTTCCTTTCTTAATTGAAAAATTCATGCCGGATAATACAGATTGCGAGCCAAACTGTTTATGAATATTCGTCACAGTAATCATATGTTTCACTTCTTCCGTGTCTTTTTTCTTTTCAACAAAAGGCTTTAGTGTCCTAACTCATATCGTCTATACTTTAGGACATTTTTGGCTTTTTCCGTAAAGGTCTTATCACGATAAAATAATAAAAAATTGCTGGCAATGGAAACTGAATCAGTCCCCATATCCCCCAAAACCAATAATAAGCACCTTTTTTCTTTGCATCTTTAAATAACAAGATGCTCTGAGCAAGTAAGATTGGAGAAACAAGTAAGATCGCTACAAGTACATCCATTGTCAAAATTTCATCACCTCTTTTTGCTTAGTTCGATGTTTCTTTTCTGCAAGGAATATAAATGGAATGACAATAATCGCAAAACCTTGAATCCAGATAAATAATGTCGTCATTTTTAGAGCAATTGTGGCATATGAAACTAAAATGATAAGGGCTGTAAGTAAAAATAAGATAAATTCACGTTGAGATATTTTTTTCCGTTCCATTTTAAATTCCTGTAATGTACTCATTAATTGAACTTGCTGTGGTACATCAATTTCATGCATTTCTTCGACTTTCTGTAAATCTTCCTTTAACAAAGTTATCCATTCGTTTTCATTTGTTTCTTTCATGATTGCAGCTCCTTTCGAATCCGCTTAAGACCGTTGTGTACACGGGATTTTACTGTTCCCTCTTTAAGATGAAGCATTGTGGCAATTTCCGGATATGTGAATCCATAATAGTGTCTCAGTAAAATGGGTGTTCGAATATCCGGTTCAAGTTCTGCGAACAATTCAAGATATGCGGACCAGTCGTTCCCGTTTATCATGACATCCCATTTCATTTTTTGCTTGACATTCAATCGTATTTTTTCATAACGCTTTTTATCTCTGCTTTCTTTACGCTGATGATCAATAAATAATCGAGAAGCGATGGCAATAAGCCATGTCGAAAATTTCGCTTCCCCTTTAAAGCTATGGAGATTGACGTACGCCTTCAGCATTGTTTCCTGAATAATGTCCTCTGTCAAATCAGGATGAAGGGTGAGCTTAATCAGATATTTATATAAAAACCGATAGTTTTGCTGAAACAATTTTGTGAAAGCCTCATCCTCTCCACTTTTTGCTTGACTAACTAGTTTCCTCTCTTCCACCTGCTCCAATCGATGCCAAACCCCCTATCTGTTTGTTCTAATAGTATGACGATTGTTAAAGTTCAATCGTTCACCATTAATAGAAAAAATCTGTTTTATTATTAATTTCCTCGAAAAAAAGAGCCTAACACAATGTTAGACTCTTTTCAAAGACCAGTTTTATAATCCGCCAAGGTACGCTTTTTTAATTTCCTCACTTGCTTGAAGTTCTGCTGCAGAGCCTGAAACGACTACACTTCCCGTTTCAATCACATATGCACGGTTTGCAACAGATAATGCCATATTCGCATTTTGTTCAACAAGTAAAATGGTTGTACCATCACGATTGATTTCTTCGATAATTTGAAAAATTGTTTTTACGATGAGTGGAGCTAACCCCATTGAAGGCTCATCAAGAAGAAGGAGCTTTGGCTTGGCCATAATGGCTCTTCCCATCGCAAGCATTTGCTGTTCCCCTCCGGAAAGCGTCCCAGATAATTGCTTTCTCCGTTCATGCAGTCTAGGAAAAAGACTATATACTTTTTCAAAGTCTTTACGAATCTCATTCTTATTCTTTCTTAAATAGGCGCCAAGCTCTAAATTTTCCTCTACAGACATATTTGCAAATACGCGACGCCCTTCTGGAACATGAGATATTCCTGCTTTAACAATTGATTGTGCCTGCTTACCTGAAATGGAACTTCCTAAGTATTCAATACTTCCTGACTTTGGCTTTATTAACCCGGAGAGAGTTTTTAAAAGAGTGCTTTTACCAGCTCCATTTGCACCAATCAATGTTACAATTTCTCCTTCATTAACTTCGAGAGAAACCCCTTTTAATGCTTGAATATTCCCATAAAATACATCGATTTCATTAACCTTTAGCATCGGAACTGTCAACCTCCTCTCCTAAATATGCCTCAATAACCTTCGGATGGTTTCTAATTACTTCTGGTGTTCCTTCTGCAATAAGCTGTCCATGATCAAGCACATAGATTCTTTCACATATACCCATTACTAATTTCATATCATGCTCAATTAATAATATGGTTAAATTGAATTTCCCTCTAATAAAGGCAATTAACTCCATAAGATCATGTGTTTCCTGCGGGTTCATCCCTGCAGCTGGTTCATCTAGTAATAATAACTTGGGACCTGCAGCTAATGCCCTCGCTATTTCTAACCGCCTCTGCTGCCCATACGGTAGGTTTTTCGCTTTTTCATCTTTATATTTATCAAGCTTGAAAATCTTTAGGAATTCCATTGATTTTTCTTCCATCTCTTTTTCACCTGAAAAATGGGAAGGTAAACGTAAAATCGAGCTAACAATGGAATGCTTTGCTAAAGTATGATTAGCTACTTTTACATTATCTAACACAGAGAGCTCACTAAAAAGTCGAATATTTTGAAAGGTACGGCTGATGCCTTTGCGAGTTACTTGATATGGTGCCAATCCATTGAGACGTTTCCCATCAAACAAGATCTCCCCTTCAGTTGGCACATACACACCGGTTAACAGGTTAAAGCTTGTTGTTTTACCGGCACCATTTGGTCCAATAAGTCCTACTAGTTCTCCCTGATGAATTTCCATGTTAAAGCCTGAAACAGCCTTTAATCCACCAAATTGAATACCGGCACCTTGAACTTGCAGCAATGGTTTATTTGCCATAAGAGCCCCCTCCTTTCGTCGCTTTTCGCTTGCCGAATAGATCTGTTATTTCACGAGTACCCATCAATCCTTGCGGGCGATATAACATGACAATAACCAATACTAAACTGTAGATAATCATACGTGTTTCTGGGAAGTCTTGCAGGAAGGTAGAAATGATTGTTAGTAATATAGCTGCTAAAACCGCTCCTGATAAACTACCAAGACCACCTAATACAACATAGATTAAGATATCAAATGACTTTAAAAAGCCAAAATTCGTTGGTTGGATAATGTAAAAATTATGAGAATATAATCCGCCTGCGATTCCTGCAAAGAAAGACCCAATCGTGAACGCAACAACTTTGTAATAGGTTGTGTTGATCCCCATTGCATCTGCCGCAATTTCATTTTCTCGAATCGAAATAGCTGCTCTACCATGCCTTGAGTTTGTAAAGTTCATAATGACTAGAATCGTAAGGAACAGACAAACGAAAGCATATGTCCATGTTGTAAAATGGGATACCTGCATCCCTGCTGCACCGCCAACATACTCAATATTAAGGAAAACGATTCGGATGATTTCACCAAATCCTAGTGTAGCAATTGCTAAGTAATCGCCTCTTAATCGTAATGTTGGAATTCCTACAACTAAACCTGCCAAAGCAGCAACTAATCCGCCCGCTATCAATGCAACAGGAAACGGCAGAAGTAATTTCATCGTTAATATAGCTGAAACATAAGCACCAACGGCTAAAAAGCCTGCATGTCCTATAGAGAATTGACCAGTTATCCCAATAACTAAGTGAAGGCTAACAGCTAATATGATGTTAATAGCGATATTAATTAACATATTGCTATAAAAAGGATTTAACATTCCACTGCTAATTAGAACCTGAGTTATACCATAGCCTAGTATAGATAAGATTAAAAATAGCCAAAAACCTTTTGATTTTTTCATATCATTGTTTCACCTACACTTTCTCTCTTGAGTTTTTGCCAAAGATACCTGATGGTTTAAAAATGAGGATTAAAATAAGAATGATAAATGCTGCAGCATCTCTCCATAGAGAAAATCCTAATGCACTTACAACAGTTTCAGCTACACCAAGAACAAGTCCGCCGACCATGGCACCAGGAATAATTCCAATTCCGCCTAATACCGCTGCAATAAACGCCTTTAATCCTGGGATAATTCCCATTAGCGGTTCAATCTTCGTATAGTAAATTCCAAAAATAACTCCTGCTGCTCCAGCTAAAGCCGAACCGATGGCAAAAGTAGCAGAAATCGTCCGATCAACATTGATTCCCATTAATCGGGCTGCATCGATATCATGTGAAACAGCACGCATTGCTTTACCGATTTTTGTTCGATGAACAATAAATTGCAGGATAATCATGAGACCGACTGAAATAAGTAAAATAAATAAAGACTGACTACTAATTTTTGCGCCGAAAAGGTCAAATGTTGCATTTGGAAATACATTCGGATATGCTTCCGGCTGTGCTCCGCGAACATAGATTACACCGTATTCAATAAGAAGGGATACCCCGATTGCTGTAATTAATGCAGCAATTCTCGTCGCATTTCGCAGTCGTTTATATGCAATTCGCTCAATAAGTACTCCAAATACGGCACATGCTGCCATTGAAAGTAAGAGCGCTGGAACAAAACCTAATCCAAATCCTGTAATGGCGTAAAAACCAATAAAGGAACCGACCATAAATACGTCACCATGGGCAAAGTTAATTAGTTTTATTATTCCATAAACCATTGTATACCCTAGCGCTATTAATGCATAAATACTGCCAAGTGATATACCATTAATTAGTTGCTGCACCCACTCCATATTTTTCTTCACTCCTTTTAAAAATAATATCTTCATAAAAATGAAATGGGAGGATAACCCCCCCATTTCTTTTAGTTTATCCTATTGCTTAAGGATTTACTTTTGTTTTGAATACTGTCTTTCCATCTTTATATTCTAAAACTGTTGTTGTTTTAATTGGATGGTGATTCTCGTCAATTGTCACTTCACCTGTTACAAGGCGTAGATTTTTCGTGTCAGCTAGAGCATCTTTAATTTTAGTTGAATCAGTACTTCCAGCACGCTCAATTGCATCTTTTAATAGATATACAGAGTCATAACCTAAACCATTGAATGCATCAGGTGCTGCACCATCGTTTTTCTCTTTAAATGTTTTAACGAAGTTTTGGATCGTTTCATCTGGATCTTCAGCAGAGTAATGGTTTGTAATAAATGTGTTATTTAACGCTTCTGCACCAGCTAATTCAACTAACTTAGGTGAATCCCAGCCATCTCCACCCATAAGTGGAACTGTAATTCCCATTTCACGAGCTTGCTTTACAATAAGTCCTACTTCTTCATAATATCCTGGAATAAAAATGAAGTCAGGATTTTCTGATTTAATACGTGTTAATGTTGAACGGAAGTCTGTATCTTTCGCTACATATGATTCTTCAGCTACAATTTTCCCGCCTGCTGCTTCAAATGTTTCTTTAAAAGAAGCTGCAAGTCCTTTTGCATAATCACTAGCATTATCAGCAAATATTGCCGCATTTTTTGCTTTTAATTCGCCTGCAGCAAAGTTAGCTGCTACTGTTCCTTGGAATGGATCAATAAATGAAGTACGGAAAACGAATTCGTTCACTGACCCATCTTCATTTACTGTTACGTTAGGACTTGTTCCTGATGGTGTTAAAAGCACTGTTTTTGTATCATTTGCAATTTGTGCTTGTGCTACTGTATTACCACTAGTTGAGGCCCCGATGATTGCAGTTACTTTATCTTGACTTGTTAATTTAATCGCAGCATTTGTTGCCTCAGACGCTTCTGATTTATTGTCTACCTTAACAAGTTCGATTTTTTTGCCGTCGATTCCGCCAGCCTCATTGATTTCTTCAACAGCCAGCTCAACACCCTTAGCATTAGATTGTCCATATGAAGCAACTGGACCTGATAATTCAAAGTTAACCCCGATTTTAATGACATCTTCTGATGACCCGCCAGAAGTACTAGAACCGCCAGCAGAACACCCTGCTAAAATACCTGTAAATAACGTTGATGCTAAAAGAAATTTAGTAAATTTTCCTTTTATCATAGTAATCCCCTTTTCTATCTTTTTTTGATTTTTCTGAAAAAATAGTTCGTAACAACTGTTTATTCTTTTGAAAACTAGTTGTTAACTTTTTATTTTCTGAATAATAAAAGTATTGTAAAACAATTTTAGTCTTTCGTCTAGTATAATTTTTGTTTTATTGTAATATTTCTGAAATTTTTGTTTACAATCTATTAAATTAGTAATAATTTTTTGGATATCCTTAATAATATTACTATTATTGTCGATTTTTGGGTTATCTCCATCCTCTCTCATTTTTAAATTAGATCACTATACTAAAATATGATAACTGTTATAGAGTCAAGTATAGTTCCTCTTAATCATCACTATTTATTACCACTTAATCTTATACATAAATAAGCTCCCTGCCATATTAGACAAGAAGCTTATTTCAACAACCCAACATTCACTTCTAAAACTCATATATGCTCACATTCAGGAACACGTAAAGTCTTTTACATGAATACTAGCTTAAACACCGACAACGACTTGTACTACTTTCCCTTCATTAACATCGATCAAACCATAGTCAGTTATTTTTAGAGCAGGACTGACAGGGAGTGAAAGGGTGCTTAAGGACATAATCACATTGTAATGGTTGTACCCTAACGATTTTATCGAAGATGTTAACTGTTCTACTTTTTCAGAGATTACATCCAATGGCTCTTCAGATAAAATCCCTCCGACCGGAAGCATTAGCATCGATAAAATTTCACCATTGTCGACACAACAGATGCCTCCCTGATTCCGTATCACTTCATTTGCCGCAATCAGCATGTCCTTTTTATTATAACCAATCACTAAGAGATTGTGGTTATCATGTGAATAGGTAGTTGCGATGGCACCGCGCTTTAAAATATCGCCTCCGATTAAGCCTTGTGCCCTGTTGCCATTTTTCCCATACCGTTCAAAGGTCGCAATCAACCCATATGGACTTTCATCCCAACAAACCCTGCCATCTCTCACTTCAAGATGATCATGCTTTTCCTCGGTAAAGGTTGAGCCGTTTTTTACATTCATAATCCTGCACAAATATTGATCATCAGTATGTGGTACATGTATATCAAAATCGTCTTCAGTAAGATCTTTAAGCTTCACACTATGATAGAATGACTCTGGAAATTGTTTTTCCTTCATGGATTGTTTATATGGCTTTGATGAGTCATACGTCAACAAACCTCTTTTAAACACCATTTCAATATCAAAACTCTCCAGATTTGAAACAAGTAGAAAGTCAGCTACTTTTCCTGGAGCAATTGCACCACGATCATACATTCTCATTCGCTGTGCAGGTGTATACGTACAAGCATAGATCGCCTTTTCTGGTTTCATCCCCATCTTGATTGCTTTCTTTAAAAGAACATTAAGATGTCCTCTTCTTTGAAAAGAGTCTGCCATAACATCGTCTGTAACAAAACAAAAATGCTCATCCACTTGTTTTTCTATCAAGTAATTTATGACTTCTGTTGTCATTGATTTTTCTTGTATTTCAAGAAACATTCCTGCAGAGATGCGGGCTTCCATTCCTTCTACCGTTTGGTGGGTATGATCGGAATTTACTCCTGCAGCTGCAACCATTTGTAAATCTAAGTCAAGTAGTTTTGGAACATGGCCTTCAATAATTAAATCCGGATAGTTGGAACGGATATGGGATAATATTTGATTTGTTTTTCCGTCTGGATCAGAAATAATATCATAGTAGTTCATGATTTCGCCCAAGCATTTAATGCCTTCTGTTTGAATCAACTCATCAATATCACTGATTTCAATTGATCCTCCTGTTGTTTCCATCGATGTTGCCGGTACGGAGCTAGGAATCGCATAAAACATATCGACAACACAATCTTTGCTTGCCTTAATCATTTCCTTTACCCCCGAAATTCCGAAGACATTAGCCATTTCATGAGGTTCAGGTACAATCGTTGTTACGCCATTTTTAATTAATCCATAAGAGAAGGTAGATGGTGTCACCATTGTGCTTTCGATGTGCAGATGGATATCAATCAAGCCTGGGATCATATATTTTCCCTTACCCTCAATAATTTGATCCGGACTGAATGTCTCCAATCCTCGTTCACCAACATACAAAAACTTACCGTCCTTGATGACAACATTACCTTTATCAAATGTTTTAAAATAGCTATTATAAACGTAGGTATCGACTATGAGTAAATCGATTTTCATTCCTTCTCCCCCTATGCTAATCAACAAGCACCATTTGGTCTTTCGGAATTTCAAGGATTACTTCCTGACCTGTACGGTAAGGAGTCGTCATTTCCTTATTCACCGTAAAATCACCTATGGATGTTTCAACAACATATTGAAAACTACGTCCAAGGTATGTGCTAATTTTTATTCGTCCAGCTACTCCATTTTCTGAATTGAGTTCAAGATTGCCTTTTTCTCGAATGATCAGATTATCTGGTCGGATTGCCCCTGTTTTCCCGGTTGTATTCGTCATCTGCGGATGTTTTTGGATACTAAATATTTGACCCGCTTTAATGAGTTCAATTCGATCCTCATGATCTGTCCGTTTGTCGAAATCAATAAAGTTTTTAAACCCAATAAAATCGGCAACAAATTTCGTCTCTGGAAATTTGTATATTTTGGTTGGATCGTCAAGCTGCTCAATGACCCCTTTATTCATAATTGCTACTTGATCTGAGATGGAGAAGCATTCCTCCTGATCGTGTGATACATAAACTGTGGTAATACCAAGCTCTTGTTGAATACGACGGATTTCCACTCTCATATTCACCCTTAAATTCGCATCGAGATTACTTAAAGGCTCATCGAATAAGAGGATATCAGGTTCAATAACGAGCGCCCTTGCAATCGCAACACGCTGCTTCTGACCCCCTGACAGCTCACTAGGAAATCTTTTTTCAAATCCTTTTAAATCTACTATTTCTAAAACATTCATCACACGTTTTTCGATTTCACTTTTCGATACCTTTCTAAGGCGCAGGCCAAATGCAATATTATCGAAAATCGATAAATGTGGAAACAAGGCATAATTTTGAAACACAAAGCCAAAGTTTCGCTTGTTTACTGGTACTTTTGTATAATCCTTATCTTTAAATAAAAACTTCCCTTGATTAGCTTGAATAAATCCGGCAATTAAGCGTAAAGTGGTCGTTTTGCCACATCCGCTTGGACCAAGAAGTGAAACAAGCTTTCCTTTTTCAATCTCAAGGTTAAAGTCTTCTAAAATCGTTTGTTTATTGTAAGCAACAGCAATGTCTTGTAATGTAAATAAAGCCATTCACTATTACCCCCTTATCGTTTAGTGAAATAAGATAGACCCATGAGCCTCTCTACCATAAACATGAAGAAAGCTGTAATGATCATGAGCAACACGGATATAGCAGCAATTGTAGGATCAAAATAGTTCTCTACATAAGTCAGCATTTGAATCGGAAATGTACTGACACCGGGACCTGTCATAAATACAGAAATATCTACATTATTAAACGATTCTAAAAAAGCAATCATAATAGCAGCTAAAATACCAGATTTTATATTCGGAAGAACAATCGTAAAGAACGTTCTTAGTTTACTTGCCCCTAAGCTCTCACTTGCTTCTTCAATAGAGAAGTCAAAGTTTGATAAGCTTGAGGAGATCACACGGATGATAAACGGCAGCATAATAATCGTATGTCCTATAAATAATGCTGCATAAATTGGCAGCTGGTATACTCCGACAATATAACGTAAAAAGGAGAAACCAAGCACAATCCCCGGAATTAATATAGGTGAGACGAAAATGGCATCTACTATATTTTTCCCTTTAAAGTCAAAACGGCTTAACGCATAGGCAGCAGGCACTCCAATTAAAAGCGCCAATAAATTTCCTGCTAGTGACACAATAATGGATGTCTTAAACGTAGTTAAGAACATTTGTACATCGAAAATATTTATATACCATTTGAAAGAAAATTGTTCTGGAGGGAATTTTAATATATTGCCTCCTTCAAATGACGTAACAGATATAATAAGCAAAGGCCCTAGTAAAAAGACAAACACCAGGAATGTAAACAGGGCCAGTCCTCGATTTTTTTCCTGCATACACCTCTACCCCTTTGGATTTAATTTTTTAGCAATACTATTCATGATGGTAATAATAATGACTGTAACCACAATCATGATTGTTGCGACAACTGACGCTACTTGCCAATCATTCAGTGTCACCGCATTTTGATAAAGAAATGTTGCGATTACCCGTTGCTTGCCACCTAGTAGTGCTGGCGTTGTATAAGCAGTAAAGCTTCCGACAAAAACAAGGATACTTCCTATGACTAAACCGGGAACACATAGTGGAAGTACAACCTTTGAAAAGACGACTAGCTTTGATGCACCTAAGCTTTCAGCTGCTTTCAATAAATCTGTTTCAATATTTTCCATAACGCCAACAAGTGTTACGATAATTAAAGGCAAAAATAAATGAATCAATCCAATAATAATGGCAGTTGGTGTATAAAGAATATCGAGTGGCTCTTCAATCAAGCCAGTGAATAGCAGGATGTTATTAAGCAAACCATTTTTCCCAATAATGATCATCCAGCTAAATGATCGGACAACCGAACTTGTTAGCAGTGGAAAAATGGTCAATAAAAGCATGATTGCCTTCGTTTTTGTTCCTAGTTTTGAAATATAATAAGCTGCTGGGAATCCAAGCAAAATACATATAATGGTTGTGAGCAGACTCACTCTAAGAGTCGTTAGGAGGATATCAACAAAATATCGATCTTTGAAAAACGCAAGGTATCCTTGAAAGGTAAAGCCATTTTCATTATAAAAAGTCGTTCCAATCGTTAAAATAATTGGAATGATCATAAAGATCGTTAAAAAAAGAACACCCGGCAACAGCAACAGGTAGACAAATCGTTTTTTCATTCTCTAAACCCCTGTTCGAAATAAATTAGTAGACGAACTTTTACCGCCCGTTAATCTAAAGATGAATTCATGATGCGGATAAACATGTCAAAAAACGCCTCAACATTCACGTCTAAACAAACATTTACATTTTTCGGTTTCATCAGCCGGTTTTGAAAGTCGCAAACTGTCTGTCCATCACAAAGTTCACTTCGCACTTCTACATCAACATAGAATTTTTCTCTTGTAACAAGATCTTGTTGCAGGGCGACTCCCACAGCTAATGGATCATGCATAGCACATGCCCAAATGCCATTACGTTCAAAATATCGTTTTCGGTAATCTGTCGTACTAGATCTTATATAATCTGCAAGTTTTTGGTTTTCAATTAATTCAATATGCTCTTCAGTCAACAAAGCCTTTCTCGTGACATCCAATCCAACTTGTGTAATCGATTCAAACCCGGCATGGAGAACAATTTTTGCCGCTTCTGGATCAACATACATGTTATACTCTGCTGTTGGCGTCACATTGCCTCCTCCATGTACAACACCGCCCATAAAAATAACCTCTTTTACATGGTTAATAATCTGAGGACACTTTTTCACTGCGAGTGCCAAGTTCGTAAGGGGTCCCGTCATGACTAATGTTACTTCGTTTGGAAAATTCAATATGGAATTAATAATAAAATCAGGAGCAAAACCATCATCTTGTTGTTTTTTAACCTTTATATCCATAAGGGCGCCGCCTAGACCATCTTCCCCATGAATACGATGCTCAAAAAAGGAATTTCGAAGAAGAGGGGCATTCGCCCCTTTAATGACTGATATTTCTCTTTCATCTAATAGATCAAGTATTTTACTGGTGTTTCTTGTGGCGGTATCGAGGGAAACATTCCCATTTACTGTTGTGATTCCTAAAATGTCAAACTGCTTACTCTTGACAGCAAGTATGATTCCAATTGCATCATCTATTCCTGTATCAACATCGAGAATCAATTTTCTTTTCATTGACGACACCTCTTTTTACTGTGCAAGTTCACGATTCCAACGATCGATCCATGCTTTAGAGTTTTTATTTACGAACTCCATGTCTAAAGGAATTAAACTCTTAACAACCACATCGCCATAAGTTAATCCTTTTGCTTCTTCATCAGTGAGCTTTACTTCCGTATTTACTGGCGAATCAATTTTTCCTTTTGCTGATTTTTCTTGAACTTCAGTACTTAGCATATAATTGATAAACTCTTCAGCTACCTCTTTTTGGTCAGTACCTTTTACTACATTTACAGTATTCATTACTGCATAACCGCCTTCTTCAGGGGAGACAAACTTAGCATTTGGAACTGCTTCTTGTATATCAGCAAAGTACATTTCCATGATCGGACCTGCAACGATTTCTCCTTGTGCAAACATATTCACAAACTCAGATGTTTGGTTATATTCTTTCACCACATTAGGCATTATCTTTTTCATTTGAGAAAAAGCATTGTCTTCATTAAATTCTTCACTTCCGCTAACCTTTGATGCAGCGTTTAAAAACATTGGACCTGAAGTTGAAGTGATTCCAGGAATCGTAATTGAATCCTTTAAATCCTCATTCCAAAGATCTTTCCAAGAGTTGATTGGTTGTTTTACTTCATCCGGATTATAAGCAATTCCAAATTGAGCAATCGTATAAGCTGGACCATACTCTTCACCTAGTGGAGCTTTTGCCACATCGTAAACTTTGTCAACGTTCGTAAGCTTACTGCGGTCAATCTTTTCAAATAAATCTTCATCAATACCTTGTTGAGCATAGTAATCAGATAAGAACATGACATCAACATCTGCAGTACCTTGACGTACTTTGTTTAATCGGTCTGCATTATTCCCAATATCTAAAACGATTTTTACATTATGTTTCTCTTCAAATGGTTTATAAATTTCTTCACGGAAGAAGTCTTCAGCGAAACCCCATGTCGAGATCACTAATTCTTTTGGCTCCTTCTCTTTGTCAGCAGCATTTTCCTCTTGAGAAGAACATGCAGCTAATAGAAAAAAAGCTAAAACAGATAGAATATTAACTAATTTTTTCATTTTTATAACCTCCAAATTTTATGATGATAGTATTTACCTATCTTTTTTAAAAAAATAAAAATAAAAAAAGACAATCTTAAATAGAATGAACATTCTACCCAAGATTGTCTTTACTTTGTAAACAAAGATAAATTCAAATCATGTAGTTTATTGTGGCGTTCCACTTAGATAAATCCAAGTTGGAAATCCAATCGTTTTATTGTTCCTTTAAAACAACATTCGTAAATGCCAACTGTGTTGCAGCATCATAATCTCTTAGAACAGCTTCGATTTCCCAATCTGTCTGTTCATCAAGTTTTTGTCTTAATTTCTTCTTATAAAGAAGTGACATATGAAAGTCTACCTCTTGCTTTAAGGTTGGAACCTCCCCCTCTAAAGCAACAGAACGTGGCGCTCGTCGGTGTTTGGCTTGAAATGTAATCACATTCCGCTCAACGGTAACTTTCAGTAAGGTTGTACCAAAGCCGAATAACTCCTTTGATACATCATTGTACATGTGTGAAAGTAATTTCTTCGTTTCATTCGAATCAATCGGAAACACTTGAATCACCTGCCAAAACCGTTGATAGTTGTATTATACATGGTTTTGAATCAATTTCAAGATAATATACGGATTTTAATGAAAAAATAGTGAATTTTTCACCTGAACCGATTCATTCATTCGTAATATCCGAACTTTCTCGATGACTTCTGTTTATTCAAACAATAGGATGTATTGAATATATTAAAAATAATCGAAAAATTCAAGAGGTATTTTATTCTTTTTAATTCATGGTAACATTCGCTTTCCTTCATTGCAAAAAGCAGATAACTAATGCATATAGCTATCTGCTTTTTTTCTTTCTTCTATTAGATTAATTTTTATTTTGCCTTTTTTCAGCTAGATCTGTTGTAAGTTGGTTTAGACGTTGTTTTGTCAATGGATATAAGAATACTAAAATTAAGAAAATAACAATGTAGACAATTCCAGGCACTAGTGTTGCTAGTGTATAAATACCATCTAGAGTCCTTTGTGATTGGACCTCTTGAGTTGCATCATAGCCAACTGCTGCGATTGCAAATCCACCAATACCCCCAGCAATTGCTTGGCCAACTTTACGTGCAAATGAATAGATAGAGTAAACGGTTCCATCTTCGCGTAAATCTGTTAAATATTCGTGATAATCGATAACATCTGTCACGAATGCCCAAACAACTGTGTTAAAGAATGCAAATCCAAACATTCCAACAGCAACAAGTCCAATAAATAGATTTGTACTTAACCCTGGTAAGATGAATAATAGGATGTACATAATACCTGCAAGTAACATACCTACTGCAGCTACTTCCTTTTTACCAAATTTAGTTACAAGTGGTTTTATTAATGGAATCGCAATAAATACTGTAACTGTTTGAATAATACCTACGATACTTAGTGCTGCTGTGTTACTAAAGTAATCTTTAAATAAATAGACGTTTACTGCACCTACAAGCATTGTACACATCATAAATAATAGTGATGCAATAAGAATTGTCATTAGAGGTCTATTTTTCAAAAGACCTTTCATTGTTCTACTTGTTCCACCTTTTTGCTCAGTTTTAGGGCGTTCAGGCATAACAATACGTTCAGTTGAAAGTTTATAACAAGCCATATAACATGCAATCGAAAGAATACCAAAAATGATAGCAGCCATTAAGAATCCATCAGCATCTGCTTTATTATCTTTAAAGATAATAAGTGGCCCACCTGCACTAATGATTAAACTAGCTAACATCGCACCCATTGTTCTAAATGTAGAAAGTGTTGTACGTTCAACAGGATCATTCGTAATAACCGAAGCCATTGAGCCGTAAGGAATATTTACTGTACTATATAAAGTTCCCCATAAAATATATGTGACAAAAGCATATGCTTCATAAAAACCATTTGACATTCCTGGGATATGAACAAACATTAATACACCTGAAATGACTAGCGGAAATGACATTCTGAAAATCCAAGGTTTAAATTTCCCGTTTTTAGTTGGTTTTCTTGTATCAATAAAACGTCCCCATGTTACATCTGCTACAGCATCCCATAAACGCGCTACTAAAAAGAGAACCCCTACGAATGCTGCACTTACTCCATATATATCTGTATAATAAACCATTAAAAAGTTCGCAACTAAAATAAAGAAGAAATCGTTTCCAAAATCACCAAACATATAACCAAGCTTATCTCGCATACCAAATTTTCTAACTTGTGTATTTGGTGTGATTGAATCTGTTACTTTTACATTTGCACCTTGCCCCATAATGTTCCCCTCCATTACTTTCAAAGAGTCATGTAGAAAATGACTTTCCTTTTCCTATCTAAACGTTATTATTTGAAATCCCTTACATTGATATCCAAAAAAATTTCTATTACATCTCGAGATTGTTTAGTAGTTAGTTTGGTAAACAAATTAATTACTGTAAATGTAGAATATCACCGGCAATTCTTTTCGTCAATCATTTTTTGTAAGCGCACCTAAAAATTCGACAATATTTTTAAACACCTATGCTTATTTTTAAAGGTTTGTTTGAATTAGACATATTTTTAGCATTCTGCTATAGTAATAGTTAGCAATGCTAACTATTTTCCGAGGAGTGTTTCTCATTAAAACGTTTCAGACATTTTTTCATCAATTTTTACGATTGTATCGTCCGTTTGAAAGTAAACTCAATCATCTTCTTAGTGAGCATCAGATCCAAAGAGCACAATGGACAGTTTTGTATTACTTAGCCAATTTTGGTTCGGCAACACTTGTAGAGCTTTCTGATTATCAAAGTGTAGAGAAACCTACAGTTACTCGAATAATTAACCGTTTAGAAGAACTAGGGTATATTGAACAAGTCCCTAGCAAAGACAAACGTGAAAAAAGAATGCAGCTTACTGAACATGGACAAAAGGTTTATAAGGATGTCCGTGTAACGATAGACACATTTGAACAGGACATTTTAAAAGGAATATCAGAAGAAGAACAGCTTGAAGCAATCCGGATTATGAGAGAAATCCGCAACAATATAAAGAATGAGGGGATCTAACGTGCAGCAAACACAACCAAAATTATGGACGAAAGATTTTATCATCGTTTCCTCCGTCAATTTTTTCTTAACGTTAATCTTTTATTTATTAATGGTCACGATCGCTGTTTATGCAGTTGATGAATATACAGCAACAACAAGTCAAGCAGGGCTTGTAACAGGAATCTTTATTATTGGAACGTTAATTGGGCGCTTATTTATCGGCCGGATGATTGATACAATTGGGCGCAAAAGGATGCTTATCATTGGATTAATCTTTTTTACTTTAACGACGCTTTTATATTTTGCCGATTTGGGTATTACCTTTCTGTTATTTACTCGTTTCTTACATGGTATTTCACTAGGTATAGCGAGTACAGCATCGGGAACGATTGTGGCACAGATTATTCCAGCTCAACGTAAAGGTGAAGGGATTGGTTACTTCAGTATGAGTACTACACTTGCCACTGCTTTTGGGCCATTCATTGGTCTATTTATGAGCCAGCATACAAACTTTCAAATCATTTTCCTCTTTTGCCTTATTTTAGGTGTACTAAATTTAATAACTGGTTTCTTAGTAAAAGTCCCACCATTGGAACCAAGTACAACATCAACAAAATCTGAAGAAAAAACAATGAAGCTTTCCAGCTTTGTAGAACCAAAAGCATTGCCTATTGCTCTTATCACATTAGTCATTTCTTTCTATTATTCCAGCGTTCTTTCATTTATCAATTTTTATGCGATGGAAGTCAACCTAGTGGAAGCAGCAAGTCTTTTCTTCATTGTATATTCAATAGCTGTTTTGATATCACGTCCATTTACAGGACGATTAATCGACCTAAAAGGTGCAAACTATGTGATGTACCCGGGGTTTTTCCTTTTAGGGGCTGGTTTGCTGCTGCTAAGTTCAGCGACAAACAGCCTTACATTACTTAGTGCAGGCGCTCTGATTGGTCTTGGCTTCGGTAATATGCAATCATGCTCACAGGCAATTGCTGTGAAATTGACTCCTCCGCATCGCATGGGATTAGCAACATCCACCTTTTTTATCTTTCTTGATGCAGGGCTTGGATTTGGCCCTTATATCCTTGGATTTATCATTCCATTAACTGGCTATAGCACACTATATGTCATATTAGGGATCCTTAGCATTGCAACTGTTATTCTTTACTTCTTCCTATATGGAAGAAAAGAACGCGAAGCAAAAGCTAATATGAAGACTAGTTCTATTTGATAAAAAGGGATTTCTTGAATGAAATCCCTTTTTACTTCTTCAACTTTTTTTCCATACTGATGCATATTTCTTTTTATACTTCAGATCTTCCTCTTTTTCGATTAAAACTAATGCTGCTTGCTTTATTTCCTCTTCCTTTAATTCATCAAATAAGTTTCTAAGATCTTGTATGATATCAAACCGAATCAAGGTATAGTTTTTTTCATTAAGACAAGTGATAAAACGATCAACAAGACTTTTCATGACTAGCTTTTTTTGCTCTGTACCCGCTAAACCAATTCTCCAAATGGATTGCAAGCTATGTCTCGCTGTGACAAATTTTTTATCCTTTGTTACCTCCGTTTCTCAGGATCACTTACTCTTTCATTGTTACTAGATTCTACTTATCTAGCATTAGGCCTTTTACCAACTGAAATATGCTGATTGATTTTCTCTATGAGCTTTGGCAGTTCACTCATTGATCGGATCGTAAAGTCTGCCCCATTTTGTCTAAATGAATTCTCTGTTTGTAAGATTGCTTTTTCTTGATCAGATTCTGATAGGGCATGAAATTCATCTAAACTTAATCCCATTTCAGAGCTCCCAATGATGACACCAACAGCCCAAACTCCTGCGTTTACCCCCTCTTTTATATCTGAAGGAGTATCCCCTACTTTCACTACCTTACATGAGGCTGATAAGCTTAGAGCTTCCATATTTCGGTAAATCATGTATGGATAAGGTCTTCCGAAAGAATTTGTATCATCAGCTGTAATATAATAATCTGGGCTGTAGCCTTTTTTCAACGCATTAGGAACGACGACATCCATCATCGTATTTGTGTATCCAGTTGTCGAACCAATCTTTAGCCCTTGTTTCCTCAAGGTTTCGACAGTCTCTATAACCTCTGGAATTGGATCTGTATACTCTGT
The DNA here is from genome assembly GCF_009720625.1 of Metabacillus sediminilitoris. Classification (NCBI taxonomy): domain Bacteria; kingdom Bacillati; phylum Bacillota; class Bacilli; order Caryophanales; family Bacillaceae; genus Metabacillus; species Metabacillus sediminilitoris. Next base: position 5,500,761 of record NZ_CP046266.1, read on the forward strand.
TAATGATGCCAAAAGGGCAGGTTCAAATTCTGCATACAAATTCTCCACATCTTGCTCATTAAACGATCTTCCGAATTTTTCTTCCCATAATGCTGATACCCTTGGCATGGAAAGCATTGCACGAATATGATCAATTTTCAGCAATCCCATTGGAGCTCTTGCTTCTTCCATTGTCACGTCAATCCCTGCTTTTTTAAAAATATCAATAAATACATTTACCGGTGCAAAGCATCCAAAATCAACTGTTGTTCCCGCCCAATCAAATATCACACCTTCAATTTTATTCATTTTGTCACCACTCCTATATATTCTTCAATAATCGCACATAATTGTTGTATATCTTGTTCATAGATTTCACCAATATTTCCGATTCGGAAAGTATCAACATCCGTCAGTTTACCTGGATAAATGACATAACCCCGCTCTTTGACGAATGTATAAAAGTCATCAAAGCTAAAATGATTATTTGGAAAAAGAAATGTTGTTATAATTGGCGATTGTTTTTCTGCAGAAATATACGGATGTATCCCTAATTTCCCAAGTCTTTCTCTTAAAAGACGATTATTGCTTTGATAGCGAGCAAACCTTGCTGATATCCCGCCTTCATCAACTAATTCATCAATTGCCTTGGAAAAGGCAGCCACTACATGTGTTGGTGAGGTATAGCGCCATTTTCCTTCCTTGTCCATTTCCTTCCATTGATCAAATAAATCTAGTGATAAGCTACGCGCATTTCCTTCACATGCTTTTAGCTTATCTAGTTTAGCAATGACAAACCCAAACCCAGGTACACCTTGAATGCATTTATTTGCACTGCTTATTAAATAGTCAATTTCCAGTCCCGGGATATCAATTTCTATACCGCCAAAACTGCTCATTGCATCTATGATTAATGTTTTTCCATATTCCTTTGAAAGCTTTGCTATCATGTCGATTGGATTTAAAATGCCTGTTGTTGTTTCACAGTGAACCATAACAATATGAGTAATTTCTTGATCTTCTTTTAGGATACTGCTTAATTCAGCATCATTTGGATATTCATTATAAGCGACGCTATATTCTCTAAAATTTAACCCGATATATTGAGCCATTTTGACTACACGCTCACCATAAGCACCATTTGTGATTATAAGAGCTTTATCATTTGTTGAAATAGCAGTTGTCATGACAGATTCAACAGCGAACGTCCCGCTTCCTTGCATAAGCACAACCGTATACTCTTCTTCCGATGTACCGGCTAATTCAAGAAGCTGAGACCTAATTTTTTGAGTGATATTTTTATAGTCCTGATCCCATGTACAACGGTCAAATAGCATTTCCTCTTTCACTGTACTTGTTGTTGTTAATGGACCTGGCGTTAATAGTTTATAGTTATACATATTTCTAACCTCCTTTTATTTTGCTGAGTTGAAAAATTGTTGATGTTTTTCTAATAGTTCCACTGTTAATGGCTGATCAAATTTCATGAAATGTGCGGGTTTGTTAATAGAAGAAACTGTTTCACCATTATAGAGAGCAACCGGATAGTATGTTAATAAGTCTTTTCTAGCATTGTTTATGATGACCTCTGCCATTTCCATTGCTAGCTTCGTCGTTGCTTCATCATCTTTATCTACAACGGCAATTGACTCAGTGAGTGAAAAATTCCCTTCAACAGGATCGATAAAATCAATTGGTTGACCTGACTCTTTTGCTGCTACAGCTTGATGTCGGAGACCAAAGCCTGCAGCTACTTCCCCAGCTTGTACTTTCTTTATAGGACCCGAACCTGAACTTTCTAAATGCGGGCCGCTATTTGCAATTAAATCATGAAGAACCGTTTTCCCTTCTTCTTCTCCATATTGACTAATTATTGCTTGAATCATTAACCAGCCTGTCGAAGAATCTAGTATATTTGGGATCGACACGAGGTCTTTGTATTCCGGTTTTGTTAAATCCTTTAGCGATGTTGGCATGGCTAAACCCTTTTCTTTGATTACTTCTGTGTTGACAAAGATAGACCCTGTAATTGCTAAAATTGGTGTATAGTATGATGGATATTGTTCAAATGCATTTGTTTCAAAAGTTAAGTCTTTAAACATAGCATGTTTTTGTTGAGCACTATCGATAAAATAAGAACTCATTGTAACTAAATCAGCCTCAATTTGTTCTCCTTCAGCCATAAGCTTTCCGCCTAATTCAGAAGTACCTAAAGATTGAAGAACATACTTTCCTTCATATCCGGCATTTTTTAAGGCTGTTTCCATTGCTGTAATTGCTTCCTCATCACCATTTGTTCCAATTACAACCTTTTTTGCTTCATCTACTTTTTGAGTATTACACGCTACCAATGCAACTACTGTTAATCCTATTGCAAACAGAGTCAGCAACATTCTCTTCATGTTTTTCATCGTAAAATTCCCTCGCTTCTTGTCCTTCATTATGGATGATGTATTCATCGTTGTTCTTCTTTGCAAATAATCACAAAGTAACTTAATCAATAAATTTGTAAAAAAGATGAGTAAAGATAAAACAAATATTTCATTAAATTTAGCAAAATGCTGCAGCTCTTTAATTTTGCTCGCTACTAATGAGGTTTGCGCTGAAACTAAAAAGATAATTCCACTAATCGTAACCATCGCATTGATAAAATAGTAGCTAAACATCTCAATTACCGTTGATGCTGAGTTCGGTAAAATAACCCGAAAGATGGTCTTGAACCAGCTGTCACCTAATAACTCTCCAGTCGTTTCCCATGTTGGGTTCATTTTTGATAAGGAGTTTTTCGCCATTAAATATGGTGTAGTAAAGAAGTGAATGATATTACAGAGCACGATAATGGCGAAAGTTCCCTTAAAACTGCTCCCATTAAAAAGCAGTAAATACGACAAGCCTAATACCATACCTGGTACAGTATTTGTTATCATTGAAATACTATCGATGGTTGCTTTTCCTTTAATAGGTGTACGGACATTTATAATTGCTGAGCAATAGGCGACTACCGTACCAATAACAGCAGTTAATATAGCAACGACTATCGAGTTTTTATAAACAGCTGTTAAATCACTTGATTGAAAAACTTCAATAAAATGCTTTAAAGTAAAGGATGGATCATATGGAAAACTCGTTAAAAATGGTGCGATAAACATAACGGCAAAAACTGAAAACATTCCTAATAGAATAATAGATGAGATGATTCCTAAGAACGTATCTCTAAGTTTATGCTGAACTAACTCGGTATCTGTAAACTTGTCATAATGGAAATTAAACTTTTCAAGATAGTTTAAAAGAAAAACACCAAACACTGCAGGTAATAGCATTAACACTGCTATGACAGCTCCGTTATTAAAGTCAGGTATTGAACCAAGCATCACTTGATAGAGATGTGTTGCAACAACATAATATGTCCCACCAACAGAGGCAGGAATACCAAAATCAGTAAAGCTTAAGATAAAGGCAAGGACAAAGGCTCCGCCCAATGTGCCCCATAATGGACGAACGATTGTGTTCATAAAACTTCTAAAGGTCGAATCACCCATAAGTTTTGAAACGATAATATATTTTTTATCAATATATTTAAATGAATTATGAATTAGTAAAAACGCTGCAGGTAATGTATAAATCACATAACCTATTAATAATCCGTTAAATCCATAGATCTCAAATAGATTTCGCCCAACTAGCTTTGTCATTAATCCTTGATTCCCAAAAGAATACATAATTGCAAATCCATACGTGATTGTCGGGAGCAGCATCGGGATCATAATACCTATTTTTATTGCACTTTTTAATGGCCGATACATTCTCGAGCAATTAATAGAATAAGCAAGAATAAAGGCTAAAATTGTCGTAATAATAGCGGTAATGCTAGAAATTTTAATACTATTAACAATTGACTCTAACAGTTCTCGATTAGAAAGGGTTGATAGATAATTTGAGAAACTGTAACCATCACTTGTTTCGAACGAACGAATAAACAAAGAAACAAGCGGTAATAAGAGAAAGATGGCGAACAACACTACGATTGGGATAAAAATGACACGCATTCCCGGCTTAACTTTAGTCATTTTCTTCACCAAATAAGTTATAAATATTTTGTTTCTTAATATGTAATTGTTTAAGAATAAATTCTTTCACAAAGTCATTACTTGGTTTATTAATAATTTCTTGAGGTGTTCCAAATTGCGAAATTTCTCCTTGATTAATGATTAATATTTTATCTGACAACGTTAATGCTTCTTCAGGATCATGTGTGACAATAATGGTTGTAAGCTTATATTCTCTGGCAATTAGTTTAATCCGCTCTTTAATCGATTCCTTAATAACGCCGTCCAATGCACTTAAGGGCTCGTCCAATAATAATATTTTCGGTTTCATGACCAATGTTCTTGCAAGTGCAACCCTTTGTTTCTGGCCGCCGGATAATTCTCCTATTTTCTTTGTTAAATGAGGTTTTAACTCCAAAAATTCAATATACTCATTAAGCTCTTCCTCTGTAACTAAACCCTTCTTATTTTTTAAACCATAAACAATATTTTGGTAGGCATTTAAATTTGGAAAAAGCGCATAATCCTGAAAAACAATATTAAATCCTCTATTCTTCATTTCTACTTGACTCATATCGATATCATTAAAAATGATTTTTCCAGTATTCATCGTTGTTAATCCCAAGATTATATTTAATAGGGTTGTTTTTCCACTCCCACTTTGACCAAGGAGTGAAACGATTTCTCCCGTGTTAATTTCTAAACTGATATCATTTAAAACAACTTTGCTATCGAATTGTTTGCTTATATTCTGTAATTTCAGCAAACGGCTCACCTCCTTGAACACACCCTTAGTATAAAAGGGAAATGTAAATAAAAATAAAGATTTATGTAAATGAAGTGTAAATTTTGCATATATTATCAATAACTTATACATAAATTTTGACTATATTAACTCAAATTTATCAACATGTTACCTGTAACTACTTTAAAAATCTTGAATATATTATGAGTTATCAGTACACTTAAATTAATTAATGAAGGCAAAAAACGATAACTTTGAATGGGTGATTATATGTTTCCACTTGAAAGACAAAAGAAGATCCTTGAGCTGCTAATGATTAAAAAAGTCATTAAGATAACAGAGTTAACAGAGGAACTAGAGGTTTCTGTCGATACGCTTCGCAGAGATTTAAACCTTCTTACAGAACAAGGGAAAATCGAGAAAATCTATGGCGGGGTTAAACTAGTAGAATCAACATTCGGAGAATCCTCTATAGATGAACGCATGATTAGTCACTTAAAGGAAAAAGAAATGATCGCACAAAAATGCAGTGAATTTATCAATGATGGCGATTGTATTTATATTGATAGCGGGTCAACAACCTATCAAATTGCCAAATATATTAAAAATAAAAAGAATTTAACAGTCGTGACAAATTCAATTCCTGTTGTAAACGAACTCCTAAATAGTGATGTGGAACTAGTCATCATTGGCGGGAAAGTAAGAAAAAACGAAAAGTCTGTCGTTACTTACGAATACTTATTTAATTTTAGTGAATTGAATATATTAAAAGCCTTTATTTGCGCAAGTGGTATTACGATTGAAAAGGGAATTTCTGATTATAATTTAGAGGAAGCCATTACAAGAAAAAAAATGATCGAGTTATCAAAAGAAATTTTCGTAGCCGCAGATAGTACTAAATTTGGGAAAGATGTTACAATCGGCATTGCTTCCCTTGATAAGATTGATTACATGATTACAGACCATAACTTACCTACTCATTTTGTTAATCAATTCAAAAAAACTAGTACAAATCTTATTATTTCACAAAATTAAACATTTTTATAAAAACCCTATATCAGAATAGTCTACACTAGAGACATGTTCATGATGGTAACATTTCATTTCCTTTATTTTCTAGATATTAACCAATTGGGTGTTATTGTCCAATAGATATAAAATCATTTTATAGATTGACAGAACTTAACTATATTAGTATATTAGATACTATTAATTTACAAATTTAATCTTATCCAGAGAGACTGAGGGACTAGGCCCGATGACGTCCGGCAACCCCCTATTTGGGAAGGTGCCAATTCCTGCAGAATGGTTTCATTCTGAAAGATAAGCCAAGATACAGTTTCTGTTTCGATGCTCCTTTCAGATGAAGGAGTATTTTTTTTGTGTCTAGGAACGGGGACAGAATTCGCTTTATTTAAGCATACCTTCCAAATAGACTAGATTTGCTAACCTTAGGTGAAATTTGGATGTAGAAAAACATAAAAGGAGGTCATTACATGATTAAAATTCGCAATCTTTCGAAAGTATATAAAACTAAAAATGGTCAGGTAACTGGTGTGGATAACGTGTCACTGACAATTCAAAAGGGCGATATTTTTGGAATCGTCGGCTATTCCGGTGCAGGAAAAAGCTCCCTGCTTCGCTGTATCAATCTTTTGGAACGGCCTACTTCCGGAAATGTCACCGTAAATGGCACAGATCTCACCTCATTAAAAAGTAAAAATTTACGGATAGCACGGTTAAAAATCGGCATGATTTTCCAACACTTTTATTTAATTAGCCAAAAAACTGTGTTTGAGAACATTGAATTTGCCTTAAAAGCAGCGAAAATACCTTCCAAAGACATGAATGACCGTGTTGAAGCCTTACTTGATATGGTTGGTCTTGCTGATAAACGTGATGTATTTCCTTCACAATTGAGTGGAGGGCAAAAACAGCGCGTCGGCATTGCACGTGCACTTGCCAATAATCCTAGTGTCCTTTTATGTGATGAAGCCACTTCAGCCTTAGACCCGACCACAACAAAATCAATTTTAAATCTATTAAAAAAAATTAACAAAGAATTAAACATTACGATCGTTTTGATAACTCATGAAATGGATGTTGTAAAGGAAATTTGCAATCGCATGGCTATCATGCAAGATGGTAGAGTGATTGAAGAAGGTCCAGTATATGATATCTTCGCAAATCCACAGGAAGAACTCACGAAGGAGTTTATCGAAAGTGTTGTTTCATATGATTTGCCTGCTGCGATTTTTAAAAAGTGCGAAGGAACAATTATTAAAGTAACATTCAAAGGAGAGATTGCTGGAGAAGGCATCATCTCCGATACTCTCCAGCTATATAACGTAAAAGGCAACTTCCTGCACGGTTCAATTGACTATATACAGGAGGCGCCGCTTGGTATTTTTCTTATGGAATTAAAAGGAACAAGTGAAGAAATCAGCAAAGCCATACAATTTATTGAAAATCGTTCAGCCCTAGTGGAGGTGTTACGTTATGGGATTTGATATGAATCATCTTATTGAACTGATTCCAGATATAAATCTAGCATTTCTGCAAACTATTTATATGATTGCAATTTCCTTAGTCATCTCAACTGTTATTGGGTTACCGATTGGTGTCCTTTTATATGTCACAGACAAGGGCCTATTCCTGCAAAATACTTGGATCAATTCCATCATCGGTTTCTTAGTTAATATGGTGCGATCAATTCCGTTTATTATTTTACTTGTTGCATTAATACCATTAACTAATTTCCTCGTCAAAACAACGATTGGACCAACAGCAGCAAGTGTCTCACTTTCTGTCGCAGCCATCCCATTTTTCGCCCGCATTGTCGAAACGGCATTACGAGAAATTGATAAAGGTGTTGTTGAAGCAGCAATCGCAGCAGGTGCTACACCATGGATGATCATTAAAGATGTTCTTTTACTTGAAGCAAGATCTGGAATTATTTCTGCTATTACATTAACACTTATTAGTTTAGTAGGATTTTCAGCAATGGCTGGTGTTGTCGGCGGCGGCGGAATTGGTGATTTGGCCATTCGTTTTGGTTATTACCGCTATGATAATACCATTATGATCGCAACAGTCGTTATTTTAATTATATTAGTTCAGTTAATTCAGCTAATTGGTGATAAAATCGCCAAAGCTGTTAATAAAAAATAAACATCAGAAAGAAGGAATACTCACATGAAGAAATGGGTTAGTTCATTTATTCTATTATTCGCCTTAACAGCTCTTGCAGCATGCGGGAATACCGAAAGTAAACAAAGTAGTGATAGCAAAGAGAGCACAGAGTCAAAAGAAATTAAAATCGGAGCTACTGCTGGTCCTTACAGTGATATGGTTTCAAAAGCCATTATTCCTGGGTTGGAAGAAAAAGGATATAAAGTAGGGTTAGTCGAATTTAGTGATTATATTCAGCCTAATAAATCGTTGAACAATGGCGATATTCAAGCAAATCTATTTCAAAACTCGACATATCTAGAAAACTTCTCAACATCAAACAAGATGGATTTAACACCTTTAATTATTGTTCCAACAGCACCAATGGGGATCTTCTCAAACACATATAAATCTCTTGATGAAGTAAAAGATGGAGCAACTGTTTCACTACCGAATGATCCAACAAATGGAGCAAGAGCTTTCAATACATTGCAAGATGAAGGATTCATTAAAATTGATGAAAATGCAGACCCTGCAACAGTATCTGAAAAAGATATCATTGAAAACAAGAAAAACTTGAAATTTAAGCCGCTCGAAGCTGGACAGCTCCCTCGTTCTGTTGACAGTGTTGATTTAGCAGCTGTTCCTGGTAACTTCGCAATTGCTGCTAACATGGATTTACTTGACGCAATCGCTCTTGAAAATATGGCTGATCATTACCGTAATGTTGTTGCTGTAAAAACAGACAATAAAGATGCTCAATTTGCAAAAGACATAAAAGCAATCGTGGAGTCAGAAGAGTTTGAAAAAATTATCGATGAGGAATTTAAAGGATTCGGTAAACCTGAATGGATGGAAAACCGTTAAAAACCTTTAGAAATTTTCGGTATCCTCAGATTTTTTATTGCGCATAAAATAGCAGAAGCTGTCCTATTAGGACAGCTTCTTTCTTGATTTACTAACTAGATTAAGATTGGAAAGCAATTTTCTTATGTGTTTCCTTTAGCCAGCTAATGAATTGCAATCTGTCATGGACTTCAGCATGTCGATGTGATCTTTAATAGTATGATGCCACATTTTCGCTTCCACAACAGATGGATCTTCATTTTGTACAGTAAAACCGCAATTGCATGTTAATTCTTTCATTTTAATCTCTCACTTTAGGTTATCTGTTTTTATTACTTCGCTTGTTCTACGTAGTTTTTAAGCAATGTTCCGAGTAGATGCTTCCATCCTTCAGAATGCTCTTGTTCCCAGTTCTCTTCAATAACGCCTGATGCTGTATGGGAAAGCTGAAGCAACGTTGCCCCTTCCTTCTCCAGAAGACGATACACATACGAGCTGTTAACTGCTCCCTGCATTCCTAAATGTCCATGAAGGCGGATTTCTTCTGGGGCGTTCACATAGTAAACATTGCCCCACACCGCTCCTTCATGTTCCCCCCATTTTTCAATAAATTGTCCGCCTGGAACGGGTTCAAACGAAAAGTGTGAGGATACCCCTTTTGGTGCTAAACGAAATTCCCACCAATCACCAGCTTGTTCGGTTAATGCTTTAAATACTTGTTCGCGCGGAGCAGCGATTAAAACTTCTTGTTCAATACGGAAAGCACGGCTTTGTTCTTGGTCTGTTGTTGTCATCATTAAATCTCCTTTTTTTTCAACTACTGCTTGCAAGTTAAGCAGTGTGTTGGCAGTTGATTGCATGTATTTTCCTACCCAGCGGTTATGCATTTCTTGGAGTGGAACCGCGTTAAGAAAGTTTCGCCTATACTTTCCTTCACGTCTAACCACTACTAAATTCCCTTCCTCCAAGATCGTCAAATGCTTCATAATGGCATATCTTGTCACTTCAGGAAAATATTCATTTAGTTCACCTGTCGTCTTTGCTGACTGTTTAAGAATATCTAAAATCCTTCTGCGAATTGGGTGTCCTAATGCTTTAAATAATGTAGAAAGTTCGTCTTCCATACCAACGATCCTTTCGTAAAGATATCTGTAATTATAACATGTTACTTTTTAGTCACATGTTACGTGTGACCTTATAGTAACATGTTGATAAACGAAGGTCAAGACATGAGATCTATCATAATTTTTCCAGTACTAAATGTAGATATACTGAATCATCGCATTTTATTTTTGCCCGTTTCTTTAAATGAAAAAGTAGAGAAATCCTCTTACTTTATGGACCCCTCTACTTAAATGTTTTATAAACGTTTTATTTAACCAACTGACGATTCCAGTGACGATGAGCAGAAATAGCCTGTCCAAAATTTTGAGCAAATACACTCATGTCTTGATCTTCAATGACAACTCCAGGACTGTTTGCCATCACTTCCTCCTGCAGCCAGTTTTTACCTTCAAAAGTTGCTCCAATTGCTTTGTAATGTGAGAATGCTTCCTGAATAAAATAGGCAGCTTCTTCTTTAAATTTTTGACTTACACCTTTTCCACCTGCAGCATAAATCGCATCAAAAAGCACCGAATCGCACGTTAAGAATGTATGATCAACTTTTAGTTCTGTACCATCAAAAGCTTTTTGATTTCCAAGCTTATCACTAATAACTTCAACTTGAATGCCTTCAGCTATTAAAGCATTGCAAACATTCAACACGTCTTCCCCTTTAAAATCGGTACCGATAATGACTCCAACTTTACGAGTATTCGGTAATTTCTTTGTATTTAACTGGCTTAGCGCCGGAGAAGATTTCGTTACCTGTGATCCTCCCTTTTGAGGCGGCATAGCACCAATTGCTAATGCAAATGCGGTCGCTAACTCTACACTAACATTTGCAAACATATCAACTACTTGCTGCTGTACAGATTTGCTTTTTACTTTTCCAAGCTCAAAACTAAACGCGTCAATGATATGTTCTTTCTCAGGTTCGCTCATACTATTCCAAAACATCGCAGCTTGAGAGAAATGATCTTTAAAGCTTTCGCTTCGACTTTGGACCTTACGCCCTTCTACTTTTTCCTGATAATGTACATATCCGCCTTCATCTTCACTAACAGGAGCTGGTGTATTAGATGCGAGTGAATTCTTATGGTAGCTTACCTGTCCAACATTAATTGTTTGACGTCCAAAGCCATCACGCTGATTGTTATGGAATGGACAAACAGGTCGGTTTATTGGCAGCTCATGAAAGTTCGGTCCGCCAAGACGAAGCAATTGTGTATCTGTATATGAAAATAACCGTCCTTGCAGCAATGGATCATTCGTAAAATCAATTCCAGGTACCACATGACCCGGATGGAATGCTACTTGCTCTGTTTCTGCAAACACATTATCAACGTTACGATTTAATGTCATTTTGCCAATTATTTTTACAGGTACATCCTCCTCAGGCCATAATTTGGTCGGATCAAGCACATCAAAATCAAATGAAAATTCATCCTCTTCAGCAATCAGCTGTACTCCCAATTCATATTCTGGGAAAAGTCCTCCTTCAATTGATTCCCATAAATCGCGGCGGTGAAAATCCGGATCCTTTCCAGCAATTTTTTGTGCTTCATCCCACACGAGAGAATGAACACCTAAAACAGGCTTCCAGTGAAACTTTACAAAATGGGCTTTCCCTTCTTCGTTGACTAAGCGAAATGTATGGACACCGAATCCTTCCATCATTCGAAAGCTTCGCGGAATGGCACGATCAGACAAATGCCACATGACCATATGTGCTGATTCTTGATTGTTTGCGACAAAGTCCCAGAACGTATCATGTGCACTAGCAGCTTGTGGAATCTCATTATGAGGCTCTGGTTTGACAGCATGAATTAAATCGGGGAATTTGATTGCATCCTGAATAAAAAATACAGGGATGTTATTCCCAACTAAATCATAATTCCCTTCCTCTGTATAAAACTTTGTCGCGAAACCGCGTACATCTCTCACCGTTTCAGCTGATCCGCGTGATCCTGCTACTGTAGAAAATCGGACAAAAACAGGCGTTTTTACTGATGGATCTTGTAAAAACTTTGCTTTTGTATACTTTTTCATTGATTCATATACTTCAAATTCACCGTGTGCTGCAAAGCCGCGCGCATGGACGATCCGCTCTGGAATTCGCTCATGGTCAAAATGAGTCATTTTTTCACGAAAATGAAAATCCTCCATTAACGTCGGGCCACGTTCTCCTGCTTTTAAAGAAAACTCATCTTCCGATACCTTAAGCCCTTGATTTGTCGTCAATTTTTCCCCTTCATCCCTCACTCGGAACTGTTCCAATTGCTCATTTTTGCTATTTTCATTCATTTTCCCTTTATTATTCATAGAAACGCTCCTCCCCATAGGCACTTTATATGTAAAGACATTACATTTATTTCCTACCCGCCAATTAGGAGAAGCAAACGGGAATTTTGGTAGAATTCTATTTTAAATTGGTAGTTTCATAGAGTAACTATAGATCAATCTTTTTGAAATATTGGTAAATTTTACTTAACTTTTTTTCATGATTTCCCTTTGGACTTTCCATGAAACCAAATTCAAAAAATTTCACTTTTTTGATACCTACATACTTAAATAGCGCTTTTTTCATGAGTATTTTATGAGCGTTGTTTAAGTAAAAAAGCGGATATTTTGTAGGACCTTTCATAGTGGAAATACAAACAACAGACTTATTCTTTAAAAGGCCTTCCGATAAAAGTCCGCCATTCTCTTTATAAGCAAAGTTTGAAGAAAATAATTGGTCTATATACCCTAAGAGCATTGCTGGAGGCCTTCCCCACCAAATTGGATAAACAAAAACAAGCTTATCTGCCCAACTAATTTGTTTACGGTACTTTTCCAGATCAGGATCAAGATGCATATTCCTTCTTCGTTTATTCTCATTAAATATTAGGAGAGGATTAAATTTTTCTTCATATAAATCTACTATTTGCAGTTCTTTGATATTGGGGTTTTCAGAAGCTCCTTTAACGACTTTCTGTAAAAATGCATAACTTAAGCTTTTATGATTAGGATGCGTAAAAATAACCAATATTTTCATCCCTTCACCTCATTTACTTATCATTTGATAATAAAATTGTAAAACTAATCATTTTAGTTGTCAAATGATAATTGTTTTGTGATAACTTTTTTGTTATCTTGTCTTTTAGAGGTGATGATCGTGGACAAAAAAGAATTATTTCATAATCTAATCGAATTTATAGCTTCTGTTCATCGTGTAAAACATGAAATAACAAAACATGTAAAAATTGAGGAGGTTACACCCGTTCAATATAGCATTCTTGAATATATCACTGTTAATCAGCCTGTAACGCCCAGCCAAATTAGCGATTGCCAGCATATGTCTATGCCTAATACAAGTCGTGAGCTAAAAAAATTAGTTGAAAATAAGTTAATTGAAAAAATCGGAGATACCGAAGATCGCCGAAAACAGTATATACAACTCTCAACTCATGGAGAAATCATGATGAATGATGCATTTAACAGGATAGAGTCTCGTTTTTTAAGTCGAATTCAAAATGCTTCTAAAGGAGAATTAGAGGAGATTAACCGTGCTATTGATTTACTTCAGACAAAACTATTCTATTAATAATAGAAAAATCAAAACCGATTTTGAATAAACCAAGATGGTATCCCCAAAAAACTACCACTCAGAAATTACATGAAATTGTTCCACGTGGAAAAATGGAGTTTATAGTAATGAGAATGATCTATTATCATACATTAGGCACGTATAATGAAGTAGAAGAAGATGGTTCAATCCATCAAACCTTTCGTATCTGCTTTATCATAAGAAAGCATATTGAGCAAATGGGAGAGGCAGATGGTAAAGAGGGTGATTATTGGGATACCTGGCTGAGAGTCCAATCGATATAGTTAAGAAGAATGATCATTTAATTATTCTTAATTGATCATTCTTAACAGAGGTGCCTTTACATGCAGAAAATTCCATCGGCATGCGAACCAGCTCCTTATTTAATAAGGGGATTAATCCCAGAATTGATTTTATTAATACTTTTTAATGGTCTCACACTTACGTGAATATCTTCTTTTTCTAGAGTTGGAAACTCCTGATTTTCATGAAGTTTTTTCCAATCATTATGCATATAGCGATATATATAGTCCTCAAATTGAAAAATGTCCCCTCCCATCTCTTTACTTTTCATATATGCCTCATATGCTTTATTTTTGATCTCTTTTTCAAGCTGTTTCTTCATTTTTTTGGAGAGAATATTTTCGCTTGATTCTCTAATAATCGCTGACACTTTTATATGTAGACCGATTACTATATCATTTTCGTTTTTTTTCATGATTCTTTTAAGCTTTGGTTTTAATAGTTCTATTTGAACATGTTCTTCTTTCCTATCATTTAGAACTAAAGTCGTTCGATCTGATTCGTTATTTACGTGAATAAAACCGGTAAGGTCATTATTCGTTAAGAGACCCTTCATTTCTTCATCTTTGATCATAAATGCACCATTAAAAGTGGTGACGGGAATGTTTTCCATATCTTTCTTCATGATCTCTTCGTTAATCGAAATATTTGGTAATAATATCGTCTTTGTATGTTCATTAAATTGATAAATAAGCTCTTGTAATGAAACAGGAGGAATGGAAGAATATTGTTCCTGCATATATTCAGGCTGACTCATTCGAGATACTGTGAAAGGGTAATTAAAAGGAACTTTTGTTGTAAAAATTTCGTTTATTGGTTTTTCCGTACCATAAGCTAAACCTGTTAATCGGATGTTGAAATTTGTATCTAAACCTTGTAAGGTTTTATCTAATTTATTTTCTAATAATGACTTCCCAAAAACAAATACACTGATTTGGTCATAGTTAACTGGAATTTGTATTCCTTGATAAATCTTTGTAAAAGCATCTTCAACAGTTTCTCCTTTTCCCTCTCCTAACCATACCTGGCCAGGCTGGTCACTTTTCCCCTGTTCTGTTTTCGCAACATTTGAAAAATCTAAGAATTGTAAGGTGACGTGATATTCATTATCTTTATAGTCAATTCCAAGCCCGACAGCATAAGCTTCATATTGAATTTCTTCAATATTCGTACAACCACAAAGGAATATACTAATAAATGTCATGAAAACTAGCTTTCTCATTTATTCACCCGATCTCGTACCATCTTTTATGAACAAAGATGCATTTCTTTTTTTCGAGAATAAAAAAGGGAAACGGAAGAAACTAAACAAAATATCCTTTCCATCTTGGGAAGTTATTTCAGCTAATAAAGGAATTCCAAAAGACTTTAATTTTGATATATAGAGGAAAACGAACAGAAGACTTAAGAAAAATCCATATATCCCTAAGAAATAACTGAATAAAAGAACAAACACTCTTACGTAGAAAAGGTTGCCTGATAAGGATTGGTTAACAAGCGTAAAGCTGGAAATGGCTGTTATCCCAATCACGACAAGCATTGTTGGAGAGGTAATGCCTCCTCTTATAGCAGCATCACCTATGATCAACCCTCCAAGAACGGCAACAGTTTGACCAATCCCTTTAGGCAAGCGGGCACCCCCTTCTTTAAACAACTCAAACATGACGAGCATAATAAGACCTTCTATTAATGGTGAAAATGGCAGGCCTGATCTGGAAACACTAATGGTCGCTATAAATGGAAGTGGTAACTGTCCTACATTATGTGTGATTAAAGCTGTATAAAAACCCGGCAGAAATGTTGTCGTAAATAACCCTAAAAAACGCAGCGATCTTTCTAAGGAGGCAAAATAAAAGCTTGTATTATCATCCTCAGGAGTTTTAAACAATAATGAAAGATCTACTGGTGCAATTAAAACAGTTGGTGCTCCATCAACGACAATGGCAAATCTCCCCTGGTTGATAGACTGTGTGACGAAATCTGCTCTACCTGAATAGTCTATTAAGGGAATAAGCGAAAATTTGTTATCGATCAAGTACTCCATTAACATAGAAGAGCTTGTTAAAATATCTACATCTAAACGATTAAGTCTGCCCTGAATATCTTTTAAGATATTCTCGTTAAGTATATCTTTAATATAAAGAAGGGATACTTTAGTATTTGTTCTTTTCCCAATTGTATAATCTTCAATAACTAATGATGAGGTACGTAATCTCCTCCTGATTAACCCAATATTAGTTGTAATATCTTCGACAAATCCATCCTTCGGGCCACGAATCGAAACTTCTGCAACAGACTCATCCGGCTGTCTCGATGGGAATTTACTAATATTATAAAAATAAAGATGCTCTCCGAAAGGAACTACCATTAGCTTCCCAGATAAAACAGCCTCTTCAATTTTTTCTGAAGTCATTGATTCTTTCAGATGAGTTTCCATTTGAATGGAATTATAAAGTGAGTTCGTTCTCATATCGGTTCCTGGAATGGATAATGCTTGGATCAGACTAGCATCCGTTAAAGAATCGCAATACACAAATAAGAATCTTTCATCATTTATATTTTCTGTTTTTACTTTAATATCCGTTGATTGGTTGAAAAGCTGCTGAAGCATGTCAACGGAAAAAATCTGCTCATTCACGAACCACTCACCTCTTTATTCCATTTTTGTTTATGTTTCGATAAGTATATAGCTATCATCGTTATTTGCAGGATTATTAACAGAAATGATATCGGTCTAAAATAACCAAAGATCACGATTGTCATAAGGCTTTGATCAACAGGAATGATACAGCTAACAAACAAAATGATATAAATGATTCTGATTATTTTTTTTCTGTGTTTTCCTTTTGCTAAAATCCGGCTTGAAATGTAAACAAACAAGCTGATTCTAATTGCACCACCTGAAAGCCATTGAAAAATGGCAAGAAAATCAGTATGGGAAAAATATCTGCCAATAGACATTAAACGCCATTGTTCATAAGCAGGATAGCGATAGGTAGCTGCCTGTTGAGGACCAAATTCTACAATTGCCCCGATTGTTGGTCCGATCATTAAGCCTATAATAATGATTCCAACAATGTATAATTGCTTTCGTGTCACAGCCTTTTTTAAAACAGGCGTCAAAAAAATTATGATAAATAACTCCAAGATCGGTAATGCCGTATAGATAAGCCCCTGTGCTATTGGTAAGAAACCATCTGAAAACAGCGGAAAAAGCAGTTCATAATTTTTTTTCTTCATATTGGCAAAAGAAATAAAAAATCCTAAAAATATCACGAATGGACAAAGAAGACTGCTTAAAATTCCAATTGAAAACAATCCCGCTTCCGTACAGATTAAACAGAAAATAAGCAGGGTGATTGCTAAGATGAAACTGTTAAAGCCTTGCATATAGCTTAATTGTGACCAATATATAATATCTTTTGCTGTAATAAAGGCATTAATCAGCATATACAAAACTATGGGAAAAAGCAGTATGTAATAAAACAAAGAGTTTCCTTGATTTCTTATAAGGTGAATGATCGACCGTCTGTTTATCATTTTTATAATCTTATAAAGCACTAATATCCATAAAGGAAGGATAAGTATATTTAATAATATACTTATCCACGCATCTCTTTTAACAAGAGATAATATTCCAGGAATGATTTCGACATGTGCAAATAGACCGACAGAAAGTAAAATCACATACATGACCGAGATAAATCTTATTGTGTTCTGCATTTTCTATGTTCCTTTTTCCCCTAGTATTTTCCGGTTCATCAAAAATATTCTTTCTACTAGAGGTAGAAATGGGCTTGTAATGGAACACAAAGAGCAAATTCTTAACATAAAAAAGCTCCAGATCAATGATGATCTGAAGCTTTTTACAATTATTTTAATGTTCGTTTTAAAAATTCCCTCGTACGTTCCTGTGTAGGATGATTGAAAATTTGCTCAGGACTTCCTTCTTCCGCAATAACTCCCTTATCCATAAAGACAACACGATCAGATACTTCCTTCGCAAATTCCATTTCATGTGTGACGATCAACATCGTTAGCCCTGTTTTAGCAAGCTCCTTCATAACTTTAAGAACTTCGCCAACCATCTCTGGGTCAAGTGCTGAAGTTGGTTCATCAAATAACATCACATCAGGTTCCATTGAAAGGGCACGGGCTATTGCTACACGTTGTTTTTGACCGCCTGATAATTGTCTTGGTTTGGCGTTCATGTATTTATCCATCCCAACGACTTTCAAATATTTCATTGCCACTTTCTCGGCCTCTTCCTTAGAACGCTTCAACACTTTTACTTGACCTACAACACAATTTCCAAGGACATTATGATTGTTAAATAAGTTAAATTGCTGAAAGACCATCCCTAAATGCTGACGATATGAGTTGATATCATGCTTATCGTCTAAAATATTTTCACCATTATAGATAATTTGACCGCCGCTTGGTTTTTCTAGCAAATTAATACAACGAAGAAGAGTCGATTTACCAGATCCAGAGGAACCGATGATAGTGACTACTTCTCCTTTATTTACCGTGAAATCAATATCTTTTAAAACTTCATGAGTTCCATAGGATTTACTTAAATGTTGTACTTCAATTACTTTTTCCATAGTCTCTCCTCCTTCTTCTGTTATTTTTCAGCATCATGTACATTCATTGTGTAGTTATCAGGACCATCTAATTTCTTTTCGATATAACGTAATATTCTTGTAACTGCAAACGTCATAATAAAATAAATCACACATGCTACAAAGAATGATTCGAAATATCTAAAGTTATTACCTGCAATTGATTTTGTTTGGAAATATAATTCGGTTACCGAAATAACGTTAAGAACAGAGGTATCTTTAATATTAATGACAAACTGATTACCTGTTGCCGGAAGAATATTACGAACCACTTGCGGCAATACGACATTCATCATTGTTTGTAGATGATTCATTCCTAACGCATGTGCTGCTTCAAATTGGCCTTTATCAATCGATACAACACCACCGCGAACAATCTCAGCCATATAAGCTCCTGTATTAATCGACACGATAAAGATTGCTGCAGCTAACGGATCCATATCGATCCCATACGCTAAAGCTGAGCCATAAAAAATAACCATCGCTTGCACAATCATCGGTGTTCCGCGGAAAAATTCAATATAAATCGAAAGAATGACATTAATCACTTTTAATAAAATCTTTTTTGCACCTTTTTCAGGCATTGGAATCGTACGAATAACTCCCGCCAGCAATCCGATGACCGCTCCAAAAATAGTACCTATTAATGCAATTAAAAGTGTTACTCCTGCTCCACGCAGGAACATCGGCCAGTTTTCTGTAATAATTTTTATGATCCACTCAAATGTCATGGTTCTCCTCCTTTACTTCATCATAAAACCGACTGTAAGAAGTTACAGCCGGTTTTAACTTGATCCTTATTCTGCTGCTGGTTGATTTTTAATCGCCGCATCCATGATACTAGTACGTTCTTCCTCTGAAATACCTGCTAAAATTTCATTGATTTTTTCTGTCAATTCACTGTCCTTTGCAACACCTACAGCAATTGCTGTATCATCATCAGATGTTTCAAATCCTTTAGTAAATTCAACCATTGCAAAATTTTCGTTAGCAGCTGATGCACTAACAGCTTCAGGTCGCTCTGAAACGTAACCATCAATGACTCCTGATTCAAGAGCCACCCTCATTGCTGGGAAGTTATCCATAGCTGGCTCTTTCGCGACACCTTCAATTTGATCAATGACTGAATAATGGAATGTATTTAATTGAGCTGTTACTTTAGCTCCTTTGAAATCTTGGATTGAAGTAGCACCATCATACTTGCTGCCTTTTTTAACGACCATAACTAAATCTGATTTATAATAGTTGTCTGAGAAATCGATTGTTTCTTTTCGTTCAGCTGTCGGCGACATGCCTGCGATAATCGCATCGATTTTACCTGAAGTTAAAGCCGGAACAAGTCCGTCCCATTCTGTTTTTACAATCACTAATTCTTTTCCTAAACCATCAGCAATTTTTTTAGCGATCTCAACATCATAACCGCCAGCATATTCTGCATTGCCATCAATTTTAACAGCACCATTTTCATCACCTGTTTGCGTCCAGTTAAATGGTGCATATCCAGCCTCAAGACCAACCTTGAATGTATTATCGTCTTTAGATGAAGATTCTGGACTGCTGCTTGTGCCACATCCTGCTAATAGGATAATAGCTGAAAGTAATGTGACGATAAAAAATGGTAATTTTCTTCTCATCATTATCTTCTCCCCCTGTTTTCTGGTTTTAACTAAATAAAAAACGGCCTGAGATAAACTCAGGCCGTATGTATAGTCACCTTAAAGTCCTCTTCTTTCCCCAAATGAGATAGCACAACTCAATAAACCGGGATGTTTATTGAGACAGTCCTGCAGCTCTTAACTACAGACCCAGCTAGTAATACTGAGAATATTACCCGCTTCGGCGACATTTCCTTCTCCATAGCATCATCGTTTTCTCTAAACTCCACTACAGACTGTTAAATACCGCGCCTCTACCTCACTGTAAAAAGTGAGGTTACTATTAAATTATATGTCTATTATCCTACAATAACATATGCAATCTGTCAACACAGCTTTAAATAGGTAAATTTTAGTATATGGTTTTCATAAAGAGTCACTAACCTTCCTTATATTTACAAAATTACCTATAGAACATAGAATCTTTTTGCTATACTCTTTAAATAAGACATACAAGTAAAGTGTGGTGAATCGATTGTTTAAACTATTGCTAATTGAAGATGATGAAACACTATTTCAAGAAATTAAGGATCGATTGACTGGGTGGTCTTATGATGTTTATGGAATTAACGATTTTAGTAAAGTAATTCAAGAGTTTACTGCCATAAAGCCAGATCTAGTCATTATAGATATTCAATTGCCGAAATTTGATGGATTTCATTGGTGCCGAATGATTCGAACACACTCAAACGTTCCAATTATTTTCTTATCCTCGCGTGATCATCCGACTGATATGGTGATGTCTATGCAGCTTGGAGCTGATGATTTTATCCAAAAGCCATTCCATTTTGATGTACTCATTGCAAAAATACAAGCTATTCTTCGGCGAGTATACAATTACAACACTGAACCTATATCCCTCAAAACATGGAGCGGGGCAACGGTTGATTATGAAAAAAATGTGGTAACTAATGACGCAGGCTCAATCGAATTAACAAAAAATGAAGTTTTCATATTAAAAATACTAATCGAACATAAAAATAAGATCGTAAGCCGTGAAGAATTAATAAGAAGCTTATGGGATGACGAACGGTTTGTAAGTGATAATACCTTAACCGTCAATGTTAATCGATTGCGGAAAAAACTAGAAGAACTCGGGTTGGGGCGTTATATTGAAACAAAAATTGGACAGGGTTATATTGCAATTGAAGAGGAAGATGCAAATGGTTAAAACATTCTTAATGGAAAGGCGAAGCTGGATTCTTTTCTTTTTATTCCAGCAGTTGATTATCCTCTTTATCGCTTATATAGATACAACGATCCCATTCCAGTCTGTAGTCTATTTGATTTTCATATGCATGATCGTGTTTAGTCTTTTTTTGTTTATCCGTTACAACAAAGAAACTAAGTTTTATAAAAGATTAGAAGAATGGGAAGATCATCTAGATTTAACAAGCTTAAATGAATCGGATAGTCCCTTTGAAAAGATAATTGAAAAACGGATCACTGACCAAACAAAACAATTGAAACTTATTGTTTCACAAAATCGAATGATTGTTGAGCATGAAAAAGATGAACTTTTATCTTGGATTCATGAGGTAAAGACACCTTTGACAGCGATGCATTTAATGATAGAAAGATTAGATGACTATGCATTAAAATCACAACTAACCTATGAATGGCTGCGTATCCACCTGCTATTAGATCAGCACCTCCATCAAAAACGGATTACCTTTATTGAAAATGACTTATATTTAGAGATGCTTCCTATTAAAGCCATCATCACAAAAGAGCTTAAAACGTTACAAACATGGTGTATTCAAAAAGGGGTTGGCTTTGATATACAGCTTGAGGTAACCGAGGTACTTAGTGATGCAAAATGGCTGGCTTTTATTATAAGACAGCTATTATCTAATGCGGTAAAATATAGTGATTCAGGCGATATCATCATTCGAAGCTATAAGCATGATGATCAAACGATTTTAGAAATTCAAGACTTTGGCAGGGGCATTGATTCTAAGGATTTACCGCGAATTTTTGAAAAAGGCTTTACATCCACAACGAAACATGATGACAATGCGTCTACAGGTATGGGCTTATATTTATCAAAAAAAGCGGCAAAACCATTATTAATATCGATAAATGTTTACTCCATAATCGGTGAAGGTACAACCTTTGCTTTGCTCTTTCCAAAAAGAAATGATTTCGTGAATATAATCGGCATGTGACATGAATGTCACATGCTTTTCTTTTTTGTTCGAACAATCAAAGGAAAGCATGACATTGATTTTTTATAATGAAACTACCAAATGAAGGGAGTTATCTGCATGCTTATATTAGAAGCAACTAAAATTCATAAAAGCTATGGGAATAAATTCAATAAACAAGAGGTATTAAAAGGAATTGACATTCGAATTCATAAAGGTGAATTTGTTAGCATCATGGGAGCATCTGGTTCAGGTAAAACAACGCTTCTCAATGTTTTATCATCTATTGATAAGGTCAGCCATGGAACAATTAAAATAAATGAAAATGAAATGACAAAAATGAAGGAGAAGCAGCTTGCTGAATTCCGTAAAGAACATTTAGGATTTATCTTTCAAGAATATAATTTATTAGACACGTTAACAGTGAAAGAAAACATTCTTTTACCACTATCCATTACGAAAACACCTAGAAAAGAAGCAAATGAAAAATTTCAGGAAGTGGCAACTGAACTTGGAATATATGAATTAAAAGATAAGTATCCAAATGAAATTTCCGGCGGTCAAAAACAGCGGACATCCGCTGCGAGAGCATTTATTCATGAGCCAAGTATTATTTTTGCTGACGAACCAACTGGTGCACTTGATTCAAAATCGGCTTCCGATCTATTAAATAAATTAAGCGACTTAAACGAAAAACGAAAAGCAACCATTATTATGGTTACTCACGATCCTGTCGCTGCAAGCTATTGCAGCAGAGTCATTTTTATAAAAGATGGGCAAATCTATTCACAGCTAAATAAAGGTGATCAAGAAAGACAAAACTTCTTTAAAGACATTATGAAAACTCAAGGCGTGTTAGGCGGCGTGCAATATGAACATTAACCAGCTCATCATCCGCAACCTGAAAAAGAATCTAAAAAATTATTACCTTTACGTCTTTGCCTTAATCTTTAGTGTTGCCCTATATTTCGCCTTTGTCACATTGCAATACGACCCATCAATGGACGCAGCAGAAGGATCAATAAAAGGAGCTGCTGCCATTCGAACGGCATCAGTTTTACTAGTTGCGATTGTTTCGATCTTCCTTTTATATGCAAATACCATTTTTATTAAAAGACGCAGTAAAGAAATTGGCTTATTTCAATTAATAGGGATGACAAAAAATAAAATCTTTCGCATCTTAAGTGCTGAGAATTTAATTCTCTATTTTGGTTCTTTATTGATTGGAATATTTGTTGGGTTTTCTGTGTCAAAAATCATCATTATGATCTTATTTAAGACGACTGGCGTCAAGGCAATTGCGACCTTGCAGTTTTCAAATCAAGCGCTTATCCAAACACTTATTGTTTTTTTCATCATCTACCTTTTTATCATGATGATGAATTATCTATTTATTAAAAGACAGAGTATTTTATCGCTGTTTCGAGTGACTTCTTCAACAGAAGGAAATGTAAAGAAAATGTCGATCTTTCAAATGATAATCGGCATAGTTGGAATGATATTCATTATTTCCGGCTACTATGTTTCATCAAAACTATTTGATGGAGACTTTACTTCAATGACCGAACTATTCGCTGCCATGATCTTTATTCTTGGCTCTGTCATCATTGGGACATATCTGTTTTACAAGGGATCTGTCAGTTTTCTAGCAAATATGATTCGAAAAAGTAAAGACGGATATTTAACGATTAATGAGGTATTATCCCTTTCTTCGATTATGTTTCGTATGAAATCGAATGCCTTGCTATTAACGATTATTACAACCGTATCTGCCCTTGCCATTGGTTTATTATCGTTAAGCTATATCTCCTATTACTCAGCAGAAAAATCTGCCGAAAATAATGTACCAGCTCATTTTGCGATGACAAATCCAGGCGATGCAGAAGCATTCACAAAGACATTAGAAGATCATTCTATTAACTATGAGAAGAAAGTGATTGAAGTCATTCAAGCTGATATTGATGTCGAACAAATATTGGATGCAAACCTCAATGAGTTAAACGTGGATCCTCATATGATGACGATGCCGGTTATTAGTGATAAAGCTGTTGAAAACATTGATCTTTCGAAAGATGAGAGTGTTTTTACGGGGTACGATGATCTGCTTCAAAAATTTATGACCTTAAAGGACTCTGGAACGATTGAAGTAAAAGGCAAAAATGAAGTGATTCCGCTGATTTATCTAGGTCTAAGAAAAGATCACCTCATTTCCTATGATTTTACAAGCGGCGGGCTTCCGACTGCTATTGTTGACGAAAGTATATTTAACCGTTTAAAGAAGGATATTAATCCGGAAATTCAAAAGGGATCTACTATTTATATTGGGATAAACATTCAGGACGAAGAAAAGGTAACTGCAGCAAATGACCTTTTTCATGACGGAAAATTCACCAATAACCATAACTCCCGCCTTGACATGAGTAACAACCAAAAAATGAATATGGGACTTATCATGTTCATCGTTGGATTCTTAGGACTAACGTTTCTCATCACTTCGGGATGTATTCTCTATTTCAAACAAATGGATGAGAGCGAAGATGAAAAAGCAAATTATACAATTTTAAGGAAACTTGGCTTCACACGCGGCGACCTTCTAAAAGGCATTCAGTTAAAACAGCTCTATAGCTTCGGTATTCCATTAGTTGTCGGTCTCCTTCATAGCTATTTTGCCGTTCAATCAGGCTGGTTTTTATTCGGAACAGAGGTTTGGACACCAATGGTCATTGTTATGGTACTTTACACTGCACTCTACTCCATATTCGGTTTCCTTTCTGTTCTGTATTATAAAAAAGTCATTAAAGAAGCACTATAATAAAGCAAAAGCTCCAAAAGAATTGGAGCTTTTTTTCGTCTTCTTCAACTATAATCCTGTTTATTCCTTTCTGTAAATTGTCCATTTTTTCTACCGACAGTAATTTGTTAATAAAGTTCATCCTCTCTGATAAGCATAAAAGTGTACAAAGCTTATCTGAATTTAATACGATATCGATAAAAGGAGGAAATACAACATGATTAATAATGAAGCAAATTTACTATCTCCATTTACGTTTGCAAATGGAGTCCAATTAAAAAATCGAATTGTTATGGCACCAATGACAAACTTCTCATCTCATCCTGATGGAACAGTAACTGAGGCTGAAGTAAATTATTACGCTCGCCGCTCTAAAGGTGTCAGCATGGTAATTACCGCTTGTACATATGTCACGCCAAACGGAAAAGGTTTCCATGGTGAATTTGCTGGAGATCGAGATGAAATGATCCCAAGCTTAAGACAATTGGCAAAGGGAATTAAGGACCAAGGAGCTAAAGCAGTTCTACAAATATTTCATGGCGGAAGAATGTGTCCACCAGAATTAGTACCAAATGGTGAAATTGTAAGTGCAAGTGATATACCTGCAGAAAACCAGGATGTAAAACCTAGAGCATTAACAGAAGTAGAGGCTGAAGAGATTATTCAAGCCTTTGGAGAAACAACACGACGTGCGATTGAAGCGGGCTACGATGGAGTTGAAATCCATGGTGCAAACGGATATTTAATCCAACAATTCTTTTCACCACATTCCAATCGCCGTGAAGATCGATTTGGAGGCAGTATTGAAAAACGAATGACTTTCCCTTTAGCAATAGTAGATACAGTCATGAGCGTCGTGAAAGAACATGCTAAAACTCCATTTATTGTAGGTTATCGTTTTTCACCTGAAGAGCCTGAAACACCTGGAATTACGATGGCAGATACATTAACTTTAGTAGATGCTTTAGCAAATAAAGGCTTGGATTATCTACATGTTTCATTATCTGAGTTCTTTTCAAAACCTAGAAGAGGTGTAGATGATGTAAATAAATCCCGAATCGACTACTTACTTGAAACAATTAATAATCGTGTTCCTCTTATAGGCGTAGGATCTATTTACACGGCTGAGGATGCCCGCAAAGCATTTGCGACCGGAGTCCCTTTACTTGCAATAGGAAGAGAGCTTATTATTGACCCAGATTGGGTTCAAAAAGTAGCAGAAGGAAGAGAAGACGAAATTGTGACCAAGATTGATAAAGATAAGCAGGAACAATTGGTCGTACCTGATCCATTATGGAAGGCTATTATCCATTCCCCAGGCTGGTTCCCAGGTATTTAACGGTTACCTGATAGATTGTTTATCATTTGCAAGCCTCCGCTTTAGCGGGGGCTTTTGATGGTTACTAAAAAGCAAATTTCCATATACGTATGGCAAGGAGAGATTTATTTCTAAGACATATTTTCAGTTCACTTTTTAGCAGCCGTTTTTATTAAATGCTTTATATTTTTTTAACAAATTCAGATTTTAATTTCATAGCACCAAAACCATCTATTTTGCAATCAATATCATGATCTCCATCAACTAAGCGGATATTTTTGACTTTTGTACCTACTTTTATAACAGAGGAAGTTCCTTTTACTTTCAGGTCTTTAATTACTGAAACAGCATCACCATCATTTAACACATTTCCGTTTGCATCCTTGAAAACCTTTTGATCTTCATTGCTCTCGGATTCCTCTACCGTCCATTCATGGGCACATTCTGGACAAACATAAAGACTTCCATCTTCATATGTATATTCTGAATGACATTTTGGACAATTTGGCAAATTAGACATCATTTTATTCCCCTTCTTTTATATATTTTCTTATATACTGGCATAGTTGTATCATATAAACAAGCTATCTTTTAGATTTTATAAGTAGCTGGATTAACCACTTTATTAATTGAAATCACACAAATAGTTTATTACAGGACTACGATTAATCTTAAGAATGTCCCCTTATCAATTTCCTAATGAAAAACGTGCATTTGCTCTTATTTTCAAGTAATAAACAAATAGACAGTCACCCATTCGAACCTTCATTAATAGTGTAATTGTGTAAAGAAGGAGGATATCGGAGTGGGAACACTTTTAGAAAAGATATGGATTGACGAACAGTTGGAAACATTGCCCTTATGGCAACAAACAGCCTATAGATCCTTTTCTTCCATGATAGCTGATGATGAAAATATGTATCCATGTATTCCTGCAAAATATGGGTTTTTATCAAACAATTTGAGGTTTAGTTTTGTCGGCGATCCACGAGAAGAGAGTTCAATAAAGGAACTTGCTGATGCTTTAAGGGAATATAGAAAATGTTCACGTCATACAGGTAAATATTCCTCTTTAGCGGTTTTCTTTGAAACACCCGAAGATATGCTTAAAGATCATGATGTTGAAAACTATCGTGAATTATTTTGGTCTGTTTTAAATAAGGTTACAACATTTGATGAAAAGGAATGGCCAGATTATATTCCAACAGACCCCTCAAACAACAAATGGGAATTTTGTTTTAATGGAGAGCCGTATTTTATCTTCTGTGCTACGCCTGCTCATAAAATTCGTAAAAGTCGTTATTTCCCCTCCCTATTCATGGCATTTCAGCCACGTTGGGTGTTTGAAGAAATGAACGACTCTACAGCATATGGACGCAAAATGAAAAAGGTAATACGTAGGCGCCTTGTTAATTATGATGGAATTCCAGGTCACCCTGATTTAAAATGGTACGGGCAAGAAGACAATTTTGAATGGAAACAATATTTTTTAAGCGATGATAACAGCAGTCCTTCTAAATGTCCCTTTATGAGAATGAAAAACAAACTTTCTGGTTTACTAAAGTAAAAGCGGTTATATGGAATATATAGAGCAGGCTCACAACTATCTGAGTCTGTTTTCCTTTGCCTTTAGGATCGATATTCAAGGGATCGTTTATTGCAGCGTTTTTCGGCGGAACGGCAGTGTCATACAACGAATCCCACCACCTGATTTCTCTAGCTCAGTCACTTCTATTTCGATAAATTTCTTTTTTTTCAATTTAGGATGATCTTTCATCATTTGCTTATGTGCTTTCTTGCTGATTAATAATGTCTCTGGATCTAGATTAAGAAAGTTGAGATCAGGAACCGTATCATATTCCATTAACCAGTAAACTTCAAATCCATGTCGATTTAAAAATTGCTCCGGCATTTCATACCGAGATGTATTCTCCGTTATGACGTTTACAGGAAAATAACGCAAATAGCTTTTTGATATCACTAAATCCTTGTTTGCTACATTACAATTCATATCTAAATGAAGGGTATCTGATCTTCGCGGTAAATCGATTATTCCTATTTCAGAAAAACCGGCATTGAATATTTTGCCCTTTACTTGCTCAATACTTTCGATACTTGTTCGGATGCCACTATTTATAAAGACAACATCTTTATTAAGGATAAGAACATCTCCAAACTCTAATGCTTTTACCTTATTATTTTCATTTATTAAAAACGTATCAGAAAACCATTTTTTCATTAATAAATGTGCTTGTACATACTCAGGACGCCTCATCGAGATTCCTGGTTCTCCAGGTAAAATCACATTTCCAAATACACAAGCAAGGTCACGTACAAAGAAACGATTAATCAACTGGTCACTAAGGATCTGATCTTCCTTTAATAGTTCCTTCGAATAATCAATTACTTTAATTCCTGCATTTTCAAAAGCCTCTCTAAGCTCATAAAAATTTTCTTGTGCGATTGCTTGATTTATAGGAGAGCTCCATTGAACATACTCAGCTGTTTTCAAATCAGGAACATCTAACTTAGCTGGTGCACAAAGCATAACAACCTCAAGCTCTTCATGCTCAGACCAACAATTAGGTTGAAATGATAACATTTGTTCCCCAGCCCTTCCCTCTTTCTATCTGTTTTTTATCGTTACCATTTACAAAGGGAATATGTGAGCAAACTATAATGAGAACAATACTTGTAAAGACTTTTACAAAAAGGGATTTGGAAAATAATAAAACACCTCATAAATGTTTTTAATAAGGAGAATATAGATATGTACTTGACTTAAACAGGAGGGAATTCAACATGCAAAATATGAACCAAAACCAAATGGGAAATCAATTACCAACAAATATGCCTATTAATCAAACAATGTCGAAAAACCATGGTGGTCATGAAGTATTTGATGCACACGAAGTCATAACTGGTCTAATAAGCATGCTAGATCAATATCAAATGTATGACCAATATATTAAGGATCCAGAATTAAAGTCTATTTTACAGCGACAATCTTCATTTGTAACACAAATGTACAACACAGTTGTAGAAAGCTTTCAAACCGGACAAGATCCTGCTGTTCCTACCCAACAATATAAAATGGAGCAAAACAATAATGTTGTATATGGTATAAAACCAAGTCAACCTAAAAAGCCTGTTCAGTCAATTAACGAGCTTTCCGATCAATGCATTTCTACTTTTATGTTAGGAAACACTAAATCGTTAGCGCCCCTATTAACGATGGCAGCACTTGAAATGACCAACCCAGTCTTACGCCGTGTCATTGCAGATAGTGTACCGAATTTAATTGAATTAAGCTATGAAATCTTTCTTTATCAAAACAAGCATGGTTATTATCAGGTTCCACAATTGATGGATCAAGATATGAACCTCATGCTTTCTAGCTATGCAAAGGTACCTATACAAGGGAATATGCCTAATATTCCTCATTAAATAAGAAGCGCTGGATGTAAGATAACACCTTACTCCAGCTTTTTTTATTTATTTGCTTCATCGCTCTGTTGAAGGACGTTTTCCTCGATGCATAGTCTAATTTTGCCCTTTATAAACGATTCTTTTTTCTGAAAATCGCTAAATTTCAAACAAACAGTTATTGCATCCATATAAAAATCATAGTAAACTTAACTCAACTTAATTAAATTAATTAACTAAGTGTTGTTCTTATTATAAGTTAACAAGTTAAAACAGGAGGAATTATGAATACAATTGAGAATTTAACAAATAAATTTCGGTCGATTTTCGATACAAATAAAACACCTAGGACCTTTTTCGCACCTGGGAGAATTAACTTAATTGGCGAACATACTGATTATAACGGAGGACATGTGTTCCCTGCTTCCCTTTCATTTGGAACATATGCTCTTGGCTTAAAACGGGAAGATCAAAAATTACGCTTTTATTCACTGAATTTCCCTGAAATCGGAATGGTAGAATGTGATTTATCAGATTTAGCATTTGAAGAAGGACACAACTGGGCGAATTATCCAAAAGGAATATTGCTTTATTTAATAGAATCTGGTCATGAGATCCTTCATGGAGCTGATATTTTATTTTATGGAAATATCCCAAATGGCGCCGGTCTCTCTTCTTCTGCATCAATTGAGCTGGCTACAGGAGTTTTATTTGAAGGATTATTTGGGTTAAACATTGGCCGTATCCAAATGATCCAACTCGGGCAGAAAGTTGAAAACGAATACATTGGTGTGAATAGCGGGATTATGGACCAGTTTGCAATCGGTATGGGGAAAAAGGATCATGCGATCCTATTAAACTGCCAAACTCTAGAATACGAGTATGCCCCACTTTCATTGAACGATTATGTAATTATGATTATAAATACAAATAAACAACGGACATTGGCGGGATCTAAATACAATGAAAGGCGTGCTCAATGCGAAGAGGCACTAAGACAGTTACAAAAAGAGCTATCGATTCATAGTTTAGGAGAATTAACAACAGATCAATTTGAGGAATATAAACATCTGATCACTGATGAAATCAATCAAAAACGCGCCAAGCATGCTGTCTACGAAAATGCTCGTACATTGGAAGCGTTGGAAAGGCTGCAGCAGGGTGATCTCATACACTTTGGAAAATTAATGAATGCATCACATTTATCATTAAGGGATGATTATGAGGTAAGCTGCCTTGAGCTTGACACTGTCGTAAAAACAGCATGGGAAATTGAGGGTGTTTTAGGGGCACGGATGACTGGTGCTGGATTTGGCGGATGTGCTATTGCCATTGTAGCAAAAGAAAATGTAACAGAATTCGAAGAAAATATAAACGCTATCTACCGAGAAGTTGTTGGATATGATGCCACTTTTTATCAAGCATCCATTGGTGATGGAGCAAAAGAAATTTCTGAGGAGTGTTAATATGAGTGTTCTCGTTTTAGGTGGAGCAGGTTATATCGGATCACATGCAGTCTATCAATTAATCGATCAAGGTGAAAAGGTTGTAATCGTTGATAATCTTGAAACAGGCCACAGAGATGCGCTACATCCTAAGGCAGCTTTTTATGAGGGCGATATTCGCAATGGCGATTTTCTCAACTCTATCTTTGAAAAAGAGTCGATCGATGCAGTAATTCATTTTGCAGCAAATTCACTTGTCGGTGAATCGATGGAAAATCCTCTTAAATACTTTGATAATAATGTTTACGGAACACAGGTTTTACTTCAAGCAATGATTGAACATAATGTAAAAAAAATTGTTTTCTCTTCAACAGCAGCAACCTATGGAGAGCCTGAATCGGTACCCATTCTTGAAACCATGCCAACAATCCCAACTAGTACGTATGGGGAAACAAAACTTACCATGGAAAAATTAATGAAATGGACAGAACAAGCACACGGCATAAAATATGTTTCCTTACGTTATTTCAATGTGGCAGGTGCAAGAGAAACGGCTGAAATTGGTGAAGATCATCAGCCTGAAACACATCTTGTTCCAATTATTTTACAGACAGCTCTTGGGCAGCGTTCCCATATTACCATTTTTGGCGATGATTACAATACACCTGATGGTACATGTATCCGCGACTATGTTCATGTGGAAGATTTAATCAGCGCACATTTGCTAGCATTGAAATATCTACGAAATGGCGGTAAAAGCAATGTGTTCAACCTTGGAAGCAATAAAGGCTTTTCAGTAAAAGAAATGATTGATGAGGCTAAACTTGTAACTGGCAGAGATATTCCAGCTAAAATAGGTGCACGCAGAGCAGGTGATCCGAGCATATTAATTGCCAGCTCTGAAAAGGCAAAACAAGTATTAGGCTGGAATCCAACCCAAACTTCCGTTACAAAAATCATTAAAGATGCATGGAATTGGCATTCTACTCATCCTAAAGGCTATAGAAAGGAAGTGTGAACATGATCTATCAATATATAGCTGATCTGATTCATAAAGCGTTAGAAGTAGAATTAATTGAACCAGCAGATACGATTTATGTTCAGAATCAAGTGATGTATTTATTGGGATTAGATTCATTTCCGGAAATAGAAGATCAAAAAAGCATTGATCATATCCCAGACATCCTTGAAAAAATAATCTCATATGCGGTTGAGCATAACGTGATAAGTAATGTGTTTGATGACAAGGAAATACTGGCTGCAAATATTATGAATTGCTTTGTTCCAAGACCATCTGTTGTCAATTCGACTTTCTATAATAAATATGAAGTATCACCGATAGAAGCTACTGATTATTTCTATAACCTAAGTAAAAACAATAATTATATTCAGTTGAACCGAATTCAGAAAAATATATCCTATAAAGTTGATACTCTATATGGTCAAATGGATATTACTATTAATTTATCAAAGCCCGAAAAGGATCCAGAGCAAATTAAGCGAGAACGTGAAATAAAGCAAACTGGAAACTATCCAAAATGTCTCTTGTGCAAAGAAAATGAAGGATATGCAGGAAGAACTGGGTATCCAGCGCGTGCAAATCATAGAATTATTAACGTTCCTCTCTTAGATGAAAATTGGTATTTACAATATTCACCATATGTCTACTATAATGAACACAGCATTTTGCTCTCTGAAGAACATCGTGAAATGAAAATTAACCGTAAGGCATTTGATCGATTGCTTACTTTCACAGCTAAATTCCCTCATTATTTTATCGGGTCAAATGCTGATTTGCCAATTGTGGGCGGTTCGATTTTAAGTCATGATCATTATCAAGCTGGTAGATATGAATTTGCCATGACTAACGCGGAAGATGCTTTTTCGTTTCTGTTACATGCTTATCCAGAAATCAATGCTTCTATTTTAAAATGGCCGATGTCAGTAATCCGCTTGCGAGGAACAGATAGTGACCAGCTTGTCGATGCAGCAGATCATATTTTACAGACATGGAGAGGCTATTCTGATGAAATGGCAAATATAGTGGCATTTACAGAAAATACGCCGCACAACACGGTTACTCCTATTGCCCGAAATCGAGATGGCATCTATGAGCTTGATCTCGTTTTAAGAAATAATCGCACAACTGATGAACATCCACTTGGAATTTTCCATCCACATGCTGATGTCCATCATATTAAAAAAGAAAACATTGGATTAATTGAAGTGATGGGGCTCGCTGTTTTACCACCTAGACTAAAGGATGAATTAACTGAGATTAAGAGATTCATACTAGGACAATCAAGTCAAGTAGCAGCATACCATCAGGATTGGGCCGAACAAATTAGAAATGAGTATGGGACACTTACTAATTCAGAAGAGGCAGAATCTATTTTACACACAGAGCTTGGCAAGAAATTTGTCAGGGTCCTACAAGATGCAGGTGTAATGAAAGAGCAGGAAGCATTTCATAGATTCATTTATACACTAAACAAATAGGTGGGAAGAGATATGAAGATTGATACTAGAGAAATTCTGGGAAAGTGGAAGGAATATACGTTAACGAATGACAGAGGTATGGCTGTTAGTGTCCTGAACTTTGGTGGCATCATCACAAAAATCATTGTTCCAGATCGAGATGGAAATAGTGAAAATGTTGTTCTTGGCTATAAGGATTATAATGAGTATGAATCAAATCCTCATTACTTTGGCGCCATCATTGGCCGCGTTGCTGGCAGAATTCAAGGTGCTTCTTTTGAAATTGACAATAAGACATATCCTTTAGAGGCAAATAACGGGGAAAACCATCTGCATGGCGGCTCTAATGGATTTCATCAAGTAATATGGGAGGTTACCCCTATCCAAGCTAAGAAAGAGATAGGCTTAAATCTTTCTTATAAAAGTGTTGATGGAGAAAGCGGCTATCCTGGAAACGTTGAGATTGTGGTTTCCTATACACTAAATAACGAAAATCAGATTATTATTGATTATAAAGCATCGAGTGATAAAACAACGCCATTTACCTTAACAAACCATACTTACTTCAACTTAAGCGGCAATACAAAAAATATTGTCCAAGATCATCATGTCACAATTGATAGCAGTTCTTTTGTTGAACTAGACGAATATCTTATCCCAACAGGGAAATTACTTCATGTTGAAGGAACCTCTTTTGATTTCCGTACTGGGCATACCCTTGGAGACGGATTTAACAATGAGTTCATCCAAAACAAAATAGCTGAGAATGGATATGATCACTACTTTATTTTTGACAATTCCAGGGAGTATAACGCCATCGTTCGAGAGCCTGGCAGCGGCCGCGTTTTATCAATCAATACGAATCATCCAGGAATGGTGATGTATACCTCAAATAGTTTGAATGAAGGTTTGGAATTAGCGGAAGGTTCCTCACGGAAATACCTTGGCGTTTGCTTTGAAACTCAGGAATCGCCAGCATCATTACATCATGAGGGTTTTCCAAATGCGATTTTAAAACCAGGTGAAAATTATCATAAACAAACTGTGTTTACATTTGGCATAGAAGCATAAAAATAAGCTGAACTTTCTCTATGAAGGTTCAGCTTTTATAATTAAATTGGATCAAATAATTCGATCAATAACAGTGATACAGCACCTAATAAGGTTGCATCATCCCCAAGTTCAGTGACAATCACCTTGGTCTGTTTTGCTTCCGTTGTTAACGCTCTTTGCTGAATTGTTTCCATAATTGCTGGCATCATAAACTTTTCACTCTTCATGACCCCGCCACCTAAAACAATTTTACTAGGGTTGATAAGATGAATTAAGTTAGTTAAACCAATCCCAATAATCTTTCCGGTTTCATGAAGATGGTCAATATAGACTGGATTTCCATGTTGTGCAAGCTCAAATACATCTCTCCCAGTTAAGGAGCCTGCCTCTTCTACTTGCTTTTCAGCCCTGCCGGCAATTGCAGCACCACTTACAAACGTTTGCAGGCAGCCGCGATTCCCACATTCACAAATTTCCCCATTTAGATCAAGAGTCATATGGCCAAATTCCCCGGCAATCCCCTGTGCTCCATGATATAATTTACCGTTTATCACAACGCCGGCTCCAACTCCGCGGCCAATATTAACGGCAACCATGCTCTCTACGTCACCGTGTCCACCAAACCAAGATTCACCTAACGCCATGGCTCTGGCATCATTTTCAATTTTTATTGTGATATTGAATTCCCGTTCCAACACATCTTTTATAGGAATATTTCGTAAGTTCAAATTAGGAGCGACAAGCGACGTTCCCGATTCAACATCAACTACACCATGCATCGCAATACCTATTCCTATGATCTTGTCTACATGGATAGAGTTAGCCTCGATAATTGTATGGATATTTTCCTTTAGAATGGCAAGAAATTGTTCATTTGTTAACGGTTTGTTCAGCAAACTAGATGTCCGGTGGAAGATCTCCCCCGTTAAGTCCGTTAGCACACAATCCACTGTTTCAGGTCCTGCATCAACACCAATGACATAAAAAGCATTGCTGTTAATATGCAGCATCGTTGGTTTTCGCCCGCCACTTGACTCACCTAGCATGCTTTCTCTTACTAAACCCTGCTCAATCAACTCTTTTACAATGCTTGAGACTGTTGGCGGTGTAAGACTTGTTTCCTTGGCTATTTGTGCCCTTGAGATAGGTTCTGACGTTCGAATCTTATTTAGAATAATCGATTTATTAACAGATTTCATTAATTGAAATGTTCCGCGTTGCACGAAGAAGTCCTCCATTTTGGCTGTCTTACCATCATTATAACATAGTAAATTAAATTAATTTACAAATAAGTTTTTACTGATTCTTCCCGATACATATCATCTTTTAAAAAATAGGTGGGAATGGAATTCATAGAGACGTGTGAAACAAAAAAACTCAATTACTATTTTTCGAAGATCTTGGTAACCAAATTGTGAAAGTTGTGCCTGTTCCCTTCTCACTTTCTACTCTCACTTTGCCTTTGTGCAGCTCAATAATATTATAACTCATCGATAATCCGAGACCTAACCCGTTTTCTTTTGTCGTAAAGAAAGGTGTAGATACCTTTTTCAATGTACTTTTATCCATCCCCATACCATTGTCTTTAATGATTATTTCAATCCCGTCATCATGTAAATTAGGATTTACAGAAATTTTTATTTTTCCATTATGTGAGATTGCATCTAAAGAATTTTGGATGATATTTATTAAGACCTGTTTTATTTTATCCCTATCAATATTTACCTTTTCAGTTAGCGAGACATTATATTCTATCTTTATATCTTTATTTGTCACCTGGCTTTCCATTAAAGTAATGATATCTTCAATAAGATCATTCATTTCTATAAAAGATTTTGCAATTTCATTTTGATCAGGTTTTGCCATTAGAACAAATTGATTTACAAGATTCTTTATTCTTTCTAACTCGCTAAAAATAATCCTAAAATATTCAACCTGTTTACGCTCATTTGTCTTTAATTGTTTTTTTAATAGTTGTAATAATCCTATGATTGATGTAAGCGGGTTACGAATTTCATGGGCAAGACCAGCGCTTATCTTTCCAATTGCAGACAATTTTTCACTTGCCATAACTTGTTTTTCTAACATTAATCTATCCGTAATATCCCTAAATTGACCAAATGCTCCATTTACTTGATTGGTCTCATTATATATTGGAAAAGAGTCAAATAAGAAAATCTTATCGGAAATCGTTATTTCGATATCTTCATATTTTTTATGACCTCTTAAAACATTTTCCATATACTCCCCAATGATAGGAATCTTCTTTATTGGGCTGTTTATAATCGCTTCTTTTTTACAGGACAAAACTCTCTCTGCGAATGGATTTACTTCAATTATATTTCCTACTTCATTTGTAATAATGATTCCGTTTCGACTGTTTTTAATTAGTACTTGGTTTAGAATTAATAATTTTTTATTCTGTTTATTAACTTTTACTTCACGTTCTATCGAACCTACTGCTGATTGTAATAATCCTAAATGAAATGAACTTGCATCTTGAGCGGTCATCATGACTGAAATTGTACCGCTTATTTTCCCCGAATGCTGAAAGGGAGCAGAAAAACAAGCACTTTGGTATAAACATCGGTGGAAATGATCAGTACCAATCATTTGAACTGGCTGTTCCAAATCCAAAGCCATTGATATACAATTTGTACCCAACTCTGATTCCGTAAATGTGATCCCGCTGGACAGTCCTAAAGACTGTACTTGCCCTTTTATCATCTCATCTCCGTACATTTCTAAAATGCAGCCTTCAACATCTGTTATGACAATTAAAACCGCCATTCCATTCAAGTCAGAAATTAATTTTGTCATAAACTTTCTTGCTACACTTATAACATCATCTAAATGTTCTTTCTTTTGCTGCAGCCTACTTTTGGTCAAACATGATTTAGGAACCGGAATATCATCAGGGCTCATTTTATATTCTATTAAACATCTCTGATGTGAATGATTAATATATCTATCTTTTATCTGTATCATGATAATTCCCTCAGTTTATTATTTTAAAAAACATACTAAAAGTATCCATTTTACTACTTTAATAATAATATATTTTTGGCTTGAAATTAATAATTTTAAATTGAAGGAGGATGGGGCTTAGAGTATTTTTTCAAAAGAGGCTTAATGAACTCAATGCTTAGAAAATTTATGCCTTTTAAATACAAAAGTTATCTTATTAATTAATGATATTTTACAAGATCGGAGCAGCTAATACTTACCATATTAGTGGAATATCTTATGAAGACTGCACAAAGATGCTGCTATTGTTGTGATTTATGCTGGTACAGCAAAAACCTGGAGAAACAAGACTTGATCTTGTAAGTAAAAACTGAAGATTTTTAAAACAATTGTGAACAGCATAATGGATTCTGGATTTAACGGTATCTTTTTAGTCGCTACTAATCCATTTGATATATTAGCTTTTGCAACTTGGAAATTCTCTGGTTTCCCTAAAGAAATATTTAAATCCATGTATTAAAAAGCAGTCATAACAGTTTAATTTATTATTATGACTGCTTTAATCATTAACGAACAATTAAGAAAAACACATTTACTTTTGATATAGTAACCGAGACTTTTACAACACTCATGAAATGGTTGCTGGAAAGCTAATAGAGATCATCGTTCCTTCACCTTGAGAGCTTTGAATATCAATTTTCCCTTTATATTTCTCAGCTATATTAAAGCAAATCATCATACCTAATCCAGTCCCTTTGCTTTTTAAAGAATAAAATGGAGTACCAAGGGACTTTACTTCTGCCTCTGACATCCCATGTCCATAATCAACTACTTTAATCTCAACAAACTCTCCCTTTCTACTAGCAGTGACAATGACAGAATCACCAATTTTAGAGGCCTCAATTGCGTTTTTAATAATGTTTATCAATAATTGTTTAAACTCTATATTGTTTGCAACAATATAACAATCCTCTACTACATTTAATTCAATTTTATTATCATGTAAAAGTCCATATGAATGGAGTAAATCTGTTACACTCTGAAGAACTTCCTTTACATTAACTGTTTCTGTTTCTGTCTCTTTATTTGGCTTTGCAATCGACAAAAATTGAGAAATCACCTGCTCAGCTGTATTCAATTCATCCACCATCAACGTAAAATGTCTTTTTGTTTCATCACTAAACGAAGTGTCCTTTTCGTATAACTGCAAAAATCCTTTTACAACTGTCAATGGATTTCTAATTTCATGTGCAACAGCAGCTGCAAGTTGTCCAGTAGTCTTCAAACGCTCTGTCTGCTGAATTTGCTCATAATATAATTGCTGTTTTTTTATTCGTCCTGACGACAAATAAAATATAAAATAGATAATTACTTGACTACCAATAAAGTTAATAACATTTCCGATTAGATCCTGTTGAATATAAGGGTAGAGATATCCTTTGCCACTGAATACAATATAGCCGAATAAACCAATGATAGATACACTGTTTAATAGTAATGAAAAATAAAAGAGTTTTGAATCAAAAAACAAAATAGAAATGGCCGGAATAAAACATAGAAAAATAAAGGTAGACCATGTTTCTGGATATAATAAAAAAAGGGTATAAAAGTAGAATGACGCTACGATAATAATGATCATTCTAAAAACACGAGTTACATACTTTGGATAAAGCAATAAACACACAGATAGAATGAAAATAAGTGAACTGTGTAAGATATTACCTATCCTATCTTCACCAATATTCGGATTATCCATCAACAAACCAATAATCATAATAACTATGACAATTAGTACTGTACTATAATATATTTTATTATCTAATTGAGTATAAAATCCCTTCATACATACTCCTTTTATTTGATTTCAAAACCAAATAAGAAATAATAATATGGTTTAATTTGCCTTTACTTATATTAACATATAATTTTGCTATGAATTAGAATTTTGTCATGAAATCGGTAAGTGGCTGTTATTAAGAACTTAGCTAACGTTGCAATAATAATGGATAAAATTGATAAAATCACCCATTTTGTCACCATTTGACATGTAGAAAAAAGCACTAAAATCAAAATGATTTTAGTGCTTTTTTTAATGGATATTTTTTCCAACATCAACAAAAAGGTTCCATCCTGGAATAAGATTAGTACAGTACAATACTCATACCCAATTAAAGAACAGGTGTTAGAGGTATATGATGGGATTTGAATATAAACAATTGGATCAATTCCATTCAATGAAACAAGTGATTGATTTCATGGAGAAACGGCTTCAAGTTCTTCTGAAGTCTGGGGATCATAGAGCAGTATTTCAACGAGACTACCTCTTGATGACGAAGGAGATGCAGCACGTCTATCTTCAGATTTTTTCCGGGATCCTGTTTGGATGGAACGTGTTTTAGTCAGTTTCGCTGGCTTTTACTTTAAAGCTATTGATAGCTATGAAAACGGAAGGCCGTGCCCACCAGCTTGGGAACTAGCCTTCCGTCTAGCAGATGAAAAAAGTAGATTTGTTGTTCAAGATACAAAATCTAGTTTTGAATAAAGCTTCCTGTTGCAGCATTGAGTAAAAAAGAGCTCGGTTTACCAATACTGTAAAGCTGCAGGTGGTGCATAGCCCGCGTGCAGGCTGTATAGAACAATCGGCGCAGACTCTCATTTCCATATACTTCAACTGATGCGTCATAAATAATAACTGCATCGAATTCAATCCCTTTGGCTAGATATGCCGGTATGATGACAACGCCTTGCTCGTATTCAATTGAACCGCTCTTCACGAGTTTCATTTCATCAATGCCTCTCAAAGCGTCATATGCAATTGAGCTTTCCGCAGCGGATTTGCAGATAACTGCAATCGTATTATACTGACGCCCCTTTAGTTCGGCGATTTTAGAAGTTATACAGTGATGCAGTTCGTCACGATTAGATACTTGCGTTAATACAGGCACCACACCATCACGCTCAAAAGCAGTTATCTGTTCACCACCACTGACGAGTCCACGTGTAAAATCTACAATTGGTTTAGTTGATCTGTAGCTGCGGGTTAAGTTTATCGTATGTGTTTCATCTGCTCCGTATAATCCTTTAAGTGTATGAAAATCAGCCATTTCACTGGCATGAGCGAATATTGCCTGGTTAAAGTCACCGAGCACCGTCATCCTTGCTGAAGGAAACAAGCGTTTCAAAAACTCGAATTGAAACGGAGAATAATCTTGTGCTTCGTCTACAAGAACGTGTTTAATTGAAACATTCGTCTGAAATCCCTGAATCAACTCTTTCAAAAGTAAAAACGGTGTAGCATCTTCGTAAAATAGTTTGCCTTCATCAAGCATTTTTACCGTTAACAGACAAATATCTTCCCACTTCTTGGGTCTGTTACCATCTATCCACATATTGATCTGTAGTGGATTAGCAAACAGTTGCTTGTATATCCCTTTCATGTCTATGAAACGAAGCATTTTGATTGATTCGCGAAGCGGCTTCAACTTTTTCCGAACGAGCATTCTGCTTAGCAATTTGCTCTCTCTCTCATAATCATCAAATGATTCTTCTGTATAGCCGTGTTTTTTCTGTAAATACGTATAGGCCTTTTGATAATCATCTTTACTAAGCAACTCGATTTCTTCCTGTACCCATGGCTTTGTCAGTTCAACCTTTTCCGTTTCATCAATACGCTCATTTAGCCACTCTGTCAGCTTTTCTAACCTGTTGTAAAAGCGAAGTGAAGAATTGCTGCTATAAAATCTCTCCGTTATTTGTTTGGCGGTAACAATCGGTTTCCCTCTGAATTTCATTCCTTTAAATATCATCCCAGATGATTCCAGAGACTGTCTGTACGCCTTAATTATCTCAAAATAGCGGAGCGATGCCTTGAAACGGATATTTGCCGTCCTAGTCTGATAAGAAGGTTCATCCTTTGCAGTCAAAACATATTCCAATTGTCCATAAGTATCCTCAAGTTGAAATGAATCGCCTAACCGATGACTCAAATATTCCTGAAATGTCACCTGCTGCATATTTTCTTCGCCAAGCTCTGGCAACACTCTAGATACATAGCTGTTAAACATAGCGTTAGGCGAAAAAAGAATAATTTGATCGGCTTTTAGCCATTCTCGATACTTATAGAGCAAGTAAGCGATCCTCTGCAGGGCTGCCGATGTCTTTCCACTGCCAGCGGCGCCTTGAACAATAAGTAGACGTCCTTTGTCATACCTGATAATTTGGTTTTGCTCCTGTTGTATGCTAGACACGATACTGTGTAAATGTTTGTCTGTCCCTTTTCCGAGCACATGCTGTAAAATCTCGTCTCCAATTGTAATACTTGTATCAAACATCGATTCAATGACTCCATCACGGATAATATATTGCCACTTTCGATCCAACACACCGCCAACTACTCCTCCTGGTGTATCGTACTCAGCCGGACCTGGCGGATAATCATAATAGACGCTTGAAATTGGTGCTCGCCAGTCATAAATTAGGAAGTTCTCACCGCTTGCATCCGTTAGGGTGGAGACACCGATATAAAAACGTTCAACCTCGGATGTTCCTTCCTCAGTGAAGTCAATTCGGCCGAAATAGGGTATTTCCTGCATTCTTTGCAGAGTGGACAGCCGTTTGGAGGCTTGCTTATGACTACTTTGGCTTACAGACAATTCTTGGGCCTGTTGTCTCAAGCTTATAATCGTCTCGAGATAATCATCGAAACTATCTGTATTAACCTTGACCTCATCCCAAAAGTTTTTGCGGATATTGACCACTTCTTTCCGATGCTGGTCAGTTTCTCCTTCCAACTTACTGATCTGTTCTGTAATTGTTTCCAAAATGCTGTCTAAATGTTCTTGCTCCTGACGAAGTCCTTTGTCCATATCATGCACTCCTTTAAAAAATTGAAAATGAGGGTTGACTGAAGAGTGATTATGTTATAAAATTATAATAGGGATTATTATGACCTTAATGACGAAATTACATATGATCTATTTTAATCTACCACGTTTTTTTCGTTTAATCAATACGCTCTATCCTTCTTCTTTGTTTGGACCACAATTACAATAATCCTACTCAAAAGAAAATAACCCACTAAAAACGATCTCCAAACAGACGATCATTTATAGTCAGGTTAGCTAAATTATTAATCGCTCTTACTCTATTAATTCCATGTATTGTTACAAATCCAAATGCAAAAGTAGTAGTCCCCCATCTCCAGAAATTTGTAAAAGACGATGGGTGTAATATGTATAAAAATATATTATTAGTAAGCAAAACCTCGAAGTTTAATTCCTTAACATTTGAGACCATTCTAATTCTCAAAGAGTTTATAACATAATTCTCTTCTACAATTAAGATTATAATTCTTCCTACATTCTCTTTACCATTCACACCTTTTTATTCTTTATATCAGATCATATCTATCTTGCTTTAAAAGAAGTAACTGTTTTGG
This sequence comes from Metabacillus sediminilitoris, assembly GCF_009720625.1. Taxonomy (NCBI): domain Bacteria; kingdom Bacillati; phylum Bacillota; class Bacilli; order Caryophanales; family Bacillaceae; genus Metabacillus; species Metabacillus sediminilitoris. Next base: position 5,543,886 of record NZ_CP046266.1, read on the forward strand.
ATTTTTTAGCTGCATTTGCAAATTTTTTTATCAATTTTCTATCGATTCCCTCAAGACTATTTTTCTTTTCTTTCTTTTTAGCATTCATCTGTTCTCTCTCCTATCCTGCTTGGTCTTTTATTCCTATTAGTTTATACAAAAACTTACTGTTTTAAACGTTCTACCACTTCTCTCTCTCGAATAGACTAGCAATATAACAAATTGATAGTTTAGAAAGAGGGATATATTGTGAGTAAAACCTATAGTAATCAAAATTTTTATACCATATATGAAGAAGAACTTAATGACCTAACCTATCATCCTACAGGACTTATTGACAGAATACTTCATCATATTTCTCGAAAGTTTTCTCCAACCATTGACCTTAAATATACAATTGCAGTCCCTGTTTCCGATTTTCTCCGGGGAGAACTTTTTTGTGAGGATGTTTCTGAAGTGATTGAGAAACCATTTACACAAACAAATTTAATCAGTATTCTTTTAGATGATTTTCTCTATCAAGCTAAGCATAGAAAATACCTTGATGACTTATATAGAGAATTACAGGCAGAGATTCCACAACCTATCGAAATCTTCCATTACAGTGGAGACCATGAAATAGTACAAATGAATAATGGGATACAAAGAAAAAAGGAGATCGTCTGTACAATCAAGAGGAAAAAGGCACTAAGGCTTGAAATCATACTAAGTGATTTAGCCAACATATATCCAGAAATAACATTCAATGTAAATGATCTCATACAATCTATGTATAGTCGTTTTATTAAAAAATACAAAAATGGTACTTTAACAAATGAATTAGAAAACATCGTAAAAAGATTAGGTTAATTAGTTATGTATGTCCCTTTTAAGTTAGTAGAAAAAAGAGAACGATTACGTAAAAAAATAAAAAACAGGGTTTCCGAAAAGAATCTACTTTGGAAACCCTAGTTCCTTTAAAAAGCTACTTTTTTCTTTTTTTAATAACCATGAAAATAATAAATGCTGCAACCACTAATAATAGTAGCAAAGTATAAAAAATATATGTTGGATTTTTATTAATATCCTCAGGAATAAAACTACTTGCAAGAGGTCCTAGTGAGATAAACAATGGTATTAAAATTGTATTCCATGTTTTGGTGTAAATGGCAGAAGCAATAAAAATAACTATACAAAATACGACAATCAGGTTATTTTGAAAAGGTTTGCTACATAAATAGACTCAAAACCTTGTTCTTTATACCAAAGTAAAGGAACAATACCTAATCCAGTAACGAAAAAACTTGTTCCGAACGTAAAAAGATACCCATTTTCATTGAAGAAATTTAGGTAATACTTTGAATAACAGCAAACTATATATCAACATTCCAAGGAATCCTGCTATGAATGCAATCCAGATCATACCTTTTGATAAGGAAAATTCCCCTGCAATTGCGGGTCCGATGCTAAAATAAGCAGCCAAAAGTAGAATCATTATAGGTACTAAGCCTGTAATTTGACGATAATCAGTTTTCTTGATTCACTGATACTCTTCATATATTGCTAGGACTTTCCCCAATAATTTTTGTGACATCCTTCCCCTCACTCTCAGCTTCTGCTAATTGGACTTCAAGCTCCTCCGTTATCTCATTATTCTTTATCATTTTTTCCTTTGGAGAATAAATATAGACGAAGTTCAATCAAAAACTGTTCAGACTCCTTAGAAATCATATTATTTCACACCTCCCTTTTATTTAACACATTGTTAACCGTGAAACTTAGCTGTCCCCAGCGTTTGATAAATAGCTTTAGCTCTTCCTCTCCTTTTTCGGTTAATGAATAATACTTTCTTTTAGGTCCTGCAGTTGACTTCCTTAAAGTAGCACTAATTAATTTTTCTTTTTGCATTTGAAGTAATAAAGGAAAAATGATCTCCTCACTGAAAGAGTGAAATCCATATGACTCCAATCTTGCCGCTAATTCATAACCATAAATATCTCCATCTTTCATGATGGCTAAAAGGCATCCAGCTAAGATCCCTTTTAACATTTGAGTAGTATCTGCCATAGCAATTACTCTTTTCATTACCTTGCAATACAAGATATATTTTTACTGTAAATTACACTATCTTGTATTGTAAGATATTTTTTGAGAAATACTGGAAAGTAAAGTTTTGCAACTTATCCATATATGTCCCAAGCATTTATAGAACTGTTCCATTCGTTACAATTTAAACGAATAAACACTGCTAATTTCCTGATTACTGTTAAATGAGAAAGATTAAGGATAATTGAAAATTCAAGTGTTAACATTAAAATCATTTAACTCCCCTTTTTACAGTGACCATGTATTCCTAACGAAAACAACTACAAGTATTGAATCAGGAAAATTAATATAACAAGATAATTTGAGTTTTATCCTTGACAAAATAATAAAATTTATATAATAATAGTTACTGAATTAGAATTATTATATTTAACGAATAATAATTAAGAGAAAATTATAGTTATTATTCGTTATTTACCGTTTTGACTATATGTACAAAACGATTTTTATAAATTTTAAAACACACTAGGAGGAATTTTATTATGTCTTTAATCGGAAAAGAAGTACTACCATTCAAAGCACAAGCTTATCAAAACGGAGATTTTATCCAAGTTACAGATGAAAACTTTAAAGGAAAATGGAGTGTTGTTTGCTTCTATCCAGCAGACTTTACATTCGTTTGCCCTACTGAGCTTGAAGATCTTCAAAATCAATACGCAACTCTAAAAGACCTTGGTGTTGAAGTTTACTCTGTTTCAACAGATACTCATTTCACACATAAAGCATGGCATGATAACTCAGAAACAATTGGTAAAATTGAATACATTATGATTGGTGACCCTTCACAAAAAATCTCTCGCAACTTCGATGTACTAAACGAAGAAGAAGGTCTTGCTGATCGCGGTACTTTCATCATTGATCCAGACGGTATTGTTCAAGCTGTTGAAATCAATGCGGGCGGAATTGGCCGTGATGCAAGCACTATTGTTAACAAAATTAAAGCAGCACAATATGTACGTAACAATCCAGGTGAAGTTTGCCCAGCAAAATGGCAAGAAGGTTCTGCAACATTAAAGCCAAGCCTTGATCTTGTAGGGAAAATTTAAGGAGTTCGAGATTAATGATACTAGAAGCAGATATCAAAGCACAATTAGCCCAATATCTTGAACTGATGGAAGGTGATGTGCTTCTAAAAGTTAGCGCAGGATCCGATGATGTTTCTCGCGACATGCTGGCTCTAGTAGATGAACTAGCCACTATGTCTTCGAAAATTAAAGTTGAGAACACAGAATTACCAAAAACGCCCAGCTTTAGTGTGAATCGTATCGGCGAAGACACTGGGGTAACTTTTGCTGGTATCCCTCTTGGACATGAATTTACTTCATTAGTGCTGGCTTTACTGCAAGTGAGCGGAAGAGCTCCAAAGGTTGATCAGAAAGCCATTGATCAAATTAAAGGTATAAAAGGTGAATATCACTTTGAATCTTACATTAGCCTTAGCTGTCACAACTGCCCAGATGTTGTACAAGCACTGAACCTAATGAGTATTCTTAACCCTGGCATTTCTCATACGATGATTGATGGTGCAGCGTTTAAGGATGAGGTTGAAAGCAAGGGCATCATGGCCGTACCAACGGTGTTCCTAAATGGAGAATCATTCGGCAGCGGTCGTATGACACTTGAAGAAATCCTTGCTAAGGTCGGTACTGCTCCAGATGCATCAGAGTTTGCTGGCAAGGAACCATTTGATGTGCTTGTTGTTGGCGGCGGACCAGCCGGTGCTAGTGCGGCAGTCTATGCAGCACGCAAAGGCATTCGTACAGGCATTGTTGCTGAACGCTTTGGCGGTCAGATTATGGACACGATGGGTATTGAGAACTTTATCAGTGTGAAATATACAGAAGGTCCTAAGCTCGCAGCAAGTCTTGAAGAACATGTGAAAGAGTACGACATTGATGTCATGAATTTACAACGTGCCAAACGTCTAGAAAAGAATGACCTCATCGAACTTGAACTTGAAAATGGTGCGGTTCTAAAGAGTAAAACCGTCATCCTTTCAACTGGTGCTCGTTGGCGCAATGTTGGTGTACCAGGCGAAGCAGAGTTCAAGAACAAAGGTGTAGCATACTGTCCTCATTGTGACGGTCCTTTATTTGCCGGAAAACACGTAGCCGTAATTGGCGGCGGTAATTCAGGTATTGAGGCGGCAATTGATCTCGCAGGTATTGTGAAGCATGTAACCGTTCTTGAATTTATGCCTGAGTTGAAAGCTGATGTTGTCCTTCAAGAGCGTCTTTACAGTCTTCCTAACGTAACTGTTCTGAAGAACGTTCAAACAAAGGAAATTACCGGAACTGATAAAGTCAACGGTATTTCTTACATTGACCGCGAGACGGAAGAAGTTCACCACATTGAATTACAAGGTGTCTTCGTTCAGATTGGCCTTGTCCCTAATACCGATTGGTTAGGTGAAACGGTTGAACGTACCCGTGTAGGTGAAATCGTAGTTGATAAGCATGGTGCAACAAATATCCCTGGCGTATTTGCTGCAGGCGACTGTACAGATAGCGCTTATAAGCAAATCATCATTTCAATGGGATCAGGTGCAACTGCAGCATTAGGCGCATTCGATTATCTGATCAGAAATTAATAAAGTGAGACTTCCATCAGTAGGGTTTTCATGATCCCCCACTGATGGTTAGCGAAACTTATCACGCATAAAACGCCACGTCCTTATGTCTTGCCTGATCTTTGAACATCCTGTCCTTCGTCGGATCTTTACGAGCAGTTATCTCCTACTTCTCTTCTTTGTTTCTCTCAAATCTTGAAGTGGAGTCTTACTGCCCGTTAAGAATGGGATAAAATTTAAGAAAGTCGCTTTTCTATCTTACTGATTGAAAGCGACTTTCTTTTTTCTTCCTTATGAAAGAATCATCGTGATATACACAAAAGCAAAGGAACATAACCTTGGAAAAGAACGATCACTCAGCAATATCTTACATTGACTAATTTTTATATTACCCTATAAAATCTATGTTTCCTTTATAAATTAATCCTCTTTATATTTTTCTTTCACCATATTGGAACCAATTGCTCCACCTATCATTAAAATTAAAGACCCAAAGTTCCAAAAAATAACCCGCCATATAAAGGGAAATCGAATGTAGTAAATTTATTTAGAAGTAGGATACCTATTTTTAGGATCAATAGAGCTACGCCTATTAAAATTAAAACATCAAAAATAAAGTGAGACTTCCATCAGTGGGGGTTTTTTTCATCCCCCACTGATGGTTAGCGAAACTTATCGGATCTTTACGGGCAGTTATCTCCCACTTATCTTCTTTGTTTCTCTTGAATCTTGAAGTGGGAGTCCTACTGCCCGTTAAGAATGGGATAAATTTTAGTTTTGGATGTGCCAATTGTTTACCACCATTAATCACCTTCACTTTCAACTCCTCATCACTCCTTAACAATTCTTCAATTGTTAGCTCAAAAAGGTCACTTAGTTTAATAATGATTTCTATACTCGGATAATTTTAACCGTTCTCCCACTTAGAAACTGACTGTCTACTAACAAAGAGCTTTTCTGCTAATTCTTCTTGAGACCACCCTTCATCCTTTCTCTCCTTTTTTAATTTGTTTGCAAATATCATCTCATCAGACACCTTTCTGTAATCTATCATCCGTTATTGTTAAACCCCTATATAAAAAGTAAAGATAACTGTAGTTGTAATACACCGCAACCTAAGGTTCCCCTTGTCAAAAACCCTCGTTTAATCAGCATTTTAGGGCCATAAATTTTGTATAAAACAGAACTTCATACAAGTGTTTCATAATAGTATGGTTTATACAATTTCATCTAAAAAATAATGTTTTTTCTAAAATAGGACACCTTATTAATAAAAATAGAACTGCAGCATTAAACTTATCATCTATCATTCTGGAGTTATTCCTTGAAAAATAAGCAACGTCTTTACATATGTGTTGAAGGGAGATTTGTCAGTGAAACTGTATCAAGTAAGAAAAGGACAATTTGTCTATTATAACAATGAGTTACATAAGATATATGGCGTAAAACCGATGTATAAACAATCTGTCCATCTTATAAGGCTTAGGGATTTAACACAGCATTTAACCAAAGCGGTCAGCGTGGAAAGGTACAAACCAAAGGATCTTGATAGCTTTGTTTTTAACCATAAGGTATATACGCTTAGAAATGATCGAAAAGCTGAAGCAGGAGATTATATATTAATTAACAATCCCATGCCTGATTCCCTTGATACATATTCCTTAAATGAAATTGATCTAATTGAAACGGCTGATAACAAAGGTGTCATCACAAGTAATTCTCACGGGATCAAGCATAATGAGTATTTATTAATGGTGCCTGGGCGTGCTAACGGCAGCACCCCTATCGATTATCAGGACATTGAAAAGGTTGATGAAGAGAGCTTGAAGGACTTGGATCCCCAAAATTTAGATCTACGTGCCAACGAAGTGCTGCCGTCATTAGGAGACGTCTATAAAAAGAAGGACAATCATGCATTTTTTGAAGCAATGGTGGTAGCAATTAAAGACCAAACTGTTTACCTTGGAGGCGGTATCGAGATAACAGCGGATGAGTTGATGATCAATGATAAGTGGGAGTTTCAATATAACCTCCTTGATAAATAATTTTTCTCTTGGGAGTTAACTTTTTGGACACATGAGAGCCTATTTTCACTTAAACTAAGCCTTACTAGGAGGTTTCTATGGACAGTAAGAAAAATATGGGAAACAGTGTTTTTATCATATCATTATTACTTACTCTCATTTTTATTGTATGGGGAGTCTTTTTTACAGATAATCTCGCCAAAGTCACCAACACCATTTATAATGGTTCGATTGATTACCTTGGGTGGGTTTATCTTGGTGTCACCCTCTTCTTTGTCATCTTCTCCATTTATTTACTGTTCTCTAAATATGGTGATATTCGGCTAGGGAGGAAAACAGACAAGCCTGATTTTAACACCGCATCCTGGCTCGCCATGTTGTTTGGTGCTGGTATGGGAATCGGTATTGTTTACTGGAGTGTCGCTGAACCGGTTACCCACTACACCACCCCACCTTATGGGGAACCATTTACGGTGGAGGCAGCCAATACAGCTATGAAATATACATTTTTCCATTGGGGCCTCGACCCTTGGGCGATTTACACAGTTATTGGTTTAGCCCTTGCCTTTTTCCAATATAACAAAAGACTGCCTGCAGCCATCAGTTCGGCATTCTATCCGATACTTGGCGATAGAATATACGGACCGATCGGAAAAACCATTGATGTATTATCAATCTTCGCAACTGTCTTTGGAATCGCAACATCTTTAGGCCTTGGCGCCATGCAGGTCACGGCCGGAATGCATGAAATCTTCGGAATTCCCAATGTGTTATTCGTCCAGTTGATTGTTATTGCTGTTGCAACAGTCCTTTTTATCATCTCAATCAATACAGGTTTAGAGAAAGGAATCCAATACTTATCAAATGCAGCCATGATTTTATCTTTTGCAATCATGCTAATGATTTTGATTGTCGGACCAACCTTGACGATTATTAAGGTTCTTTTTAATACAACCGGGCTCTATATCAGTGATTTTATTCATATGAGTTTACGGTTAACACCATTCGGCAAAGGAGAATGGATTGCATCATGGACCTTATTTTATTGGGCATGGTGGATTGCATGGGCACCTTTTGTCGGTATGTTTATTGCCCGGGTTTCAAGAGGAAGAACAGTAAAGGAGTTTGTTATTGGAGTGTTAATTGTTCCTACTCTCGGAACATGTTTATGGATGTCCATATTTGGCGGTTCCGCGCTTGAAATTGTGCAAAACACTGGCAGCCGTGATTTGGCCATGTATATTACCAAAAACGTTTCATTATCTATCTTTACCTTCTTTGATTATCTTCCATTAAGTTCTCTGCTGAGTATTTTGGGGTTTGCTGTCGTAACTATTTATTATATAACTGTTGCCGATACAGCCACCTTCGTATTGGGAATGCTAAGTGAAGGCGGAACATTAAATCCTTCAAATAAAATTAAAATGACATGGGGAATCATTCAATCTGCTTTAGCTGCTGTCTTGCTTTTAGCCGGTGGTCTGAACGTTTTGCAAACAGCATCCATCGCAGCCGCTCTTCCCTTTGCCATTATTATGATCGTCATGAGCTTCTCATTATTAAAAGGTTTAAAAAGTGAAGTCGAAGTACACAGGAGTAATAAAAGAAATATGCACCATTCTAAAAGTTAATAAAATGTGGAAATCTCCCTGAGTCTGTTCAGGGAGATTTTTTTGTTTGAATGAATGGTTGCTTTTAAAGCTGAGGCTACTTTAAATTGCCTGCTTAATTTAATATGAAAAAGCCTCTAATTTTTGGTACGGTTCACCTTGATGTGTCTAATTAAGGTTTGTAAGATATATTATCTCTGAATAGACACGCACTTGATTACGTCCTTCTCGTTTTGCAGAGTATAAAGCTTGATCTGCTTTATTTAAAAGCTGATAAAGGGTTTCCTCTGTCGCTTTCGTTGCCTCAGCCACTCCACTGCTTAAAGTAACAGAAATAACTCCCTCTGTCGTAATGAGAGGCCGCGCTTCAACATGTCTGCGCAGCTGATTAGCTAACTCTTCACCTTCTAAACCTGTCCTTCCCTTCAATGCAAGGACAAACTCCTCCCCACCATATCGTGTAAATAGCATGCCTTCCTTCAACTGAGTTTGGCAAACCTTTATTACATGCATTAGCAATTGATCACCATTATGATGGCCATAGGTATCATTCACTTTTTTAAAAAATTCAATATCAACCAAAATGACTGTAAATGGTATTGCATCATTTTTGCTGCAGCAAACTCTTGCTCACATTTTTATGTTTTTATGTTTATCCTACGTCATCTTTAGATCATTTTCATCATTCTCATAGCAAACGGAAACTCATTTAGATATAAAAGCCACCAATACAGGAGAGTTTCGTTTAATAAAATAAGGCGTATCTATTATCTCTTAACTAATTCACCCATGACCCAGTTGGTTCTCGCACCGTTCACTCCATTACTTGGGCACTGGCCGTAATTTCCAGTTAATTCAGCCATAATCGTTTCTGCAAGGGGTTGATGGACGTGCTGAGGTCGTTCAAAACTCCATTGCTCTTTTCCACTAGTTGTCGTCAAAACAATGGGCTCATCTCCAAAAGTGGAAAAGGTAATTTTACCTTTACTGCCGACGATTTCATTCACATCCACATTTTCAAAAGCAGAAAAACACCACTTCCCTACGCCATGGATTCCAGATTCAAATCGATATGTACCTGTCACAATATCTTCCGCACGATAATAGCCTGCTTGATTTGAAGCAAAACCTTGAGCTTCCTTAATAGGTCCCAGCAAAAAATCTAATATATCGAGCGTATGACTGGCTAAATCAAAAAACAGTCCCCCTCCGGACACTTCAGGTTGTAGCCTCCACGGGAGACTTTTTGAATCCTTCACGTCTTCCGAAGCTTTTTGGTACTGTGTTGTTGATACGAAACGCACGTCACCGATCACTTTACTTTCCAACAAATCTTTTATTTTAACAAATCTAGGCTGTGCCCTTCGGTAGTAAGCAACATATAAAGGAACGCGAGCTTCTTTGCAAGCAGCGATCATTTCATTGCATTCCACAAAATTAAGTGCCATTGGCTTTTCTACATAAACAGGTTTTCCTGCCTTGGCAACTTTAATAGTATATTCCTTATGTGAACCCGGCGGTGTCGCAATATAGACAGCATCAACATCTGGATCGTTAATAAGTGCGTCAGCATCATCATACCATTTTGGAACATTATGTCTTTTTGCATAGTCTTTCGCAAGTTCACCGGTTCTCCGCATTACGGCAACCAACTCTGAATTTTCAACTTTTTGGAATGCTGGACCACTTTTCACTTCTGTTACATCACCGCACCCAATAATACCCCAACGAACTTTTTCAAATTTCATGAAAATCGTTCTCCTCCTCTTGTCTCAACTTATTTTTTTCTTGTTCTCTACTGTAGCATTATGTGTCTTGCTCTTACTATAAAACTTCTCTATTAGATGTGTCCATCCTATAGAGAATGTTACAGTATGACTCTTTTCTTGGTTCGGAGGTGAACTAATTGATATTTATAGTTTTTAGTGACTAGAAACTTAAAAACCATTTCTATTCAAATACTCATATATAATTCAACTTTTACTCTCTAGTACCTAAATAAATTTTCATCGAGCGGTAAATGTTTTTCAGCCTACCCCCAAAATCTCAGAATAACGATCTAAGATTTTGTTGATAGTCATTTTTTGTCGAAAGAATTTGCCTTTGTCCGCTGGAAATGACACATTTAGGATAACTTCTAGTTAACAATACTGTGAATTTATTTATTGTATAAAATTAATTTATTAAAAATATTGTTATACATTTTTCGACACTACACCTATGGGGAGGAATCTATGTGAATCGAGTTTTTAGGTGGATTGTCAGATCCTTGTTTGCACCTGTCACTGGAAATGCAGGAGCAGTTGCGAGTACACTTGGTTTTTTTCTGGCCTTTTTACCCTTAGATAGTTTAAGAATTCCATTATTGCTTGCTTTTTCACTTTTGTTTCGTCTTAATATTATCGCCTTATTCCTTGGAACGTTGATTACGATTTTTATCCCTAATATTCGTGATTTACCCCTTCTGGATTTACTTGTATTGGAAGATTACTGGCTATTTTCTGCCCTTAAGACTAAAATACAATCTTCACAAATCCTTGCATCAGGTGCCTTCGGAGGCCTAATTGGTCTAGTCTGTTATTTTTTCTTCCACTGGTTTTACAATTTAGGGCTGAAAAAAAAGGAACGAAGTCAAGAACATGTTTTTCTTGATCCTGCAAAAAGACGCTGGTCAATTATTAAACGAATGAGTGCAGGCTTTACTATTTTTATTGTTTTAGTATCGACTATTTTTATTGAAAGCCTTAATACTAATCCAGTATTTCCTGAGCTGCAATTGAATAAAAGTACAGGAAAGAGCGGGATTGAGCCGATTCATACAAGTTTCAGTGAAGAAGAGATTGCTTCACAGGTTCAAAAGACAAATCTTTCCCCTCTTATTCAAAAAAATATGGGTTTATTGAACAAAAAACAAATGGAGACCAAACAAGAAGTTTATGGTTTTTACGTCAATTGGGATGAAAACAGCAAAACTTCTTTCAAAAAAAATATAGATTCTATTACAACATTAGTGCCGGAATGGTTGCAGCTTACTCCTAACCTTACTCTTAAAGCCAGCACTGATCGCTCAATTGTTGCAGACGCAAAAGCGCATGATATAAAGATTCTTCCATTAGTTAATAATTTTATTAACAATAAATGGGATGGCGATATCCTGCATCGGTTATTTACTACCCCCGGCGCTGAAGACCGTTTTATTAAAAATATGCTGGCTTATGTGAGAACCAATGACTTTGACGGGATTAATATAGATTTTGAAGATATCAATCCAAATGACAGAGATCATTTCACCCGATTCATGGATAAAGTTTATAAAGCCTTTCATCAACATGAGCTTATGGTCACAGTGGATGTCCCGCCGAATAACAATAGTTTTGACTATGCCGCTTTAGCAAATAGCACAGACCGCATGATTGTCATGCTATATGACCAGCACCACTCCATGAGTAACCCTGGACCTGTAGCTCCAAATGATTGGGTAAAAGAGAGTTTAAACGAACTCAATATTCCTTCCGAAAAATTGATTGTGAGTTTAGGAAGCTACGGTTACGACTGGGAAGAAAACTCCAGCAAGCCCGCAGTTGACATGACGTTTCGGGATATCTTGGAATTGGGCAGTGGAACCAATCTCAAAATCCATTGGAATAAGGAAACAGGAAACCCTTATTTACGATATAGAAAAAATGGAAAAAACCATATTGTTTGGTTTTTAGATGCTGCTACATTTTATAATCAAATGAAGTTGGCTATAGATAGCGACTCAAGAGGAATAGCGCTTTGGCGTCTCGGTTCTGAAGATCCTTCTATCTGGAATTACATTAACAAACCAGAGGATATCCTTAATCCATCCAATGCCCTTAAAACCGTGGCAAGTCCTGAATCTGGCCGCTATACAGGTGCCGGGGAGATTTTAAAAGTTACTGCATCCGAAAAAGGCAAAAGAACGATTCAATTGGATTCAAATGGGATGGTACAAACTGAAACCTATATTAAATTACCGAAGCCTTTTGAGATGACCCGGTATGGCAAATCTCAAAAGAAGGAAGTCGTCCTTTCCTTTGATGACGGTCCGGATCCAACCTATACACCACAAATATTGGACATTTTGGAAAAGAATCATATTAAAGGAACCTTCTTTATTGTTGGAGAGAATGCTTTGATGCATCAAGAGATAGTTAAAAGGATACATCAGGAAGGCCATGAAATTGGCAGCCATACATTTACTCATCCTGATATTTCGTCCATCACGCCATCTCGTTTGAGAATGGAACTAAATGCAAATCAGCGTCTATTTCAAGAAATAACAGGCTATACGATGACCCTTTTCCGCCCGCCTTATGTATCGGATACGGAACTGGGCAAAAAGAGCGAACAGGTGCCTATATTGCAAGCACAGGAAATGGGTTATACCCTGGTTGATAAATCGATTGACTCTGGCGATTGGCAAAAACGTTCCAGCACTGAAATTGTGAATCAGGTACTGGAGCAGCTGCCAGAAGGAAATGTGATTTTACTGCACGATGCTGGCGGTGACCGCTCCAACACTGTAAAGGCCTTGCCTATTATTATTAAAGAACTTAAAAAGCGGGGCTACACCTTTACCACCACTGCTGATCTAATTGGAAAAAGTGATAGTCAAATTATGCCCCCTGCTGTTCAGGACAGCCCTTATTCGGTCTATAACAAGGCTGTATTCAAGGTCATACAAGGCTGGCACTCAGGACTAAGCTTCCTGTTCTACTCAGCTATCCTTTTAGGAATCTTGCGACTGATTATCTTCATTTTCCTTTCTAGAAGACAGGTAAAAAGATATAAAGAGATCCAAGTCGACCCTAGCTTTACACCTTTTGTCAGTGTCGTTATTGCTGCCTATAACGAGGAAAAAGTAATTTGTAAAACAGTTAATTCAATTTTATCCAGTGATTATCCAGCTTTTGAGATACTGATTATCGACGATGGATCAAAGGATGATACTGCTGTTATTATTCAAAAAATCTATGCAAACCATCCACTCGTCAGATTAATTAAAAAAGACAATGGTGGAAAATCTTCCGCTGTTAATCTTGGTTTTAAAGAAGCAAGAGGGGAAATCGTGGTTGCTCTTGACGCGGATACACTCATCGCTGAAGATGCCATCTCATTGCTTGTTAACCATTTTAAAAATAAAAGTGTTGCAGCTGTTTCAGGTAATGTAAAGGTCGGCAATAAGGGGAACCTTCTTACAAACTGGCAGCATATCGAATATGTGACAGGCTTTAACTTAGAGAGAAGGGCCTTTGCAGCTCTAAATTGCATTACGGTTGTACCAGGTGCGATCGGCGCATGGAGAAAGACAGCGGTAGAAGAAGCTGGATACTTTAAAGAGGATACACTCGCAGAGGATACCGATATCACTCTTACTCTTTTACGAAATGGGAAAAAGATTGAATTTGAAGAAAAGGCTTATGCCTTTACAGAAGTACCGGAAGATATTAAAAGTCTGGCAAAACAACGTTACCGATGGGTTTATGGTACGTTACAATGCTTATGGAAACATCGTGAGGCTTTATTCAATAAAAAACATAACTCATTAGGATATATCGCCCTTCCAAACATGTGGCTTTTCCAATATATTTATCAAACAATATCTCCTCTTGCAGATTTATTGTTCATTATAGCCCTTTTTAACACACAGCCTGAAATTGCAGTTATTGTGTTTATTCTATTTTACTTGCTGGATTTCTTTACTTCACTATATGCGTTTCGTTTGGAGAAAGAAAGTCCTAAACCACTACGTTCATTGTTTTTGCAACGAATCTTGTACAAGCAGCTTATGACTTATGTGGTGATAAAATCCATCTTTTCGGCAATAAAGGGAGTAACCGTTGGTTGGAATAAACTAAAACGAAAAGGTAATGTAACTCAGGAAACCTCTATTGTGGAGGTTAAGGAAACTATCTAATGGAAACTTCGCACAGGTCTTTCCCATTTTGGGAAGGCCTTTTTTATATAATTTAGAACAGAAAAAGGATCACCTTCTTTTGGTGACCCTTTTTGAATGAATTACATTTCCTTTCCGTTGTTTCCCTTTTGTTCCAGATGACTCGCAGCCTTTTCTTGTGCGGCTGTAGAAACTTGTTGTCCACGGTTGACTGTTGTTGTGGTTGCAGTTGTTGAATTAGTTCCCTTCGGCGTGGGTGCAGTGGTTCTCGTTGGTGCTTTTGGGCTTGTCGTAGGCTTCGTTGGTGCTTCAGGCTTTGCGGCTGCATTTGTTGAACTAGTTTCCGTCGCTGTGGATGCAGTCGTTCTCGTTGCTGCTTTTGGGCTTGTCGCAGGTTTCGTTGTTGCCTCAGGCTTTGTGGTTCCACTTGTTGTTTTAGTTCCGGTCGCCGTGGATGCAGTCGTTTCTGTTGGTGCTTTTATACTTGTCACAGTTACCTTTTTTACAGCAGGATTTGTTGTAGTACTCTTGCTAATTTTTTCCGTATCCTGTTGAATGTCTGCTGTGGCAATCTCACTCTTGTCTCTATTTTTAAAAGCCTCTTGGGAAGCAGGAATATCATGAGAAATTTTCGTTTGACCGTCTTTCACATTAGATGTTGGCGTTTGATCTTTCACCGCTTTTTCTTCATGGTCAATTACATCCGCTTTTTTTTGGACTCCGGATATAATTAAAGCATTATCTTTTGTTAATCGTTTAGAAGATTCATCGACTAACAACGCGTTGGTGACAGAAAACGTAACAGATCCCGCTAATACCATAGCAAGGGCTCCCTTGGTTGGTTTGTTCATATAATTCCCCTTATGTTTTTAGTAATCGTATTAAAAGTATACGAACGAACCAAAATTTATTATGGGGGTATAAAAAATTGGGATTCTTTTTATTACCCATTCAACTAGTTCAGTTACCTGTATATATATTGAACTTCTTAAACTAAACATCTTTTATATCTACATTCAACTAAAAAAACCTCATTTACTTATGGTAAGGTTCTCCATAGTACATCTAAATGAGGTTAATAAACTTTGTATCCCTGTAAAAAAACTTATGGTTCTAGCTAGAAAATCGAAAAATGATGGTAAGCATTTCTTTAAGTCATGACCTTTTTAAAAGATCTTTCATGCTTAAGCAGCCATTCCTTCCTCCATAAACCACCTGCATAGCCGGTTAATTTTCCATTTGAACCGATAATTCGATGACAAGGAATCACAATACTTAACTTGTTTTTACCATTTGCACTTCCGACTGCTCTGATGGCTTTTTCATTCCCAATCAAAACAGCAATATCCTTATATGATCCTGTTTTAGCGTAGGTTATTCTAGTTAAAGCGGTCCACACTGTTTTTTGAAAATTCGTACCCTCAAAGATATAGGGAAACGTAAATTCTTGACGTATACCTTTAAAATATTCATCAAGTTGGTCAAAACAATCCATTAATACCTTGGGAACTTCGTCCTGCATGACATTTTCTGTTTTATCCCGTTCAGAGAACATGATTGAACAGATGCCTTCATCTGTTCCCCATATTTCTATAACTCCAATCGGAGATTCGTATTCTAATTTATGTAGTTTACTCATATAAGGACCTCCATAGATAAAAGGTAGCATATGCTTGCCAACCTTCCCAATTCATTGACATTTCTCTTATTTCCTCTATTGTCGGTTTTCGCTCAATCCCTAACTGAAGCATTAATGCATGATGAAGGCCGACATCCGCTATTGGAAAAGCAGATGGATAGTGTAAACATTTCATCATCACATAATCTGCCGTCCATGCTCCTATACCTCTAATACTCATTAAAGATTTTTGAATATGTTGATAATCTTGTTTTTGAAGCAAAATTTCTTTTGACAATTCGCCACTTGTCATGGCTTTCGCGACGCCAATAATATATTCAGCCTTCCTAACAGTAAATTGAAGTTTCCTTAAATCATCCACTTCTATGGATGCAATTTTTTTGAATTCAGGAAATAACCAGAACGTGTCTCCCTCGATAGTAAAACTTTCTCCGAATTGTTCAACGAAACGTTTCTTTAATGTATATGCAAATGTTAAATTGATTTGTTGTCCAATAATCGCCCAGGTCAGCGCTTCAAATAGATCTGGAATACATATTATCCGTAAACCATAATATTTAGGGGCAATTTGTTTCAAAATCATATCTTTACTGGCTACTTCATAAAAATCCCCCAACGCTTGATCCAAATCAAACCATTCCCATATATAGGATACTACTTTTTCAAGAGTGCTTATAGATGGGGTACTCATTGGGAATTCAACTTGAATTGAATGTGAGGTGCTTCCTATTTTTAATAAAACCACTTCTCCGTTCACTTTTACCAGTTTATATAAATAACCATCTTTTATTAGATGCATTACTTCCTGCTCAGATCTACCTAAGAAAACTAAACACTCTTTAAAATTAAATTCGGGAGGCGGATAAATCTCAATAGATAAACCTTTATCGATCCATTTCATTTCTGTCATTCCTTATTTAAGAGCGTTCGATATTCACTTGGTGAGGAATTTTTTAAACGTCGAAACACCTTATAAAAATTTGAAGGACTTTGAAATCCGACCTCATAGCAAATCTCAAGGTTCGTTCGATCTGTACTTGTAAGAAGATAAGCCGCTTTATCAACTCGTATTTTTTCCAAATAGGTACGAGGAGTTTCTGAAGTTTCTTGTTTAAATAACCTTTCAAGATAATAAGAACTTACACCAACATGATTTGCAATATCCTGTAATTCAAGCTTTTGTTTATAATGATTTACTAAGAACGCAACGACATTTCTGACAAGTTCAATATGTGGAGAATGATCAGATTCTGGTTGACATCTTTTGCAAGCACGAAAACCAGCTTTTTCAACTTCTTTGATATCATAGAAGAATTCTACATTTATTTTTTTCGGCTTTCTTGATCTACAGGAAGGACGGCAGTAAATTTTGGTTGTTTTCACTGCCGTAAAAAATAACCCATCATATTTACTATCACAAGCAATGATTTTCTCCCACATTTCTTCAAAAGAAAGATTGATATTAGCCCCCAATATACTCTCCGTCCTTTCTAGTTTAATCTTCATATAAATGTGAAGTATCCTTAAACTCTACTAATCGCTCCGCATTCTTTTCCAAAAAAGCAATATAATGGTCAGATAGAGCATTTCCGAAACTAAAACGTTTAACACCTAATTCCCTAAGCTTATTACAATTCGTTAGTCCAGGTAAAGATAATACATTAAGTGGTGCATTTACAATCATAGTGATTTTTCTTATCTCATCATGATCGATCAATCCAGGAACAAATATTCCACTAGCTCCACTCTCCACATAGGACTTAGCTCGATCAATAGTCTCTAGTAATGGTTTATTGCTCTGTAAATAAGTGTCCGTTCTAGCGTTAATATAAAAATTTTTATAACCATTTTTATCTAGAGCCGATCTAATTTTTGATAAAAGGTTACAGTGCTCCAATATATCTCTTAACCCTTTTTGTTTTTTCAGTGAATCCTCAATATTTATTCCAGCAACTCCAACATCTGCTGTTTTTAAAACATTGGTAACAATTTGTTCCGTGCCATCACCATAGCCTGCCTCAATATCTGCGGAGACAGGTATTTTCACATTTTCTGTAATTGTTTTGATGATTCCAAGATGTTTTTCAAAATCAATTAATTCACCATCAGCATATCCAAAAGAATTAGCAATCCCCCAGCTCGTCGTGCCAATCGCTTTAAATCCCACTTTCTCGAGTGTTAAGGCGGATAGGATATCCCACGCATTTCCTAAAAATAAAACTTCCTTTGACGTATGCAGCTCATTGAATTTCTGAATTTTATTCATTTTATTGCCTCCTAATGGTTGTTGGACTCATTTTAACAAGGAAGCTATCTTCTTTTCGTCCTCATTCTTGCTCTTATGGTCTATGAAAATGAAAAAGAGAAATTTATTCAATTCCTCTTAAAAAAACTCATTTACTTATGATACGGTTCACCGTAAGAATACAATGTACATAGTTAGTTTATAACAAAAAGTATTTATATCTATATAATCTCTTCCCCACCAATTAGTGTGGGCTCTTAGGTTTCCTGCTCTAACAAAATAAAAAAAATACTCCATTAATATTTATTAATATTCTTTTCGATGTGGTAAAATATTTTGCGTTAGGGAAACTTTTTTTTGATAGTAATGCATATAATGCAAATAGTCCAAAATCAAACATACAATTTTTTTTTGTACTTATTTTTTACCTAAGGCAAAAAAGTTTATATAAGAAAAAACAACCTAAATATTTAAAAGGGAGGAGTAGTCGAATGGCAATTCAATCAAAAGTAAATAAAAAAAGATGGTTGTTTCCATCTCTTATTGTTTTAATGCGTATTCTCTTTGGAATTGGTTGGCTATTAGCTGGAGTAACCAAAATTTCCGAAAAATTATGGTTTAAAGAACCGGGGGTATTTCTGAATGAATATTTAATCAGTGCATTAGAGAAGCCAAATGTCACATTATTTTATAAAGTTTTCATTGAAAACGTATTATTAGAATATGTGATGACTTTAAACTATGTCATTCCTATCGTTCAAATTATTCTTGGTGTACTTATTATAATGGGATTACTTACTATACCATCAATCTTAATCTGTCTCTTTATGCACATTAACTTCATACTTTCTGGAAATATGAATTTAATGAGCCTTGTTCTTTATACGAGTGCGTTTACATTAATCATTTTTAGAACGAAAATTTATCATTTAAGTCTTGATAAGTATTTTAATCTAGATTTATGTTTACAACCAATGAAAATAAAAGAGAAAACAACAACTCCATGCCACCTGAGAAAGAAATGCTGAGTAACACCTAATCTATTACCATTAGTTAAATATGTCTATTAACATTAAAGTAATCCAATACAGCAACCCAAGGATATTAAATAATACAAATAAATATAATAAAATTCTAGTAACCTTCATTGTCATTACTTCCTTTACTTATTGATGTTAATAGTGTTTCATAGCAATTATATTCTAAAATAACCTTAACATTACATTAAAGTATATAATAAATTACCGTCACTAAAAATTAGTGACGGTAATTTATTATACTTACATCATTACGATTAATTACAATAAGAAAATTGAATAATTCTTTATTCTTTTCTTAAAGGAACTTTGTACTACTTATGATACGGTTCACCGTATTTTATCTAAATGAGGTTTTTATTTTCTCATTTTTAAAAATAGCATAGTTGAAATGTCTCTTGATATAATCAATCATATGTGAAAAGTCTATACAGCTAAAGAACATTACTTGCAGCTTTAAAGAAAAGCCTATTCAAGATTTAATGTCCTTGCGTAGGCTTGTTTGCTTTTTGGAAAAAAACCTTATTTACTTATGATACGGTTCACCATTTCATTCTATTTAAGAGGCCGAAATCTATAATTTTAATGGCTGCCCCTCAAATGCTTTAACCTCTAATGGTGCAGTCAAAAAGTCCTTTGCATTTGCTACGAACTTGGTAAAGTGCTCGCTTGAGTTATGATTGGCAACAGCTTGCATATCCTGCCAAACTTCCACCATCGTAAATACATTTTCGCTTTCTGTATCTTTTTGAAGGCGATATGAAATATTTCCGTTTTCTTCTCTTGAGGCAGCAATTAACGGCTGAATTTCCTCTAGAAACAAATCCTGTTTCGCTGGATTTATATGGAATGTTGCATGAATAATAATCATCGAACGTCAATCCCTTCTTATTTACATTTCATTACTTCCATTGCGCGACTTGATCAATAGGCAGACGAACTGATGGATGTCCGTTATCTGCTGCTTTACCAATAGAGATTAACATAACCGGAACATAACGGTCTTTATCCAATCCAAATGCTTCTGCAATTTTGTCTTTTTCATATCCGCCGATTGGATTTGTATCGTATCCATAAGCGCGGGCAGCAAGCATGAACTGCATGGATACAAGTCCGCCATCCACTAAAACAACATCTTTCAAATCTTCACGTGAAATCGTTTCAAAATAGCCTGAAAAGGAAGCATGAATTCCTTCTTTTACTTCTAAAGGCATAAATCCCTTCTCTACAGCTGCGCCGTAGATTTCTTCAAATTTCTCAAAATTATTCATATCACCAAAAACAGCAATAACTGCTGATGATGTTTCAACTTGAGTTTGGTTAAAACGTGCCAGTGGGGCAAGTGTTGCTTTTGCCTCAGGACTTTCAATCACAAGAAAGCGCCATGGCTGCATATTAACAGAAGAAGGAGCACGTGTTGCTAATGTAAGAATCTCTGTCATTTCTTCATGGCTGATTTTTACGGACTTATCATAATTTTTAATGGAACGGCGTTCTGTCACAATTTTATTAAAATCATTCGTTATTTGTGCTGTAGTCATAGAAGTCATTGTTATATTCTCCTCTTTTCGTTTTGATTATTGTTTATAATATTTGAGTTCTTTAAATACTTTCCATTCATTTTAGACAAAAATATTATAAAATGTCTAAAATGTTAACTACGTATAACCTTACTCCACTTTCTTTTAGTTGTAAACTGAAAAGAATTGGAATATCAAAATTTGAATGAACACCATTGGATTATGATATAATTTCCTGATAAAGGGAGTGGTAGTTTGAGAAAAATTGCACCTGATGAAAGACAGATGATGAGAAAAGCCTATGTAAAAAAGTTAATCCATGTCGTTCGGACTCAAGGATTCCTTTCCCTTACCATTCAAGATATCGCAAAAACGATGAATTTAAGCCGGGCTTCCTTGTATAACTACTTTTCTTCGAAGGAAGACATTATTATGGAGCTGACTAATCTCTGTATTGATTATATAAATGAAGCTGGTCAAACCATTTCCAATGAAGAGTTATCTTATCCACTTCGTTTCCAAAAAGTGTTTGAACAAGCTGTTTTTTCAGCTGTCTATGCTTCAGATATTTATTTGGCTGATTTAAAAACAAGCTGTAGGCATCTTTATGAAAAAAAGATGCAATCAAGAAAAGAACAACTTTCTGCCATTCATACCTTTTATCGAAATGGCATGAAAGCAGAAGTTTTTAATCAATTGAATCCCTCAATCTTAATTATTCAGGATGAAACTGTACTAGGGAAATTGGTGAATACAGCCTTTTTAGTGGACGAGGAAATGTCATTGAAACAGGCTCTATTCGATTATTATGTGGCGAAGAAAACCCAGATCCTAAAGCCCGAGTACTTGCAAAACACGGAGCATGAAGATATTAATGCAATGGTGGAAGGCATCCTCAAAAAACTGGCAGCCATCTAATGACTATAAAAAAGACTCTTACTCGCTGGTAAGAGTCTTTAGTATTTTTTGTTGGCAACTATACGTTTTTAAACGAGCTTTATATTTTCTGTTGAATTCTGTTTAAAATGGTTGATAGTGTTTGATTTAAATTCTTTAATTCCTTCATGTCTAAGGACAGATTTTCTAGCAATTTTGATTGAAAAGAACTGTAGACAAATGCCTACAGTTCTTTGTTTTTGACATCTTATTGCTTAAGGAATTAAAACTACTTTTAAAACCTCATTTACTTATGATAAGGTTCCCCCCGATTAATCCGAAAAGCACGATAAACCTGCTCTAATAAAATCAACCTCATCAACTGATGCGGAAATGTCATCTTCGAAAACGAAAGCGTATCATTTGCTCTCTTCATGACAGTTTTACTTAATCCAAGCGATCCGCCAATGACAAATGTTACTTTGCTTTTTCCGTATGTCGCGAGTTGATCGAGATCTTTTGCGAGTTGCTCTGATGATTTCATTTTACCTTCGATGGCAAGGGCAATGACATGTGTGTCATCGCTTATTTTACTGAGGATTCGCTCTCCCTCTTTTTCTTTCACTTGCTCCATTTCTGTTTCACTTAAGTTTTCTGGTGCCTTTTCGTCTGGCAGCTCAATGATGTCTAATTTTGCATAGATTGAAAGTCGTTTTAAGTATTCGTCAATTCCTTGCTTTAAATATTTTTCTTTCAGCTTACCAATTGTCACGATTGAGATGTTCACGCTTGTTCCCCATTTCAAAACGAAAGATAAAAGTTATACACATTTCCTTCGAAGTTATCCACAACCAAAGCCGAATATTAGTTCCCCACTATATATACAGCTGGGTTTTCACACATTTCACAAGTTGTGGATAACTTACTGTTTTTTTCTATTTTTTCGATTTCTGGTGCTAATTCTTTTTCATCCACATACATATCTATCGCTAATTCAATATGTTCTTCACAGCAAAGCATCTTCATTCCTCCTTTATCAACATGTGGATAATTGTTTTATATCTTTACTTTTTCCACATTCACAGGAAATAATGATCATTGTCTCGATTATCCACAACCCTTATTTTCCGCAAAAAAGGGAGCTGAAAATTAGCTCCCTAACAAGTTTTCTTCGCCTAATTTCATCTTACCTGTTTTCTTTTCTCCAGCTCGATAATACGTAAATTCCACCGTATCTCCTACTTCTTGCTTATATAATATTTTTCTTAGTTCAATAATGTCTTTGACCTCTTGACCGTCTAATTCAGTGATGACATCAAGTTCCTGTAGACCAGCTTGTGCTGCAGGTGATACTGGATCAACACTCATGACGACGATCCCTGAAACAATGTCTTTTGGAAGCTTTAATGTTTGCTCAAGATGATAGCTCGAAACTTCATTTAACGATCTCATTCCTATACCCATATAAGGTCGTCTAACTTCACTATATTTTTCAAGGTCTTCAATGATCGGCAGGGCAAGATTTATTGGAATCGATAATCCTATTCCCTCAACAGCAGATTCCGCAATTTTCATGGAATTAATCCCAATGACTTTGCCATCGATGTTTATTAACGCTCCGCCACTATTTCCCGGGTTAATGGCAGCATCTGTTTGCATTACTTCTGCATTCCAATCTACTTGTCCATCTCCATCTGAATCAATTGGGATTGCTCTTTCTGTTCCAGAAATAACCCCCTGTGTAACAGAACCTGAAAATTGTAATCCTAATGGATTTCCAATGGCTATAACTGGCTCACCAGGCTTTACCTTATCAGAATTCCCAAATTCAGCGACTTGTTCAATTTTCGCGCTGTCGACACGTAAAACTGCTAAATCTGTTAATTGATCACTTCCGAGTATTTCTGCGGGAACTCTTGTCCCATCACTTAAGCTAATTTCTACCTGTGACGCGCCGGCAATAACATGATGATTTGTTGCAACAAAAGCATTTTTTCCCTCTTTCTTATATACCACACCAGAACCGGTCCCAGCTTCACCTGTTTCATTCCAAAAGCCTGCTTCTTGAAGATTGACAACACCGACAACAGCATCTGAAACCTCATCAACAACCTCTGTTATGGCTGTATTTACATTAACAGATATATTTTTAGTTGGTCCGGTTGTGACTGCTGGATCATCTTCTTCTGTCTCCTCACCACTTAAATCCATGTCATATGGTAAAAAGTCTAAATTAGATAAAGTAGGGATTGCCACCAACATGAGAAATCCGCCGAAAATGGCTCCAATTAGTCCTGCTAAAAACCATCCACCTCTATTTCCCTTTTGTTTTTTCGTATTTTCGTTCTCATAATCTTGATCATAATAGCCCACTACTTGTCACCATCCCTTTCCTTACTGCAACTTGAATAGTGTACTGTACATCTAACTATCATTATTCTCTTGACTATTAAAATTTAACCAGGCAGATCCCTTAGTCAAAAAACAAAGTTGAATACGATTTAACATTTCTATGTAGGTCTCTCAGCTGGCTTATTTTTAAGCAACTGAGAGTATTTATTATATTGCGATCAGCGTTGTTGGGGTTGCTGGGTCTGTATCATACAAATCAAATTGCTCTCCTGTCATAAAGCCTTTGCTTGCTAATGTTTGCTGTACAGACATTCGTGCTAAATCCTTCATGTTGTTATCTTTACTCAAATGAGCCAAATAAATTCTCTTTGTTGCATCACCGATTACATCCATCATTGCCATGGCCGCATCTTCATTCGAAACATGACCGACATCACTTAATATCCGTCGCTTTATACTCCATGGATAATGTCCCATTTGCAGCATGGAAACATCATGATTGCTTTCAAAAACAAATGCATCAGCATTACGGATTGTGCCCTTCATTTTGTCACTAACATAGCCGGTATCAGTAATTAAAGCAAGCTTTTTACCTTCATGATGGAACACAAAAAACATTGGTTCAGCAGCATCATGGGAAACGCCAAAGGATTCGATATCCATTGAACCAAATGTTTTTACAGATCCAGTTTTGAAGACAAATTTTTGCTCTGTTGCAACTTCTCCAATCAAACCGTTCATCGCCTGCCATGTCTTTTCATTCGCATAGATTGGCAGCTTATACTTTCTAGCTAGCACACCAAGCCCCTTGATATGATCACTATGTTCATGTGTAACAAAAATGCCGGATAGCTTTTTAATGTCTCTTCCTATTTGCTCAAATAGGTTCTGCATTTGCTTTCCACTTAATCCGGCATCAACTAAAAACGACTGATTATCAGATTCAACATAAATTGCATTCCCCGTACTGCCGCTTGCAAGAACACTAAACTGCAAGCCCATAACAATTCACTCCTCTTTTTCCCCTATTCTGTTAAAAGTAAAACATCACCTTCTAATGCATTAACATAATAATCTTCTCTTTCTTTTTGTTCATTTTCCACAATAATATGCCAAATTGGTGCTAATATTTGTTGGTTTGTAAGTGGAATATGAGTATAAAATCCATATTCAATATCCTCTATTTTACTATTTGATTTCAAGAAATTTTTGTTGTATAACGCTTCAAGTGCTTTTAAAGGTGAGATAGCTGTTTCCTTTTCCTCAACCTCATTTATATCCTCAAGCATGGACTGTTCATATGCAAAGATCTCTCTATCTTCATTTAAGTAAAAGATCACCATCGCAATATGATCCTCTTTCGATTGAAAGATATTTTGATTTTTATACTGTTGAATGCAAATAATTGAATTTGTTTTTTCATCCGTATACCAGTAGTGATACAGTTCTCCACCAATGATATTTTCTCGTAAAAACTGATTGATTTTACTTTTTACATTTACTTCTGGTAATGGAAACGGATCCTTTAACTCCATATTTAATGTTCGAAAAGAATCTATCGGAAGATTACTATTTGACACGACCATTGTTTGATTTTTAAGATTGCTGATCTCCTCTAAAGTAAAGTCCTTACTTTTAGCCGTTATATAATAGCCTTTTCCAATATCCTGTGGAAGCTCGTTTTTATACTCAATACCTTCTGCGTCTAGCTTTTCTTCAATTGTTGCTTCCTGTATGACAGCATAATTTGATTCACCGCGTAATTGAAAATATTCATAGGCTAAATAAATATCCAGAATAAGAAATGCAAGAATAAAAATGGTCTTTGTTTTACTCCACTCCATTTTCATTCCCTCCAGACTGTTCTAGATCTTCATTTATTTTTAATAGCTGACCATTCTTCATTTGTATACACCAAATTGGAGATACCTTCACAAATTGTTGACTATCAGAGCTGCTAAGCTCGTACGCAATAAAAATGTTATGGATATTAGTTTCTTCAATTTGTTGATTATTCTTGATCAACTCAACGACCTGATATCCTGACATCAATGTGGTTGATTGGTTCGAAATGTTTGAGATAAGTTGATATGAAGGGCGGTCATAAATCGCAATTTCATTTTGCCCCCATCTTTGCTTAATCATTGTAGGCCCAAAAGAGTTTTCCTCTGAATTAATAACCGGGATTGACTGAATAGACATAATAAATTCTATTTCTTGATCACTTTCATTCACATTAAATAATACATAGTTATCTGTCCATCCGCCATGATCATTTAAAAAAGATATGCTCTGATCAATAAGCAGTCCGGCACGTACAGAATCCGTGTCTCTTAACGTTGGATTCACATATCTGACCATATGCTGATTTTGATAAATGTTAAGTTCTCTAATCCCATCTGTATATCTATTTCTTGAAACATTCTCATCTTGTTTGACAATTCGCGGGTTACTAAATAATGCATCTTTAAACTTTTCTCCGTCAATTGTTTCAGTGAAATATTCATAACTATCTAATATCACTTGATCATTTGGGAGCATAATGTCACTCCCTTGTCCGGTGTCATATGAAAAGTAAGACTGAAGCTCATCTCTTCTGTTGAAAATTTGTGCAACAAAATCCTTTGCTTCAATATCATTAACAGTCGTTTCTACCACTATCATTTTATCATATGAAACAAAAGAAACCTTTTGTTGGGCATCATTAGTCGTCATGACATCTAAAAAGATACGGTCAAACGAAATATTTTCATTTGTATCAGAATCCCATTGCAGCATGGATTGAAATGTTGACATTGGGATCTCATTATAGAATTTGAGCTCAATACTAGCATCATTATTCTCATCGGTCCATTTCTGAAACTCTTCCCTTGTCCGGAAGGGTGATTGACTTTTCACATTACTAAACTCCCAGTTTTGCATTTCCTTCCAAAGTCCATTCGTAAATTTCCCGGCGATTGAACTGAAATGATTCTCTTGAGAATGAAGTAATAATTGATGTGGCTTTATAACCTCATACGTTTTTTTTGTTTCTTGATCGATCGGAATACTTTCAACAAGTGTTTGATTTTGAAAATACTCAAATGATGGTCGAAGAGTCCACATATTCCAAGTGAAAAATAAACTAATCAAAATTAATACGGTCAAAGTGGCACTTTTAATCGCTTCTTTATTCATTCCCACTCATCCTCTTGTTCCGGGTTGTAAGGTATTGTGAAAAACACCGTTGTACCTTGTCCTTCTACACTTTGTGCCCAAATATCACCGCCATGTGCTAAAATCATTTCTTTTGCAATGGCTAACCCTAATCCTGTTCCCCCGAGCTTACGAGTTCGAGCTTTGTCAACACGGTAGAAACGATCAAAGATTTTATTGACACTTTCCTTAGGTATTCCAACACCTTCATCTTTAATACGTATTTGAATATCAGATGAAAGTTTATCAATCGTAAATGTTACTTTTCCACCTTCTGGCGAGTATTTCAAAGCATTTGAAATGATATTATCTAATACTTGCGTAATTTTATCTGTATCTATTTCAACAAAAAGTGCTTCTTTAGGAATGTTCCTTACAAAGGAAACATGTTGTGATTTCGTCATTTCAAAGCGATCAATAATTTTATCGAAAAAAACGGTGAAATTAACAAAATCTTTATTAATACGATATTCGGTACGGTCAAGCTTAGATAATTGGAGCAAGTCATTTACAAGCCTAATCATCCTTTCAGTTTCTGTTTGTGTTACATTCAGAAACTGTGGAGCAATCTCGTCATCCTTCCAAGCGCCATCAGCTAGAGCCTCTAAATAACTTCTCATTGTTGTTAATGGCGTACGAAGCTCATGTGAGACATTCGCAACAAATTCTCTTCTTTCTTGCTCAATTTTTTCTTGTTCTGTAATGTCATATAAGACAGCAATGACACCATCAATAAGTCCAGATTCTTTTTGAATCACTGAAAAACTAACTCGTAAAATAACCGGTCTTTCCTCAGTACCTGAATCTAGGATAAGGGATTCTTGCTCATCTAAAATACTCTCAAATGTATGAGTATCTTCTATATTTAATAATTTTGTGATTGAAATATTTGTTAGCGTTTCACGTGAAACATCTAACATCTCTAATGCTGGATTATTAATTAAGATAACTTGTCCATAACGATTTGTAGCGATAACTCCTTCAATCATGTGTGCGATGACAGAAGCGAGCTTTCGACGTTCCCCTTCTGTAGTAGCCTGGGCTTCATCTAGCTTATCTGTTAAGTAGTTAAATGTAACAGCCAATTGACCAATTTCATCTTCCCCATACACTTTAACTTTTCGAGAAAAATTACCATTCGCTAATTCAATTGCCTGTTTTCTCATATCAGACATTGGCCTTGTGATTGTTCTGGCAATAAAAATACCTAATGCTGCGGTTATAACCATTGATAGAATTGTTCCCGTAGCAAAAATTTTGTTAATAATTTGCATTTGGGCAAAGACTTCTTCCATTGAGGCAACAATATAAATGGCCCCAATAGGTTTATCACTGAAATTATTCTCATTAATAGGAAGAGTCATAACACGGACTCTTTGACCAGAATCCTTATCAATAAAATAGTTATCATAATTTAAACCAACCAATGCGCGAAGGACCATTTCTTCTGATGTTTTTTTACCAACTATATCTTGATTAATATCTGATGTTGCGATAACATTTTTGTTTTTATCAATAACTCGAACTTCAAGGATCTCATCTGTCACAAAATCTCTAATAATGGTTGTAATCTCTCCGGCAGGCGTTTTCCCGTCAGCATATTCCTTTGGATCTCTGGACATTTCCTGCTCAATATTATAAACAAGTAAACTTATTCGTTTTGATAAAGAATCTTCAAAATTACTTTTAAGTGAAGTCTCTAACTCCTTAACGAAATAAATTCCGATTATCTGCATAGCAATCAAAATAAGTAAGACGTAAATCATAACAAACTTAAATTGAATAGAGTGAAAAAAACGTACCTTTTTCATTTCTTACTCCTGATCAGAGTTACGTAAATAGTAGCCTACTCCGCGTCGTGTAACAATCCATGTAGGGTGACTTGGACTATCCTCTATTTTTTCTCTCAGTCGTCTCACCGTAACATCCACTGTTCGAACATCTCCAAAGTAATCATAGCCCCAGACTGTTTGCAGTAAATGTTCACGGGTCATAACCTGTCCAATATGTTGTGCTAAATAATGAAGAAGCTCAAACTCTCTATGTGTTAACTCAATTGTTTCTCCACGTTTTGATACTACATAAGCATCAGGATGGATGACAAGCGAACCAACCGTAATTTCATTTGTTGCTCCTTTTGTTTCACTATTTTCAATCGCCTGTTGACGGCGTAAATTAGCCTTAACTCGAGCTAGTAATTCCCGTGTGCTAAATGGTTTTGTTACATAATCATCAGCACCAAGCTCAAGACCTAAAACCTTATCGATTTCAGAATCCTTAGCTGTTAGCATAATGATGGGCATGTCATACTTTTTACGTACCTCTCGACAAACCTCCATACCATCTTTATTCGGCAGCATAATATCTAATAATAGAAGGTCAGGATTAATTTCCTCAACCATTTCTAATGCTTGATTTCCATCATATGCACAGTAAACGGTATACCCTTCTTTTTTTAAGTTAAATTGCAAAATATCTGCAATCGGTTTTTCATCATCAACAACTAAAATCTTTTTTTCCAATGTATTCGCCCCTTTAGGTTACGTGTATACTCTACTATTAAATGTAACATGTTCACAGATGAGATTCATCTTTTTAAAGTCATATTCTTATCTATCATATAATAAATAAAATGACGTGTAATCACCTGTTAAAATATGGTATATACTTATGATCGTTTAATGTGCTGGAAAGCTTAAGAAAAAAAGAGTCTGACGCAAATTATTTATGTGCCAGACCCTTTCTACCTTATTGTAAATAATCCCTTGGATTTTTCAAATTCCCGTTATCATATACTTCAAAATGCAGGTGTACTCCAGTTGAATTTCCCGTTGATCCCATAACCCCAAGCTTCTGACCTTTTGATACAACTTGTCCTACAGACACTGAAATAGAATCTAAGTGTGCATAGACTGTTTTTAATCCATTATTATGGTCAATAACTACCTTGTTTCCATATCCACCGTTAAAGCCAGCTGAAATGACTTCACCATTATCTGCTGCTTTAATTGTACGGTCACTTGGTCTAGCAATATCAATTCCCTTATGAAGCTTGCCCCAACGTTGGCCTAATTCACTAGATACATAGCCGCCAACTGCTGGCCATGCTAATTCTCCAGTACCTCTTGAAGGGATAACCTTTGTACCTTTCACAATTACTTTTTTAACAGGTTCTTTTAGCATCTTTTCGTCTACTGTTTCACGTTTCACTTCTGAACCATTTTCTTCATAGATTAAGTAGTTAACTAGTTTTTCGCCACTTTTTCCTTCTTGTGTTGTTTTTTGTTCTCCCTTTAACATGGATCGGTCCTCTTTGATCTCTGTTTCAAATGAAATCGTTTCTTTTTTTGAAACTTCTTGTTTTACATTCACTTTTACAAAAGGCATCAAAACGGCAACATTTAACACATCACCAGGTTTAATTAATGAATCTTCTTCTAGTCCATTATTCAATTGTAATAATTGTTCCAATGATAAGTTATGTTTTGTTGCAATCTCACTTAGTACATCCTGTTCCTGAACTTTATATTTCTTTTCCTTAAATGTCCCCTTTTTTAAGAGATTAACGCCTTCCTCAATCGTTAGAACTATGTCGGGTGACACTTTTTTTGAATTGAATGAAACCATCTCAGAAAATGTGACGTCCACTATTCGAGATTGTCCTTCTTGTAGTGGCTCTAAAGGCAGTTTAGCGACTTTTCTTGCTTCAAGCTCCTTTAGGACTTCTTCTGAAACGAATTGAAGCTTATATTTATTTAAAACTTCTTCCGCATCCTCTTTGCTTTTAAAATTAGCAACAGACTGACCGTTTATGATTAATTCAGTAGCTTCAACCGCTACATCAAGTTCATTATCTAGTTTTTGTAGTGCTTCATCATTATTAGAAACTGGATGAAACATTTGCTCAGGGATGATTTCTATATCTTCAACCGTTAATTGCAAGTTTGGATAGTTTTGTTTTTGCTTCTCTACTTTTGAGTCAGCAAGCTTATCTATCAGCTGTTTATTATCGACAGTTCCCATATAATCTCCATCATGGTAAATATGATAAACAGATGAAAAAGCTGTTTCTGCAGAAGCATTATCTACTCCAAAAGTAAATATAGCAGCTAATGCTGCACACATTGTTAGCTTTTTTATAAATGAAGCTCCGTTACGACCTTTATGATCTACTAATCTATTTGTACGCTTAAACACCAGTATTTCCTCCTAAAACTATCCTACAACGAACGTAGAAAACTTCTCTTAAATAGGGCATTGGTTCTAAATCGACAAAATTCTCATTCTACTCAACTCTACTAATTTACCATACAATTTATCTATTCATTAAAAATGTAACAAACTGTAATACGATTGTAGTATTACATACATAATTTTCTTATGTTCCCTTTATTTTTCACTTTCGAGTAAAAAAAGAGAAAAAGCATGATTCATTTAGAATCATGCTTTTTAAAGTGGCTCGGGACGGAATCGAACCGCCGACACATGGATTTTCAGTCCATTGCTCTACCGACTGAGCTACCGAGCCATAATTTGTAAGTAGTTTACTTTAGGACCACTTTTTTGCTTTAAGTAATTTAGAACTGCATTTTATTTATGTTTTATGAATCGTTTCAACTTAGTCCATCGTCCTCATCTCAGGATGATTATTCGAGGAGCAGTTCGATGAGTACGCTGATGCTTTGCTTCGCAGCTTATGCGTTCGTGCTCTGAATTAAATTCTATTATGTATTGATGATTTTACTTATAAAACAAATGGCGGTCCGGACGGGACTCGAACCCGCGACCTCCTGCGTGACAGGCAGGCATTCTAACCAACTGAACTACCGGACCATTATTTAGAGATTTTATTAGTAGTCATAAGTGACCCGTACGGGATTCGAACCCGTGTTACCGCCGTGAAAGGGCGGTGTCTTAACCGCTTGACCAACGGGCCATTTTAACATGGTAATAAAATGGTGAGCCATGAAGGACTCGAACCTTCGACCCTCTGATTAAAAGTCAGATGCTCTACCGACTGAGCTAATGGCTCTTAGTTTGAAAACACTCTTAGTATGTATGCTCAAATCTCAGAAGGGCTATTCAAGAAGCAGCTCGATCTGTACGCTGATGTTTTGCTTCGCAGCTGATTCAACTGTGCTCTACCTACTGAGCTAATCGCTCATCTTCTAAATGAGTTATTTACACTACCCTTTTAACAGGACGTGATCTATCATATCACACCCTAAATAGATTAAACAACAATTTTTTTATTAATTTAATAGATTTTTTTCAAAAAAGAAAGAGAACCGGACTTTTCCGCTTCCCCTTCTTAGTTGGAAAACCATTATTAGCTGTATACACTGCGGATAACATTCGTTTGTGTTCTATCTGGTCCAACAGAGAAGATAGATAATGGAATGCCTGTAAGCTGTGAAATACGCTCGATATAATGTCTAGCATTTTCCGGCAACTCATTTAATGTACGAACACCAGTAATATCTTCTGTCCAGCCTGGTAGTTCTTCATATACTGGCTCGCATTCTGAAAGAACTTTTAAGCTAGCAGGATATTCATTAATTGTTTCACCTTTATATTTATAGGCAACACAAATTTTTAATGTTTCAATTCCTGTTAAAACGTCAATTGAATTTAGGGACAGATCTGTTAATCCACTTACTCTTCTAGCATGGCGAACAACAACACTGTCAAACCAGCCAACACGACGTGGACGGCCAGTCGTTGTACCATATTCACGACCAACTTCACGAATTTGATTACCAATTTCGTTTGTTAATTCTGTTGGAAATGGTCCATCACCAACGCGAGTTGTGTATGCTTTTGATACACCAACAACGTGGTCAATCTTTGTTGGGCCAACACCAGAACCTATTGTAACTCCACCAGCAACCGGGTTAGATGATGTGACGAAAGGATATGTACCTTGATCAATATCAAGCATAACTCCTTGTGCACCTTCGAAAAGAACACGACGACCTTCATCTAGTGCATCATTTAAAACAACTGATGTATCTACTACATATTGTTTGAACTGTTGTCCGTATTCGTAATATTCTTCTAAGATTTCTTCAACAGTAAAGCCTTCTACTTCATAAAACTTTTCAAGTAGGCGGTTTTTCTCTTTTAACGCATTAATAAGTTTTTCTTCGAACACATCACGTTCTAATAAATCAGAAATTCGGATTCCTACACGAGCGGCTTTATCCATGTAAGCTGGTCCAATTCCTTTTTTCGTTGTACCAATTTTGTTTGCGCCTTTTCTCTCTTCTTCAACCTCATCCAATTTTAGATGATATGGTAAAATAACATGCGCACGATTACTTATACGTAAATTATCTGTTGTAACTCCACGTTCATGTAAATAAGCAAGTTCTTGTACAAGTGCCTTTGGATCAACAACCATTCCGTTTCCAATTACACTAATTTTATCTTTATAAAAAATTCCAGATGGAATTAAGTGAAGTTTATATGTCTCTCCACCAAATTTAATTGTGTGACCTGCATTGTTTCCACCTTGATATCGAGCAATAACCTCTGCATTTTCAGAAAGGAAGTCTGTAATTTTCCCTTTTCCTTCATCTCCCCATTGAGTTCCAACAACTACTACTGAAGACATTCTGTGCACCTCCGTAATTTCGCACTAATCAAACATGTTTATTTTACCAATGACCTATTAGAAAGTCAATGTAAATACGAACATTTCAAATTAAAAAAGATGTATTTGTTCGTATATTTCAACATAATTAATAAAATACAACGTATCATCTGACTAGGATTATGAATTAATCCATTTTCACATACACTTATTATTATCCCAAATCAGTTGGTTATATTTCAGGGGAAATAATTTTACTCTTACAATTTAAAATCCATCATACTTCTTCCTACTTATAGCTTCTCCATTTTTTCATAGAAATTCATGAAAAACTGATTACCCTTCATTCTGTCTTTAATCGAGCAGCTTATTGAGCATCAATCTTTTATATAGAAAATTTATTTTTGTTTTCAGAACTTATTTGAGTGAAATTTATTTTAGTAGAACGTACTATAAGTAATTTGTCCTCTACCCCTCCCAAAATGGATTTCTGGTTAGTTATAATCATTCCAACAACTTTAGAATAAGAATGAGTCATACCTTTATCAGTATGGCTACACTTTTCATATAAAAAATAGCAGTACGAATTCTTGTGAGAATCACACTGCTAATTGTCATGTTATTTATTGCATAAAAAAGAGAATAACATATGAATGCCATCCTCTTCCTAACTAACAAACAAGCACTTTTTAAGCACCAGCTGGAACGCCAGCATCATCAAAACGCCGTTCTAGGTTAACGAATTTATTGTATTCTTTCACAAAAGCCAATGATACGGTGCCTACAGGGCCATTACGTTGCTTAGCAATAATGATTTCAATGATATTTTTATTCTCTGATTCCTTATCGTAGTAATCATCGCGGTATAAGAAGGCAACAATATCAGCATCTTGCTCAATACTCCCTGATTCACGAATATCAGACATCATTGGGCGCTTATCTTGACGCTGCTCTACTCCACGAGATAGCTGTGATAATGCTATAACTGGGACTTTTAGTTCACGAGCTAATTCTTTTAGTGTACGGGAAATTTCTGATACCTCTTGTTGACGGTTGTCACTACGACCGCTACCTTGGATTAATTGCAAGTAATCGATCAATACCATTCCAAGTCCACTTTCCTGCTTTAAGCGACGGCATTTGGCACGGATTTCACTCACACGGATACCTGGCGTATCATCGATATAAATCCCGGCATTTGAGAGACTCCCCATTGCCATAGTCAGCTTGCCCCAGTCTTCAGGTGTTAATGAACCTGTTCTAAGTCTTTGTGCATCAATATTACCCTCAGCACAAAGCATCCTCATTACAAGCTGGTCAGCACCCATCTCAAGACTAAAGATTGCGACGTTCTCATCTGTTTTGGTTGCGACGTTTTGTGCAATATTTAAGGCAAAGGCTGTTTTACCAACTGATGGACGTGCAGCTACGATAATTAAATCATTCCGCTGAAAACCAGCTGTCATTTTATCAAGTTCAAGGAATCCTGTTGGGATACCTGTAACGTCCCCTTTACGGTCATGTAACAATTCAATGTTATCATATGTTTGAACAAGAACATCTTTAATGTTCTGAAAGGCGCCAGCATTTTTTCGCTGTGCTACCTCCATAATCGTTTTTTCTGCCTCATTTAATAGAACTTCAACTTCATCTTCACGACTATAGCCATCCTGTGCTATTCCAGTAGCTGTGCGGATTAATCGGCGTAATATTGATTTCTCTTCGACTATTTTTCCGTAATATTCAATATTAGCAGCTGTTGGTACAGAGTTCGCCAAGTCACTTAGGTAGGAAACTCCGCCTACTTCTTCTAATAGATTGGCATCAGCTAATTCAGATGTTACCGTAACTAAATCAACCGGTTCACCTTTATCTGATAACTCAAGCATTGCATTATAAATTTTTTGATGTGCTGCTCGATAAAAGTCTTCTGGGATTAATAACTCTGATGCTAATGTTAAGGAAGACGGTTGAAGGAAAATAGCACCCAATACGGCCTGCTCTGCTTCTATATTTTGTGGTGGAATACGATCACCAAATAACTCGTTTATGATGACCACCGTCCTTTTTTTAATAATTGCTAGTAAATTATCAATAAATCAATCTCTTATAAGAATAGCATAAGCGCATTGTTCACCTGTCATACGAAAGGGACAGGCGCAAATAAGTTAGTACATAATTATTCTTAAATAGATCGTTCAATTAAAAACTCTTAGGTATTAAGCATAAAAAAAAAGTGGCTAAGCTTCAAGATAAATTTCACTCTTTCCACAAAACCACAACTTCTTCCAACATTTACTGTTCAGTTACTTGCACTTTTACTGTTGCTGAAACTTCAGGATGAAGTCTTACAGGTACATTCGTAACTCCAAGCGAACGAATCCCATCAGGTAAATCAAGTTTACGTTTATCGAGCTTAATGTTATGACTCTTTTTAAGTTCATCAGCAATTTGTTTGCTCGTAACTGAACCAAATAAACGTCCGCCTTCACCTGATTTAGCATGTAATTGAACCGTTATTGCTTCTAATTGCTTTTTAAGATTTTGCATTTGCTCTAATTCTTGAATTGCTTCCTGCTCTTGTTTTTTCTTTTGAGCATTTAAAGAACTTACATTTGCACTGTTCGCTTCTACTGCAAGTCCTTGTTTAATTAGAAAATTATGTGCATATCCATCTGCAACATTTTTAACTTCTCCTTTTTTCCCTTTACCTTTTACATCTTTTAGAAAGATTACTTTCATGATTTTATTCCTCCTTCGAGATAATCCTCTATTGCTTCTTTTAATTTTTCTTCAGCTTCTATAAGCGTCAAATTTTCAAGCATTGTTGCCGCATTTGTTAAATGACCGCCGCCATCTAGAGCTTCCATAATTAATTGAACATTGATTTCCCCTAGTGACCTGGCGCTAATTCCTATTTTATTACTATCACGCCTTGCAATCACAAATGAAGCAACAATCCCGTTCATTGTTAACAATGTATCTGCTGCTTGTGCAATGATTACCTGTTCAAAAAAAACATCATCTTCTGCAGTTGAGATCGCAATGCCCTCTTTATAAATATCAGCATGTTGAATAAGCTTTGCCCGTTTTACGTAAGTATCAATATCTTCCTTCATGAATTTCTGAACTAAAACCGTATCAGCGCCTTTTGCTCTTAAGTAAGAGGCGGCATCAAAGGTTCGTGATCCTGTACGTAGTGTAAAGCTTTTCGTATCAACAATGATACCTGCTAATAATGCTGTTGCTTCGATCATATTCATTTTTAAACGCTTTGGCTGATATTCTAATAACTCTGTGACTAGCTCTGCTGTAGATGACGCATATGGCTCCATATAAACGAGAATTGGATCCTTAATAAACTCTTCGCCACGTCTATGGTGATCAATGACAATCACATGTTCACTTCTTATAAGCAGCCTTTCATCAATTACTAATGATGGTTTATGTGTATCAACAACAATGAGAAGTGTTTCATCCGTCATAATCTCTAACGCTTGGTCAGGGGTAATAAATCTAGACCATAGTTCCGGGTGTTGTTTCACCTCAAGTAATAATTGTCCAACCCCTGAATCAAGTGTCGTTGGGTCGAGGATAATAAACCCTTCTTTTTCATTTGCATCTGATACTTTTAGTATACCTATGGCAGAACCGATTGCATCCATATCTGGAAATTTATGTCCCATAATCATCACTTTATCACTTTCGGAAACAATTTCTTTTAGTGCATGTGAAATAACCCGTGCTCGTACTCTCGTTCGTTTTTCCATTGGATTTGTCTTGCCGCCAAAGAATTTGATCTTACCGTTTGTTTGTTTTATGGCAACCTGATCTCCGCCACGACCTAACGCCAAGTCAAGACCAGATTGAGCAAGATCGCCAAGCTCTTGTAATGAAGATACACCAGTCCCAATCCCTATACTTAAAGTTAACGATACATTATGCATTGTTGTCTTCTCTCGAACTTCATCTAAAATAGAGAATTTGGTTTTTTCTAATTTCAACAGAATATTTTCATTTAACACACCGAGAAAGCGTTCCGAGGAAATTCTTTTTAAAAATACACCATAATCCTTTGCCCACTTGTTCAATAAAGCTGTTACCTCGCTATTGATGGCACTTTTCGACTGATCGTCCATTCCTTGAGTAAGCTCATCATAATTATCTAAAAATATTAATGCAAGTACTGTTCGTTCATCTTCATATTGCTTTTCAATTTCAATTTGCTCTGTTACATCAAAGAAATATAATAGACGTTCATCTCGCTTAATAATGACTTTAAATTTCCGATCATGCAAGGTAATGGTTTCTGTGTCAACTTCTTGTTTGATTAATGGCACTAACGCATCTGCTACATCAAAGAGGGATCTCCCAACTAATGTGTCACCATCAAAACAAGATGTCAAAAATGGATTCGTCCATTCAATATGAAATTGATCATTAAAAAGCATGATACCGATGGGCATTTCCATTAATGCTTCTTCCCCGACCTTTTTTAGTCGATAAGAAAGCGTTGTAATGTAGTCCTCCATTTCTGTATGTAAGCTGGAAATAGCCTTTTGGAGAAAATAAAGGGCAATTCCTAAACAAATAGATATGACTAAACCAATTATCCATTGAAAGAAGTATAAAAACAGTACAGCTATTACTGTTATGGCAATTAATGCATAAACAGAATAACGGATTAATGGCTTTTCATAAAAACTCGGCATTCGTTTTCATCAACTCCTCTCAGGCAATAATTCACACTCTTACTTTTTAGTTATTTTACCACGTAGAGGGAAGCATAAATCAATTATACCTAAGATTCTAACAAGATAAAGTAATAATGGTATGAGCAGTGAAGCAATGACCATGATAATAGGTATTGCCTTTGACAGGCCTTTTATGTATGAATAGTAATAAATAAACGAATAACCTTGAATAAGGATAAAGAACTGCAAAATAAAAAATAAATTAATCAACGCCATAAAGTAAAAGCTATCTTGGTCATGCTTTATCATCAGCAAGATCGATACAATTAAATAATACCAAACGATACTTACCGGCAATTTCCACTCTCTAAATGGCTTTAATGGGGAAAGTCCAACCTTTAATCGCTTAAGTACTGGTACTGCAATAAGATGACTAAGAAGGGCAAATAGCATTCCAGTTGAAACAAACAATGTTGGTGTTAAAGTAGGGATTAACTTCATTCCTTCTTCAAACCCTTTAAATTGTTTATCAACATCAATTTTAGGGTCAATAGCCATCATCATTGATTTTGACTGCTCAATCGATTCTTTAAGGATACCGATTGAATCGTTAATAGGATCAATTTGAAAAAATACAATAACCCCTATGTAAGAAATGACTATACTTATTGTATATGCGATACTTCCACCTATTAAGGCTGCCATTGACTGATTTTTTTTATAAAAGTAGCCCATCGTTAATCCGCTGAACCCAAATGTGAAGGCGATCAAAATATTCGCTACTGAACCAAATAAAATCGACAGAATACTTGCCGCTATTAACAACATAAAAGCCATTCCATGACCATGCCTTATTGTATAGATCATAAATGGTAATGGAAGCACAAAGAGTAAAATTGTGCCTATGAATGGTGCATATAAAGCAAAAAGCATAAAAACCAAGAATAATGCTAATAAAATGGCCCCTTCTGTTATAACATGAACACGCCTCACTCTTTCACCTCATTTAAAGAGATTATCTTTTTCATTTCACTAAATGTTCTCTAACGTAGTGACATTGATGAAAGCTATATGAAAAAAGCACAGAAAGGATGTCATCCTTATCTGTGCTAATCAATTATTATTCACCAGATACGTATGGTAATAAAGCCATTTGACGAGCTCTTTTGATAGCTACAGTCAATTTACGTTGGTATTTTGCACTTGTACCTGTTACACGACGAGGTAAGATTTTACCACGCTCAGATACGAATTTTTTTAATAAATCAACATCTTTATAATCGATGTGTGTGATACCGTTTGATGTGAAGAAACACACCTTACGACGTTTAGCACGTCCACCTTTACGTCCGCCTGCCATTGTCAATTTCCTCCCTTCTATTATGTTAGGATACGATCATATATTTTAACTTAAAA
This sequence comes from Metabacillus sediminilitoris, assembly GCF_009720625.1. Taxonomy (NCBI): domain Bacteria; kingdom Bacillati; phylum Bacillota; class Bacilli; order Caryophanales; family Bacillaceae; genus Metabacillus; species Metabacillus sediminilitoris. The sequence continues at coordinate 5,583,642 of NZ_CP046266.1, forward strand.
CGGTAAGTCATCATCAGATATATCAATAGGTTTCCCATCGTTTGCAAATGGATCATCATCAAAGCTTGTACGTCCTTGATTACGTTGATTCTGATCTGAACCGAATGGGTTTTGATTACCAGAATTCCCTTGATACCCACCGGAATTATTATTGTTGAAGTTATTATTACCTCCGCCACTAGCACCTTTAGGTTCTAAGAATTGAACACTTTCTGCAACAACCTCTGTTACATATACGCGTTTCCCGCTTTGGTCTTCATAACTACGTGATTGCAAACGACCGTCAACACCTGCCAAGCTACCTTTTTTCAGGAAGTTTGCCACGTTTTCGGCTTGCTTACGCCAAATCACACAGTTGATAAAGTCAGCTTCTCTTTCACCTTGTTGGTTTGTAAACGCACGGTTTACAGCTAAGGTAAATGTTGCAACAGCAACTCCACTTGGTGTGTAACGCAGATCCGGATCTTTTGTTAGTCTTCCGACTAATACTACTCGATTCAACATCAGAACCATCCTTTTTGAAATATCTTATCTAACATTAAGATTATTTGTCTTCTTTTTTAATAACGATGTGACGAATGATATCTTCGTTAATTTTAGCTAAGCGATCAAATTCTTGAACAGCTGCAGCTTCAGCGTTAACTTGAAGAAGCATATAGTAACCGTCACGGAAATCGTTGATTTCATAAGCTAGGCGACGTTTGCCCCACTCTTTTGCTTCTGCTACTTCCGCACCATTATCAGATAAAACATTGTTGAAACGCTCAACTAAAGCTTTCTTTGCTTCATCTTCAATATTTGGACGGATGATGTACATAACTTCATACTTTTTCATCATCTTACACCTCCTTTTGGTCTAAACGGCCCACAATGGGCAAGGAGCAATTAAAATAAATTACTCACAATTAGGTATTATACTAAAAAAAAACGAAAAGCGCAAGCACCCGTTTAGCGACGTATGGACTGGAGCACTCCGTATGAGATAAAGGAAACGAAGAGCGTTAGCGATTCGATGTTGACTTAGCGTATAAGGAGTGTGAAGTACACTAGTCGCTGGGTGCTGGAGCTAGACACAATACTAGGTTAAAATTTATATTATATTTTACCTTTTAATGCGCAAGCACCCGTTTAACTTCGGATGCTGTAAATGCTGTTTAAACATTAAATCGGAAATGTATAACATCTCCATCTTGGACAATGTATTCTTTACCTTCTAAACGAACTTTACCTGCTTCACGTGCTGCACCCATTGTCTTTGCAGCTAATAAATCATCATAAGAAACTGTTTCAGCTCGGATAAATCCTCTTTCAAAATCCGTATGAATAATTCCAGCACATTGTGGTGCTTTCATACCTTTTTTGAAAGTCCATGCACGCACCTCTTGTTCACCAGCAGTGAAATAAGTAGCCAATCCAAGGAGATGATAAGATGCTTTAATTAACTGATCTAATCCAGATTCTTCAATGCCAAGCTCTTCAAGGAACATTTCTTTTTCCTCGCCTTCAAGCTCAACAATTTCTGATTCAATTTTCGCACAGACAACGATAACTTCTGCATTTTCTCCAGCAGCAAATTCGCGAACCTGTTGGACATATTCATTGCCAGACGGATCTGCCACTTCGTCTTCACTAACATTTGCCACATAAAGAATCGGCTTGATTGTTAATAAATGTAATTGTTTAACATATTTTGTTTGCTCTTCTGTAAATTCGACTGCACGTGCAGGCTTTTCACTTTCAAAGGCATCTTTCAGTTTCACTAAAATTTCATGCTCAAATAAAGCTGTTTTATCTTTTTGCTTCGCAAGCTTTGCCACTCGGTCAATACGCTTATCAACTGTTTCCAAGTCAGCTAAAATCAACTCAAGATTAATCGTTTCAATATCAGAGATTGGGTCAACTTTCCCAGATACATGTGTAATATTATCATCTGCGAAACAACGAACAACATGACAAATTGCATCTACTTGACGAATATGTGAAAGGAACTTATTTCCTAAGCCCTCACCTTTACTTGCTCCTTTAACAATTCCAGCGATATCCGTAAATTCAAACGCTGTTGGAACTGTTTTTTTAGGTTTTACAAGCTCTGTTAATTTTTGTAATCGCTCATCAGGTACTTCTACAATTCCTACGTTAGGATCAATTGTACAAAATGGATAGTTTGCTGATTCTGCACCAGCTTGTGTAATTGCATTAAATAACGTTGATTTCCCAACGTTTGGAAGACCTACAATACCAGCAGTTAATGCCATATTTCCACTCCTCTATCTTTATAGAAAGCTACTATACTTATCACCGCTTTTTTACTAAACCCAACATTTAGTTGCGATGGACGTTAGCTTTAAATAAGTTATTTGTTCGAAACTAGTCTATTTGTAATTAAATTTGGAAAGTATGAGTGAGTTAAGCGGGTTTCGGCCCCTTTCCTTCATACAAACAATTTTGTCCGAATTCTTACCAACCTTCAACAATTATAGATAGTAATGACTTAAAAAACAAGCAAGTCATACGAAATGCAAAAGCGCCTTATTTTACCTTATCCACGATGTGAACAAGGTTTATAGCTAAATACTAATAGATGGGTTAAAAATTTATCCTTCTAAATAAAAAAGAAGAACCATTTTTGGCTCTCCTTTGTACTTAGTTTTCATTTGTTTTCTCAATGTTGACTAAACAATCGAATAAAATACTGCCTTGACCATTATCTGATTGATCATCAGGTGTAAGTAAATTAACCGAACCACCAAACTTATGCCATTGTCCTTCATCAACATTAATCGTTTTAGGATGGGCTCTTTTCATAATCTTCACTGTCCCAGACAGCCTTCCTCGATCATTATAAATTGTGACAGCTTCATTTTCTGCTAAATTTTTCTCTTTAGCGATATCTTCAGATACTTCAATTCTAACCTTCTTTAAAGCATCGATAAGGAAATAGTGCTGAGAATGATTTGATCTTAAAGGATGTATGGACAATAGTTGGTATGGATATTTCTTTGCTAATGAAGGATTTGTCAAAACAGATTCTTTTGGCGGCAAGTACTGCGGCTTACCCTCATACCCTTTTTCAGTAGCAAATGCAGAAGTAAATTCAAATTTTCCACTAGGTGTTAAAAACTGTTTATTTTCCCATGGAACAAATTGAACTGGCAGAGCGATCCGCTTTTCTTCTTTAAGGCGTTCGAGAGTAATTCCATATTGTGTTAAATGGGAAAGTCCCATTTCTAAAAACTGCGTTCGCGAAAAGTAAAATGCTTCTGCAAAACCTAATCGTTCTGCTAATTGAGTCCATATCCATAAATCAGATTTTGCTTCTCCAGGCGGTTCAACAAGCTGTGCTCCATAATTCATCACATGATGATACATTGATGCATAATAAATATCTTCTTCTTCAAATACTGTTGTCGTTGGAAGGACATAATTAGCTAATTCAGCAGTATCTGTTAAAAAGTGATCAACAACAACAAGTGTATCGACAGATTCAAATGCTTGCTTCACCTTAGAAGAATTCGGGACCTGTGCAAGTGGATTCCCACAAGTAACAAAAATCATTTTAATCTCTGGATTTTTCGCCTCTAAAATCCCCTCAGCCTGGTTCATCATTGAAAATTGTCTTGATGTCATTTGTAAATGCGGCAAAGAAAGAGCATCTACATTAAAACTTTTCCCGACCTGCAGATTTCCAAAATTGGCACCGCCACCTGGAATACCTATATTTCCGCTAATTGCAACGAGAGCATCAATTAATCGAATCGTATTTCCGCCATTCGCATACCTCTGCATACCAAGTCCTAAAAAGGTAGAGGTGGGTCCATTATGATAAATAGAAGCTAAATACTTTATCTCCTCTTCTGAGATCTCACACTTGGTCAGGATGTCATCCATATTTATCTGATTTAGTAATGATAAAAGATCTTGATAGCCTACTGTGTAGTTATCAATAAAATGTTGATCTTGTTTATGACTATTTATTATTTCCTTCATAATACCAATTGCTGCAAATCCATCCATTCCTGGCTTAACGGATATATAGCGATCAGCTATTTTAGCAGTAGCGTTATAAATAGGATCAATGACTGTTATACTTGTTCCTCTTTTTTTCGCCTCTTGTAAATAATGAAATAAGTGCATATTCGTTCTAGCGACATTTCTGCCCCAGATGACTATATGCTTACTATGAAAAATATCATCTGGTGCATGGCTATTTGAGCTGCCAAAATCCCATGTTTGGGCTTCAATTCCAGACCCCCAGCAAATGCTGCCGACTAAATTTGTAATTCCGCCATAACAATTAAAAAACCGTTTATCAAGATTTTTCAGCAGTCCATTATTCGCATAATCATGACTATGTAAGACAGAGGTCGTTCCAAAGTTTTTCTTAAGCTCTCTCATTTTGTCAGCAATTTCGTCGAGAGCCTGCTTCCAAGAAACTTCAATGAACTTACCATTCACTTTTTTTAACGGTGCTGTTAACCGTTCATTGGAATTTGTCTTTGTCTCAAGCATTCTTCCGCGGCCACAAATTTTCCCTTTGGTAATAGGATGCTCTTTATCACCATCAACTTTTATCACTTTCCCATCTTCAACAGTGACTTCGAAACCGCAACTATCCCAACAGTTTAACGAACAGGATGATTTAAATACTTGTTTCATCTTTTATCCCCTCAGCCTATTCACTTGTTTCTTCGTGTTTAACAAGTATCTTTTTCATCTTGCGGGAAAATTCCTTGCGAGGGATTAACACACTATGGTCACATCCCTCACACTTAATTCTTATATCCATTCCCATACGGATAATTTTCCAGCGGTTTGTTCCGCAAGGGTGTTGTTTTTTCATTTCAACAACATCATTTAAACCGTATTCCTTTTCAATCATGTGTTAACCTCCACTCTTACCCAACTTGTTCTTTTCTGTTGTACATCACCATTTTTGGATATGGTATTTCAATTCCGTGTTCATCTAAACGCAGTTTAATATCTTTTCGCAGCAATCGTGAAATTTTAAAATGACTCATTGGTTGTACTTCACAAACAACGCGTAAAATAACCTCTGATGCCGCTAAGTTTTGAATACCAAGTAATTCAGGAGGAGTAACAATTTCCTCGTATTTATCTGCAACCTCGTTGAGTAATTCCTGGACGATACGTTCTGCTTCTGGTATATCTGTTTCATATGAGATACTAATATCAACAACAGCCATACTATTATGAATAGAGAAGTTCGTTACTTCAGTAATACTGCCATTTGGTAATATATGCAGCTCGCCTGTCCAATTTTTAATCTTTGTTGTCCTTAGACCAATTTCTTCCACAGTCCCTTCGAAAGAAGCAACTCGTATATGGTCCCCTACAGAGAACTGATCTTCAAAAATAATGAAAAATCCTGTAATGATATCCTTCACCAAACTTTGTGCTCCAAACCCTACTGCAAGTCCTACGATTCCAGCACCTGCAAGCAATGCCCCCACATTAATGGTCATTGCCTCTAAAACCATAACAATAGCTATAAAGTAGACGACGTACGTTAAGATATTTTCCAATAGCTTTGCAAGCGTATTTTCCCTTCTTTCTGAAATACGCAGAGGTGATTTTCCGCGGAAGAAAAAGATCTTCCCAATAGCAAGTTTACCAATTCGAATAAAGATTGTTGAAATAAACATAATCAAAAAGATTTTTAATAACCCTTGTCCTAAATTAATCCATAATTCAACATTTGTGATGTACTCATAAGCTTGATTCCACATATCTTCAAGTATTTTCAATCTTATCACCTTTTTCTAAATAACTGTTTTTTTTATGTATCATACTATTTTCAAAACCTATTATACTCTATAAGTACCCCTAGTAAGCAGAAGAATACCTAATTGGAAATGGACTTTTATATCTTTCGTTTAAACGCGATAAAATAATACCGTATGGACTTTGTTCAAACAAAAACAAGGCTGACTCAGGCAAATAATATCCTTTCATCCATTAAAAGGACATTTGTTAAGTCAGCCTTTTCATGTATTTTATCAAGGATTTACCGAGTTTTAAAGCGATCTAATAATGGAAAAAGCAGGATGGTCATAAGCAGATATAGATTAATCAATCCGTAAATTGGGTATAAAATGGCAACAAGGTTTGCAAAGCCAAATCTTGTAAAGGGAATCATTAGTAAGATTAAGACGCATGCCATAAACCAAAATGGTAAGTTTGTCATGTGCTTGAATCTTGATGCTAGTCCAAATATTCCAGAAACCGCTGTCGTATATATGGCAAACCAAAGCATAATCGACATAAATAAGAATACCGCAAATGGTGATCCATTTAAAATTGCAAACAATGGAATTTCATATTCAGTAAGATAATCTGCCATTTGCACCAATGATTCATTGTAAATAAAAGAAATCGCACCTAACAAAATACCGCTTCCTATACTAGCGACTTTTGCTTCTTTCAGGCTCTTTATTTCCTTGCCAATTGCGGATAGAACCGCAATTAAGGGTAAAATATTTAACGATGTAAAGGTAAAGGCGGCCGGCCAATTATATTGCTTTGTCAAATCGACAACCCAAGAATGATGACTTGAGAAATTAAATGACAATAAAGCATAACACAAACCTACGATTAGTAGTGGAATGATCACTGCATTAAGTCTAATAATTCCATTTGTATCACTAAAAAAGAGAAGCACGACTAGAACGGAAATAATGATGATCCCTCCCCAATAAGGGACGGAAAATGCCTCAAGTGTAGCCCCACCACCTGCTAACATGACAACTGTTGTACTAAATAAATACAAGATAATTAAAACATCATATACATATGAAAGTTTTTTGCCAATTAACCTCTCTAACACAGGGAAAAAATGATTCGATTTCTCTTCATAACTTATTTTCATAATGACATATACAGCTATAATAAAAATCACAGTGAAAATAGCAATAGCCAGTCCGCTTTCAAACCCAAAAAATTGCCATAATTCCCTACCTGATGCATAACCTGCTCCAATAATTGTACCTAAGATTAAAAACATCCATTTTAATCCTGAATTCACCTTTTCTCACCTCTTAAGGCTGTCCTAATTACAACATGCATGTATAGAAATACCCTTTCCTCCGTATACTGTTACTACTATGTTGTGGGAGTGAAATCTATGAATCTAAAATCAGGACTTTTTCATTCATCTAAAATACAAGAACGAATTTATTATGAAGATGAACAAGCAATCCAGCACTTAGCAAATATGATTATTGAAAACATGCCAAAACTAAATATTAAACCAATTGTCATTGTATGCATTGGAACAGATCGTTCAACAGGAGATTGTTTAGGTCCTTTAATAGGTTTTAATATAAAAGATGAATTATCACACTTCCATGTATATGGTACGTTGAAAGATCCTGTACACGCAGTTAATTTAGAAGAAACAATGAAATTTATTAAAGAGAAACACCGTAATCCTTTTATTATTGCTATTGATGCATGCTTAGGGAGATTTAAAAGCGTCGGTTATATCCAAGTTGCTGAAGGAGCCATTAAGCCTGGTGCTGGTGTAAATAAGGAACTTCCTGCTGTAGGTAATATGCATATTACAGGAATCGTAAATGTTAGTGGTTTTATGGAGTTTTTAGTTTTACAGAATACTCGCCTGCACCTTGTTATGAATATGGCTACGATTATTTCAAAAGGAGTAATTGAAGCAGAAAAAAAATATATAGAAAAACGACAATCCTTTCGAAAAGATTGGTTAAAGGATGACCAAGATTCTGCTATACACTAAGCTTTCATATAAAAACAATGCTCTAATTGAATGCGACTTTGCAAAAAGAGATTCATTGTGCACTAAGCCTTCAACCCTTTACAGATCTCTTATTCTCCCTTTAAAATTTTTAAAGAAAAATAAATTCCATCCCTGATCAGGGATGGAATAAGCGAGCTTACGTTTAAAGAACCATTTAATAATGGTATTGCACTAGAACAATGATGGTAACAACGATGATACTTGGTAGTAAATTGGCAACACGAATTTGTTTAATACCAAGCATGTTAATACCAATTCCAAAAATTAGTACTCCTCCTGTTGCAGTTAACTCAGCAATTAATAGCTCCAACAATGAATCTGACAGAAATTGATGAATAACATTCGCAAATATTGCAATACCACCTTGGTATAAAAATACAGGTATTGCTGATAATAATACCCCGACTCCAAGTGTGCTTGCTAACACAATGCTCGTAAAGCCGTCAATCATTGATTTTGTTAAAAGAATAGCATGATCCTGCCTTAATCCACTATCAAGAGCACCCACGATAGCCATTGCACCAACGACGAAAATTAATGTTGCGGTAACAAAACCTTGTGTTATATTTCCGCTTTGAGACCGACCGAGTTTACGTTCAAGCATATGACCAATTTGCTGTAAACCATCCTCTAGACGAAGTAACTCACCAATTACAGTACCTACTATCAAACTAATTATCACAATAAAAAAATTATCACTCGATAAGGCCATATCTAAACCAAGCACAACAACAGCAAGACCTATTGCAGACATGACTGTTTGTTTCATTTGCTCAGGTATTTTCCTAAGCAGTAAACCAATAATTGTACCTATAATGATTCCTACTGCATTCACAGCACTTCCAAATAAAACCAATCCTCTTCCGCCTTTCTTTTCATGAAAAATTACGATTACCATTATAAAAAGACTGACTCCTTAAGAGCCAGTCCTGTAGGAAAAAATATCTTCGTTAAGAAGATTGTTGTGCATTCAGTAATTCTAAAATGCGTTCAAGATCCTCCTGAGAGAAGAATTCAATTTCAATTTTCCCTTTTTTCTTTTGTTTTTTTATCGTAACGGATGTACCAAAATACTCCTGTAAATAGGTTTCTCGTTCTTTTAGAAAAACATCTTTTTCCGGCTTATTCTTTTTCGTTTCACGTGAAACTTTATCATTTAACTGTTGAACAATTAATTCCACTTGTCGGACATTTAACTGTTCACGAATAATTTTTTCGACAAGTGGCTTCAGATGATCTTTTTTCTTTAATCCAAGCAGAGTACGACCATGTCCCATTGATAAATGACCTTCTGTAATAAGCTGCTGGATCTGTTTTGGTAAAGTTAATAGTCTAATATGGTTGGCAATATGGGGCCTACTTTTACCTAAACGCTTTGCTAACGCTTCTTGGGTAAAGTTAAGTTTCTCCATTAACGTCTGATAAGCCTGAGCTTCTTCAATTGGGTTAAGGTCCTCACGTTGTAAATTCTCTAAAAGGGCTAATTCCATCATTTGCTGTTCTGTTAATTCTCTAGTTACAGCTGGTATGACCGTTAACTTTGCCTCTTTAGCTGCACGAAATCGCCGTTCTCCAACAACAATTTCATATCCCTTTATACTTTTCCGAACAATAATTGGTTGTAAAATGCCATGTTGTAAAATAGATTCTTTCAGTTCATTAATTGCTTCCTGTTCAAAGGTTTTCCGAGGTTGATAGGGGTTCGGGCGAATATCGTTTATATTAATCTCTTGAACCGTTTCCTCCTGCCCTGCCTCTATGTTTGAGAATAAAGCATTAATTCCTTTTCCTAAACCTCTAGCCATTTACAACCACTTCCTTTGCCAATTCTAAATAAACTTCCGCGCCTCTAGACCTTGGATCGTAAATAATAATTGGTTGACCATGACTTGGTGCTTCACTTAAACGGATATTTCTCGGAATAATCGTATGATAAACCTTATCCTGAAAATATTTCTTTACTTCGTCAATGACTTGAATCCCTAAGTTTGTTCTAGCATCTAACATCGTTAATAGAACTCCCTCAATCATTAACTCCGTATTCAAATGTTTCTGTACAAGACGAACTGTACTTAATAGCTGGCTTAGCCCTTCTAATGCATAGTACTCGCATTGTACAGGTATCAATACGGCATCAGATGCAGTTAATGCATTGATTGTCAGTAAGCCTAATGATGGCGGACAATCAATAATCATATAATCATAATGATGTTTAACGGTTTCTAATGCCCTCTTTAGTCTGACTTCACGAGAAATGGTCGGCACAAGCTCTATCTCTGCACCTGCTAACTGAATCGTTGCAGGAATAATATCTAAATTTTCGACAGCAGTAGGCTTAATGACTTCCTTTACATCAACATCATCGACTAAAATATCATATATGCAATGTTCCACATCTGCCTTTTCAATACCTATACCGCTTGTTGCATTACCTTGTGGGTCAACATCGACGAGAAGCACCCGTTTACCGATGTATGCTAAGCAAGCACCTAAATTTACAGATGTCGTCGTTTTTCCAACTCCACCTTTTTGGTTTGCAATTGCAATGATTTTCCCCACGATGCCACCTGCTTTCATTAATAAAAACTCTATTACTACTAGAATTGATTATGGAAAATAATCATAATAAAATATTTCTGTTCTTATCATTTTTTATTTTATCATGAAAAAGTATAGAAAAGATTTACTTTTTTATGATTTCTACTATTTAGTCGAATTTAGGGAAATTCGATTTACAAATTGATATTTTCTATTATTAATGGGCAGGAATAAACATTTTTAAATAGGAAAAAGGCCTGACACATTATGTCAGGCCCTCTCTCATTCTACTATATTCTGAATATCGTATAAATCCAGTATGAAATCAATCTATATAAGTAAAAGTATATAAAATAAACATTACCTATTATTTAGGTATTTTTATCGTAAGTTGAATATATTCATCAAATTCTTCTTCTTCTGTATTTAGCTTAACACCGCTGTCTTCTACCATTGATAAGGATTGACGAATTGTATTCATTGCAATTCGAGTATCCCTACTAAATGCTTTTCGTTTAGGTTTCGGTTTCACAATATCTTTATCCAAGAGCCTAACAACTCGATCTTCTGTTTGTTTAACATTTAGTTGTTTTTCAATAATCTCTTCTAATAATTTTAGTTGTAGCTCATGGTTTTTTAGTGGAATTAGTGCTCGTGCATGTCGCTCTGTTATTTCTTTCTTGAGCAAGGCATCCTGTACCTCTTGTGGGAGTTTTAATAAGCGCAGCTTGTTCGCTATTGTTGATTGCCCTTTTCCAAGACGCTGAGCTAAAGCTTCCTGTGTAAGATTATGCAATTCAAGAAGTCTTGAATATGCAACAGCTTCTTCAATTGATGTTAACTCTTCTCTCTGGAGATTTTCGATGAGAGCAACACTTGCTGTTTCCGTATCATTAAAATCCTTAACAATTGCAGGTATATCATCCCAACCTAAAGTTTGTACAGCTCGCCAACGTCTTTCACCAGCAATAATCTCAAATTGCCCATCAATTTCGCGAACAACTATAGGTTGAATAATCCCGTGAGTACGAATGGTTAGCGCTAATTCTTCTATTTTCTCATTAGAAAAAACGGTTCGGGGTTGAAAGCGATTAGGAACAATATCCTTTATGAGGATTTTTTTGACCTCTTCTTTATGATCTTCTTCTATTTCTACTTTTTCCTGCGCTTCTTCCATATTAAATTGCTGCTCTGTTACTTCTTTTTCTCCCAAACCGAAAAACCGAGAAAATGGATGCTTCATGTACTTACACCACCTTTAAAAACTACCAATTATATTATTCTCTGTCAGTTTAATTATTTCCTGCAATATTCATAAATGTTCAAGTAAATGTTTCATGTGAAACATTTACTCAATCGGAAGCTTATTTGGAGTCCCCGGTTTTCTAGGATACTTTTTCGGTGTCCCCTTTATCTTTTCGATCACTAAAATTGTCCGTTCACTATTTTCCAAGGGTAATTCAAATGAGTGAATATGTTGAACTTTCCCGCCTAGTATTTGAAGGGCTTTCTCACCAGCATCCAGCTCCTCTTTTGCCGCTGCTGCTTTCATGGCTATAAAGTAGCCATCCTTTTTTACTAGTGGTATACATAATTCACTTAATACAGAAAGCCTTGCTACAGCTCTAGCAGTGACAACATCAAATGATTCTCGATGTTCCTGTTTTTGACCAAAAGTCTCAGCACGGTCATGGAATAATTGAACATGTTGTAAACCTAATTCTTTCGTAAGATGTGATAAGAAATTAATTCTCTTTTGTAATGAGTCTACGATTGAAACTCGTAAATGTGGAAAACAAATGTTTATTGGTATACTTGGAAAACCTGCACCTGCTCCAACATCACAAATAGAAAGAGGTTTTGAAAAATCAAAATAAAATGCAGCCGATATAGAATCATAAAAGTGCTTTAAGTAAACTTCTTTTTGTTCTGTTATCGACGTTAAATTCATTTTTCCGTTCCATTCTACTAGCAAATTGAAATATAAATCAAATTGATCCATTTGCTGCTGAGAAAGGATAATTCCTTTATCTGCAAGACTTGACTGAAATAATGCTTTATCCATATTCAAAACCTTTCTATTTATTGATTTGAAACCCGCGCAATTTTTCCCTGCTCGAGATATACCAATAGAATCGATATGTCAGCAGGATTTACCCCTGAGATACGAGATGCTTGCGCAACTGATAATGGTCTAACATTTTTTAATTTTTGACGTGCTTCATTTGCTAAACCATGTATTGCATCATAATCAATATTTTCTGGAATTTTTTTGTTTTCCATTTTCTTTAATTTCTCAACTTGCTGTAATGACTTCTCAATATAACCTTCATACTTAATTTGAATTTCGATTTGTTCTGCAACTTCAGGGTCAATTTCTTCTTCTGAAGGTATCAGTTGTTGAATATGTTCATACTTCATTTCAGGACGCTTTAATAGGTCAGAAGACCTAATACCATCTTTAAGCTCACTACCGCCTACTGAAACAATTAAATTTTGAGTTTCTTGGTTTGGCTTAATAATAATCGTATTTAAACGTTCTTTTTCTTGCTCAATTGCATGTTTTTTATTCATGAATTTCTCAAAGCGTTCTTCAGAAATTAATCCTAATTTTTTTCCTTTTTCTGTTAAACGTAAGTCAGCATTATCATGTCTTAATAACAACCGATATTCTGCTCTTGATGTTAATAAACGATATGGTTCACTTGTACCTTTCGTCACTAAATCATCGATAAGAACACCAATATAAGCGTCTGCCCTACTTAAAATGACTTCTTCTTTTCCAAGTGCTTTTTGTGCAGCATTAATACCTGCCATTAATCCTTGGCCAGCCGCCTCCTCATATCCTGATGTACCGTTAATTTGCCCTGCTGTAAATAATGATGGAATGTTTTTTGTTTCTAGCGTTGGCCATAATTGAGTTGGGACAATTGCATCATATTCAATCGCATAACCTGCTCTCATCATTTGAACCTTTTCAAGACCAGGTATTGTTTTTAGCATTTGTTGCTGAACATCCTCTGGTAAGCTAGTTGAAAGCCCCTGAACATAAACCTCTTGTGTGTTTCTGCCTTCAGGTTCTAAAAAGATTTGATGTCGAGGTTTATCATTAAAACGAACAACTTTATCTTCAATAGAAGGGCAATAACGCGGGCCAGTCCCCTTTATCATGCCTGAATACATCGGTGAGCGATGTAGATTATTGTCAATAATTTTATGTGTGTCTTCACTTGTATATGTTAACCAGCATGGAAGCTGATCTGTAATATATTTCGTTGTTTCGAAAGAAAATGCTCGTGGTACTTCATCACCTGGTTGTATTTCTGTTTTGCTGTAATCAATGGAATGACTATTAACACGAGGTGGTGTACCTGTTTTGAATCTGACTAAATCAAATCCTAATTCTTGTAAATGCTCAGATAATTTAATAGAAGGCTGTTGGTTGTTCGGACCGCTTGAATATTTAAGTTCTCCTAAGATGATTTCTCCTCTTAGGAAAGTACCTGTTGTTAGAACAACAGCTTTTGCAGAATATACAGCACCTGTTTGAGTCACAACACCTTTACAAATTCCGTCCTCCACAATTAATTTATCAACCATTCCTTGAAGTAATGTTAAATTTTTCTCATTTTCTAATGTTTTTTTCATTTCATGCTGATATGCAAATTTATCAGCTTGTGCACGTAACGCTCTAACAGCCGGTCCCTTACCTGTATTTAACATCCTCATTTGAATATGTGTTTTATCTATATTTCTTCCCATTTCTCCGCCAAGGGCATCGATTTCCCGAACAACGATCCCTTTTGCGGGTCCGCCTACTGACGGATTACAGGGCATAAACGCCACCATGTCTAAATTAATAGTAATGACAAGTGTTTTTGCTCCCATTCTCGCGGAAGCAAGTGCAGATTCACATCCGGCATGGCCTGCACCAACTACGATTACATCGTAATCTCCAGCATGATAAGACATGTATAAACCTCCTATTTTTTTCATTAATCTGTGTTTCATCAGTTAAGCTTCGCAAAGCCTCTTATCGAACCGAATCTATTTCCCTAAACAGAATTGTGAAAATAATTGATCAATTAAGCTTTCATGAACAGCGTCACCAATTATTTCACCAAGCTGTTCCCAGCATCGTGTTAAATCAATTTGAACAATATCAATAGGAACTCCTGCTTCAATACCTGTTAATGCATCATTAATAGAAGTTTGGGCAGCTGTTAATAAGGCAATATGACGGGAATTTGATACATATGTTAAATCACCGCTTTGTACATTCCCTTGAAAAAATAATGTACTAATCGCTTCTTCTAATTCGTCAATCCCTTTTTCCTCTAATAAGGAGGTTGTCACAACAGGTCTACCAGCCGCTTGTTCCTTCACTTTTTCCAGATCAATCCGTTGTTCAAGATCTGTTTTATTAACAATGACAATTAAATCCATACCTTTTACAGCTTCAAAAAGTTGAAGATCCTCATGTGATAACTCTTCATGGTAATTAAGGACAAGAAGGATTAAATCGGCTTCTTTTAACACCTTTCTTGATCGTTCGACACCAATTCGTTCGACTATATCCTCAGTTTCCCGAATACCTGCTGTATCAACTAAACGCAGAGGAACTCCTCTTACATTTACATATTCCTCGATTACATCCCTTGTTGTACCTGGAATATCGGTAACTATCGCTTTATTTTCATGAACAAGGCTATTTAGTAACGATGATTTTCCAACATTCGGCCTGCCGATAATGACTGTTGCCAGGCCCTCACGTAAGATTTTCCCTTGTTGTGAAGTTTGAAGGAGTTTATTTAGTTCATTTTTCACAAAAGTAGCTTTTTCAATTAGCATCGTATGAGTCATTTCCTCGACATCATCATATTCAGGGTAATCAATATTAACCTCAACGTGTGCTAAAGTCTCGAGAATTTCTTGTCGAAGCTTTTGAACAAGCTTTGATAATCTTCCTTCCATTTGCCCCAACGCAACATTCATTGCTCGATCTGTTTTTGCACGAATTAAATCCATTACTGCCTCTGCTTGCGATAAATCAATACGTCCATTTAGAAAAGCACGTTTCGTAAACTCACCTGGTTCCGCAAGTCGTGCACCATTTTGTATCGTTAATTGTAATACTCGATTAACAGTTACTAAACCACCGTGACAATTTATTTCAACAACATGTTCTCTCGTAAATGTTTTTGGTCCCCTCATCAATGAAACCATGACTTCCTCAACGACGTTCCCAGTCGCTGGATCAATAATATGACCGTAATGGATCGTATGGGAGTCAACTTGTGTTAGCCTTTTATCAGTAGGTGCTTTAAAAAGCTTGTCCGCAATCTCGATTGCTTCCTCTCCACTTAATCTTACGATTGCAATTGCTCCTTCTCCTAAAGGCGTAGATATGGCTGCTATTGTGTCTAACTCCATTTTTACGATCACCTCTCTTTTTTAACATTAATCTATATATTAAGTATTTTCCTTCTTACCATACGTATTATCAAATTTTTAAGATAACATATTTCACTTCTATAAGAAAGTAAAACAATCCTTAGTTATCCACAACACATTCTTCCCCACTTTAATCCTCTACTTATTTTAACTTATCCACATGTTAATAACAATATTTGCTCACTAAAGTATATTCATCTTCCTTTTTTGATTTATAGAAAATTTCAACTTCTTGATCAGTATTTCTCCATAAAAAAAGACCAACTCTATTTCGAGTCGGTCTTTCGTTTTGGTGAAATAACCAAATGTCGATTTGGTTCTTCTCCAACAGAATAGGTTTTTAGTTCAGTAAATTTCGATAAAGCAGCATGAATAATTTTCCGTTCATATGACGGCATTGGTTCTAAAGAAATATTCTTTGAGGTCCGAATAGCTTGTTTAGCAAGTCGTTCCGCTAACTGGTTTAACGTATCTTTTCTTCGACTGCGATAATTTTCTGCATCAACGACAATTTGTATATAATACTTTGAGTAACGATTTGCAACTAATTGTGTTAAATACTGCAGAGAATTTAACGTTTGTCCTCTTTTTCCAATTAAAACTGCCAGCTTGTCCCCTGTTAGTTGAAACGTAACAATTTTCCCAGACCGATTGACGTTAATTTGAGCATCAATCCCCATTTTCTCCATTACGTTTGAAAGAAAATTTTGAGCCTCTTTTACTGGATCATGAATAAGAGTTACTTTAACAGTTGCCGATCTTTTCCCGAAAATCCCAAAAATACCTTTTCTGCCTTCATCGACTACGATGATTTCTACTTCTTCTCTATCTGCTTTTAATTTTTTTAGTGCTTCTTCGACTGCTTCATTGACAGTAAGTCCATTAGCAGTTACCTCATTCACTTCTTATTTCCCCCATCTTTTACTCCCTTAAGTTCAGGTCCTTTTACAAAGTATGTTTGAATGATCATGAATAAGTTACCGACTACCCAGTACAATGACAGTGCTGCAGGGAAACTAATTGCAAAGACGACAATCATGATTGGCATCAACCAAAGCATCATGGCCATTTGCGGATTTTGATTTGCCGTTCCAGCCATCATCATCTTTTGTTGGATGAATGTTGTTATCCCTGCAACGATTGGCAAGATAAAGAATGGATCTCTTTCTCCTAGATCAAACCATAAAAAGGTATGTTCAGCAATTGCTTCCGTTCTCATAATCGCATGATAAAAACCAATTAAGATTGGCATTTGAATAATTAATGGAAAACAACCTGCAAGAGGGTTAACACCGTGCTTTTGGAATAAAGCCATTGTCTCCTGCTGAAGTTTTTGCTGTGTTTGTTGATCTTTTGAACTATATTTTTCTCTTAGTTTAGCCATTTCCGGCTGTAATGCTTGCATGGCTTTTGAACTTTTTGTTTGTTTAAGCATTAATGGTAATAATACTAAACGAATGATAATTGTAACCAGAATAATGGATACTCCATAATTATCACCGGTTATTTCAGCAAAGTATGTAATTAATTGCGATAATGGATAGACGATATACGAATTCCAGAATCCTTCGCTTTCATCTGTAATCGGTACATTAACCTCTGTACACCCAGTTAAAAGGGTTAAAATACTTAATAACCCTGTTATTAAAAGTATGCGCCTCTTCAAACCTTTTTTCCTCCTAATCAATAATAGATACATTCAGTACGTTAAAAGATAGAAAAAGTTTCACACAATAATCATCTTACCATTTTTATTATGTATTTTCTTTTATATACAAAAGATTTCATTAACATAATTTCTACATTTTTCTACATTTATTTAGATTTGTATAATTTCGCCTTGCGAAATAAGTGATTTAAACTACTTTTCACTTCATGATAATTCATTTCAGCAGCAGGCTTTCTTGCAATTATAATAAACTCTTTACCGCTTACAATTCGATGCTTTTCTTCTAAAAATACTTGTCGAATTAAGCGCTTAACACGATTTCTTGTAACAGCATTGCCTATTTTCTTGCTGACAGATAATCCAATTCGGAATTCTCGTTCTTCAGGATCTTGCAAAATATAAAGAACAAATTGTCTATTTGCGATTGATTTCCCTAGTTTAAAAACTTTTTGAAAATCTTCATTTTTTTTAATTCTATATTTCCTTCTCATATTGTTTCACTCCGGTATGTTTTGCTTCCTGTTTAGAACCTGATAAAACGCATGGTTATCCAGCTTAGGCACCTTCCCCACATGATCGTCGCTTGGTTAAGGTTGCCTGAGCATTGTGTTCCTTATCATTCAGCAAAATTCTCACCATCATTATGTCTAAAACAAAAATGCTTTAAACAAATTTCGATCTTCTCGAGCAATTATCGCTTTTATACTTCTTTTTAATAGATATGGTGATTTTCCATTTCTGAAAAAAAAAACCACTGATTTTTCAGTGGCCTATGCTGATAATACTTTTCTTCCTCTGCGACGACGGCGAGCAAGAACTTTACGTCCATTAGCTGTGCTCATACGGCTACGGAAACCATGAACTTTACTACGTTTACGTTTATTTGGTTGATAAGTACGTTTCATATATGACACCTCCCTGAGGAATAACAGTTAAAGACAGTCTTATTAATTATAGTTACCAACTATATAAATTGTCAACCACCCTTGTACTTTTAATTTTAATACTCTGGCTGGTCCAAGCTGATCCATAACGAAACTTCTTCATCTCCTAGTTGCAACCTTTCGTTTTCTCAAACTATTTTCATCAGCCGCTGGATGTTTTACATGATTCGTTCTTGTATAGCTTTCTTCTTGTGGATAAGATTTCGACACCATTCTTCAATATCCACATTGGTTATCGACAGGTTTTTCACATCCTAGCCTCTTGTGGACAATTTTCCTCAACAATCGATTAGTTATGTGGATAAGTTTGTAAAAAGCGTTGCATCTCTAGTTTTATTCTGATATTATATTTGTGTTTTCACTCTTAATATCGAATGTGTAAAATCCCATTATCCACAGTCTGTGGATAACATGTGGAAAGTTTATAAACAGCTTGTGTAAATTGTTGTCCACAATTAATGAGATTTGTCGAAAAGACGCTTTATTACTATATTATATATTTATACA